>VBIU01000083.1 GCA_005880945.1 Chloroflexota bacterium | reverse complement strand
ACTGGCGATCGAGGGCTGTACGCAAGGGCTTTGGGATGTCGTGCATCTCCTCGAAAGACGCGGCCCCGCGCGCGATCCAACCCCACAGCTGGCGCCGTCGGTACGCGGGCGCGCCATTCGCGATCAGCCACGCCTCGAGGTCAGCCGCGGACAGCGAAAGGACGGCCGGTTTGGATTCGGACACGCGCTTACGATACCGGCGCAAGGTCTGGCGGACAGTCGGACCGGGACTCCTCCCCGCCTGAATCCTCTAGGGTCCTCGCCATCGCGCGGGAGGCCGCTATCAGCGTGACCGGGTGGGGCCTCTAACTACCGCAAGCCCTCATTTCAATGCTTCAAATTGCTCGCCGCCGACTTCCTGCACCAGTCCGTCATCGACCAGCTTTTGAAGATGCGCGCGCATCGTCATCTCCGCGGCCTGGATCAGGTCCTCCCCCACCTCCGATCCATAAACCCGGCGGGTGAGCTCGAGGGCGGTGCCGCGGCCGCGCCGCACCTCGGCGAGCACCTGGGCCTCGCGCTCCAATCGGTGCCTGCGATATTCCTCGAGCTTGCCCATGGCGTCGGCGACGGGATCCCAATGCCCAGGGAACAGCATCGCCGGCTTCAACGCCTCCAGCCTCTCGAGCGAGCGCAGATAGGCGGCGACGTTCCCTTCCGGATAGGTGACCATCGAGCTGCCTTTACCGAGCACCAGATCCCCGGTGAAAACAGCGCGGTCCTCCGCGATCAAGAAGCACAGATGGTCGGCGCTGTGACCCGGCGTGTAGAGAGCCGTCAGGTTGAGGCGCCCCGCCCGCACCACGTCGCCATCCCCGAGGTCCGGATAGCGCCGGACAGACGCTCGATGTGTGGCGGCCAGCCGCTCCGCCAGCGGTAGGTGATCAGGATGGGAGTGCGTAACCAGCACCACGCCCACCGTCGCGCCGGCGAGCTTGCGGTCGATGGCCGCCAGGTGGTTGTCGTCATCAGGACCCGGATCGATGACCACCACGACAGGTCCGGCATCGACGATCCAGGTGTTGGTGCCTGGACCCGTGTAGGGCCCCGGGTTCGGGGCCACCACACGCGTTACCGCCGTCAACGCGGCTGCTGGGCCGGCAGGTAGAAATCGGCGCGGTCCTCGTGACTCGCGTCGAACCATCCATCGAGATGCGTCTCGACGATCAGCCGGATGAGGGGCTCGCCCATCTCGGGGACCGGCAGCGGCTTCCTCGGACCGCTGGCGCCGACACTCACCTTCCACCAAGTTCCAACGAGCTCCGCCGCGACGCTCAGCCTCTGGCCGCCCATCCACTCCTGGGTTCGCGAGAAGGCTTCGACCAGCGCCGGCTCGGAACCGAGCACCACCGCCTCGGAAGGCAGGTTCCGGTCGGCGTGCGGCAAGGCCAGATTGAACACCGCGCCCAGGACCACGCCTCGCGCGCCGTCCTTGGGCTGTATGGCCGCCGCTTCGACAGCCGCGGCCCTGCGCCCGACCTCCTGGGCCTGCTCGAACACAGCCTCGAGGAGCTCTGGACGGCCGAAGGCGGCCTGCCTCGCCGACTCCTGCAGCGCGAGCACCGCCGATCGCAGCTTGTGACCGAGCCTGGTCAGCAGATAGGCGCGATGGTCGTCGGCCAGCTGCTGGCCGAGCTCGACGCTGCGCCGGGCCAGGCCAAGGCCCGCGCGCTCCGCCCAGCCGACAAGCCGGCCGTTGAGCGCCAGCGGCTCCCACGGCCCGCCGGGCGGTGGGAACTCGACGTCGGCCGGACCGTGCCGCCGGTGGTCCGGGATGGACTCCATCCCGCCTCCCACCCTGACCCAGGTCGGACCGGCAGCGGAGGCGCGCCGTCCTCCAGCTACTGGCACGGCGGGGCGCCGCCATTCGCGCTAGACGTGATCACCTGAAGCGCTTAACGGCTGGTGCCGGCGGATTCTCGCGTGCGGCCCTTAATTGAGGCGTCGATGGAGGGCACTATGAATTTGAAGGTGGTGCCGCTGCGGTCGCTTGAAGCGACCCAGATCCGCCCGCCGAATGAGCGCTCGACGACCAGCCGGCAGAGGTAGAGCCCCAAGCCGAGCCCACCCTGCGAACGGTTGCGTCCGGCTGGGCCGGTCTTCTCGAAGAGAGACTCGAGGCTGGCGGCGGGCAGCCCCGGTCCATGGTCGACGACGGTGACCTCCAGCCAGCCCTTCTGGCCGGTCCGCGCATGGACCTGGACCGCCTTGTCCGTGTACTCGAGAGCGTTCCCGATCAGGTTGGTCAGAACCTGGGCCAGGTGAGTTGGCTCGCAGGCCGCCGCCGGCAAGCCCTCGGGCAGGCTGACCTCGACCGCCAGGGCGCGTTCCGCGTAGCGGTGATGAAGGACGGCCATCACGCCATCAAGGGCCGGACCCAGGTCGACGCGCTCAGGGCTCGGCTCGAAGTGGCGTGTCTCCAGTTTCGCAATGATCAGCTGGCTCTCGACAAGGCTGAGCAGCCGGTCGGAGGATTCGTACGCCTCCTGCAGCAGCTCACGTCGCCCGCCGGCGTCGATGGTGGCGTCCCACTGCATGATCCCCGCGAGAGTGTTCTTCATCGCGGCTGCCGGGCTGCGCACCTCGTGCCCGATCGCCCGAAGCATCAGGTCTTTGGCCTCGAGCGCGAGGCGCTGCGCGGTGACGTCTTCGTGCAGCGTCAGAACACCAGCTGGTTCGCCTTCGAGGCCGGGGATCACGACGCGCCGCACGTGTACGATCCGGTCGGGGTCGCGAAGGTGGAGCTCCAGCGTGCCCTCCACCTCATCGTCGTCGCCCGCCACTGCGCCGGCCGCGGCGTAGATCTCGTCAGGCTTTCGTCCTGGCATCTCAGACGCCTGCAGGTTGTAGATGGATTCGACCTCGGGGTTCGCGTAGACGATGCGCCCGGCGGCGTCTTCCAGCATCACGCCGACCGGTGAATGGCGGAGGATGGCGTTCATCATCCGGCGCTCGCGATCGAGCGCGTCGACGAGCTCGAGCTGGCCGATGAGCACGGCTGCCTGGCCGGCGAGAACGGCGGCCAGGCGGCGGGTCTCGGAGGCACCCGCGGTCATCCTCGCCACCAGCAGGCCGGCGAGCCGGCCTTCCACCTGGATGGGTATCGCGAAGGCGTCCGGGGATGCGCCGAGCAGGTCGAGCAACGCGCGCAATCGCCGGCCTCCGGTCGCCGAGATCAGCGCCTTGAGCAGGCCGGTGCTGTCGGCGACCGGCACCCGCGGCACCGTTGCTGCATCGGTTCCCCGACGCACCAGATGGCCGTCCTCGAGCAACCAGAGCTCACCCTGCGAGCCGGCGAGCGCCCGTCCCACGAGGCGGGCCATCTCGGAGCGCGCCCGTTCCGGCTCGGTCGGCGTCAGCTCTGTGAACGCCGCCACCGCCTCCAGGGTCCGGATGCGGCCCCTCGTCTCCGCCACCAGGCGGGAGTTCTCGATGGCGACGGCGGCATGGCGTGCGAAGTCGAGAGCGGCCGAGCCCGGCTCCGCCAGGTGGGTGGAAGCATGGACCGAGCCGATGGCGCCGACGAGGCGGTCGCCGTACCAGAGCGGGATCAAGCTCCACGCCTGTCCTCGAGAGACCCCAGTGAGAAGACCGGTCGGGGCGTCCCGCCAGCTGTCCTCAGAGTTCAGGCCGGCCCAGGAGAGGACTCCTTCGGCGCCTGGATCGCCGCTTCCACGCGTGGCGCTGATCCGACCCTCGGTGTCGAACGCCCAACACACGACCCCGGCGGATTCGAGCATCGTCAGAGCCTGGTCGGCGATGTTTGCGACCACGCTCATCAGCTCGTGGCCGGCCAGCGCCGCAAGCTCCTGGATGCGCACCGACTGGGCGAGTGCGAGCTCGTTCAGCTGGTGCAGCCGCATGGTCCGCAGCGCAATCCCCACCACCGGCGCCGCAGCCTCGAGCAACTTCAGGTGGGACGGCGGGAACCGCACGCCGTCGTCGCGCTGGGCGGAGATACCTGCCACCACGCGCTCGCCCTGGACCACCGGCACCCAGAGGACATGGCTTGGCCCCGTCGCGCCATCGCCGTTGACAGGGATCGCCGTGGCAGCCTCGGCGGCCGACATCGGCTCGGCAGCGGCCGCTCCGTCATCGGCGAGCCGGCGGAAGAAGGGGGCCTCCTCGATCGGCGTCGGACCGAACGGAACCGCCGGCCCGCCGCGGTCCCCGTTGAAGCCGACGACGTGGCCGGCCGCATCCAGGTAGGCAAGGACCATGTGCGAGGCGTCTGTGTAATCGCTGACCGCGGCAAACACGGCTTCGGCGATCTGGCTCTCATCCGAGGCGCCCGCGACGCCCATCTCCAGGAGGTGAAGGGCCTCGAGCCGGGCGCGCTCGGATTGCGCCTGGGCGAAATGGTCGGCGTTGGCGAGCGCCAGGCTCACATTGGCCGCCACGTCCTGGAGCAGCCTGACGTGCCAATCGTCGAAGGCGCTGTCGTGGTAAGACTGCAGCGAGAGCATGGCGGTGATCCGATCTCCGCTGAGGACCGGCACCCATACGAACGAGCGGGACACGTCGCGGTGCTTGCCAGGGGCGCCCGATACGAACACCGCGGCTCCTCGGCCGACGTTCCAACGTTCACGCTCGAGGCCCTTGCGCTCGAAGCTTCGCGCCCACGGTGAGTGGCGGACGAGCACCGGCCGGCCCGTCTCGTATGCCTCGCGCGACGGACCAGTGACGGTCAGCGCCACGGGCGGCACGACCTCCTCGACGCCCGAGACGTACTGGTAACCCTCGGCGACTGGACCTTCGGCCGACTGGGTGATGGTCGCGAGGATGAAACCGTCGAAATCGAGGAAGGCGGCCAGCTCCTCGCGGAGAGTCCTCATGATCGACCACTTGTCCAGGCTGGACGCGAGCCGGCGGCCGATCGAGTTGACGACCTCGAGCTGACGCCTCTGATCCTCGATCGCCTCATAGCTTCGCGCGTTGCGCAGCGCTAGGGTGACCTCGTCGGCCACCAGCTCGAGGAAGGCGGCTGTCGAGGCTTCATACGCGTAGGGGCGCGAGCATCTGATCCCCAGCGCGCCCCGGGCAACGCCCCCTTCCTTGATCGGGACCCAGAGCGACGACGACGGCTCGTGGAGAAGCAGCGGCTTGGGTGTGCGCAGCACTGCGCGCGCCGGGGCAGCCTCCGCGGTTCGCATCGAGATCCATTTCGACGTCGGGGCGGAATCCGCCTCGAGGTGCAGCAGACGGCCCCTGTCCTGCTTGTCTTGAGCCAGCGACACCATGTCCAGGGAGTCGACAGGCAAGAGCTCGCTGAGCGTGGCGCGCAGCGCGGTGAGAACGCTCGCCTCATCGAGGGTCGAAGCCATCGCCCGCGCGATGCTGTTCAAAGCCTCCAGGCGCCGGGCCTGGTTGCGCGTCAGCTCGTTGAGCGAGGCGTTGGCGATCAGGACGCCAAGGCGCCGGTGCACCTCCTCGAGGAAGGCGGTCTCGGTCGCAGGTATTCGACGGTTTCGATACAGCTGATAGATGACGCTCCCGATCACCTCGCCCTGGTGTTCGACCGGCACCCAGATGACGAGCCGAGGGGAACGTCCCGCGCCTGGCCCTCTCGCCTGCGCCTCGCGGCTCGGCACCGGCTTGACAGGGATCAGGGTCGTGTGCGGATTGGCATACAGCGGGGCGAAGGTCGAGTCGACGAGGGGCCTGCGGCGAAGGTCCTGAAGCACGCCTGAGTCGATGGCCAGCGAGTGGTACCACCCCTCGCGCTCCAGGCCCTGGAGCACCACCGCGTCGTAGCCGAACAGCGGCTCGAGCCCGCGATAAAGGACCTGGACGATGTCCGCCTCGGTGACGCAGCTCCCGAGCTCGTGTACAAGGGCAGCGGGGGTGGAGAGCGGAAAGGCCTTCTGCGGACGGAGTTTCGCCACCCGCAGCGTCGGGCGCTTTCTCGCCTCAGGCGGTCTGGCCGGCCTTGCCGGGGTGCGACGAGACGACCGCCTGTGGGCTGGGCTGGACATGGTCACCGATATACTGCGCCACGTACCCCTTGCCGTTCACTCCGCCTAAGCCGATTGCGCCGATACCGGATGACCTGCGCGGCTCCACGATCCTTGTGGTCGACGACGAGCGGGCTTGGCGGGTGATCCTGGAAACCGATCTCCGCATGCTCGGATACAAGGTCGCGATGGCGGAGGACGCGGACCAGGCGCTCGAGCGGGCGAGCTCGGAGAACCCGGAGGTCGCGATCATCGACCTGATGCTTCCCGAGCCGATGGACGGTTGGGGCCTTTTGAACGAGCTGCGAGCGCGAGGGCAGAAGGTGCCTGTGATCTTCTACACCGCATATCCCGTCTTTCCCTCGGGAACCGACGATCCTGACGTCGTCGGCTATATGAGCAAGGCGGTCGACAGGGCCGATCTGTACGCTCTCCTTCCGCCGGCGATCCGGCGCTCCCGCGAGCGCCGGGGTGGTGACTAAGGGTTGCTTACCAGAGGTAGTCCCAGAAGCAGTCCAGGTAGTTCGCGCCGGAGGCCATCGCCAGAGCGCCCACCACCGCCACCGTGAAAACCACGCGTAGAACCTTGATTCGCCACGTCATCCCCATCTCTCCCCTTGGTTTTTCCAACTTGGACCCGACCCGAATGCGAGTATGCACTGGCCCGTGGAAGAGTGGTTGTTCATGTTTCGTCAATTCTTATTAAGAATAATCTAGGGCGAAACCTTGGAAAATCCCAGCGTCAGGCTATGAGGGACGGGAATCCGCGAAACCGTGAGGTGAGGCTTCCGCCGCTGCCGCCCGGGCTCGAGGTTTACCGGCCCGCCGAGGTGCTCGGCTCGGCGGTCCTGGTGGTCGAGGACGAGGAGGCCATGCAGCAGCAGTTGAAGATCGACCTCCACGACCTGGGTTACCGGCCTGCGGTGTCGTCCTCAGCGCCGGAGGCGATGGAGCTCCTTGAACGTGAGCGCGTGGCCGCGGTTCTTCTCGACCTGGTGCTCGACGAGGGCGAGGAGGCGGGCTTCGACCTACTCACGTGGATTCGCCAGCATCACCCCGGTTTGCCAGTCATCGTGCTGTCTGCGGCGCAGGTGAACTCGGCGGCCATACGCAAGGCCTATGAGCTCGGGGCGAGCTCGTACTTCGTCAAAGGCAACGTCCCCATGGCACACATCTACTCCGATCTCGCGGCGCGTCTTGTCGAGCGTGGCACCGGGCGGCCGGGCAGCTATCGATTCGGCCGCCTGGAGTTCGACCCCACGCGCCGGATGGTCAGGCTCGGAGAGGCGGAGATCCGTCTCACACCGCAGCAGACGGCGCTCGTGCTGTACCTCGCGCAAGGCTCGAAGCCGGCGACGGCGCGCGATCTCATCGAGGCCGGGCTGTTCAGGAGCGACGCCGCCCACTCCACAGTGCACTCGGCGCTGCTGACGTTGAGGCGGCGTCTCGACGAGGTCGAGGACGGGCTCGGTCCGACGTTCGTCCGCGCCACTGCGCGCGGATACAGTCTGGTGGCAGTGCAATGAGCGGCGATCCCCCAACATCTCCAATCCCGACGAGATCGGTGATCGAAGAGGTCATCGAGCTGAGGCGTCATTTCCACAGGCACCCCGAGGTGAGCTTCAGCGAGCACGCAACCAGCCAGCATCTCGGCGAGCGATTGCGAGAGCTCGGCCTGGAGCTGAAGCCCTGCCCGACCGAAACCGGAGTCGTCGCGATCCTCGACACCGGCCGCCCTGGCAAAACCGTGATGCTTCGCGCGGACATCGACGCGTTGCCGATCCACGAAGAGTCCGGCGTCAAATTCGCATCGACACAGGACGGCCGCATGCACGCTTGCGGGCACGACGCGCACATGGGGATCATGGTGGGCGTCGCGCGAACTCTTGTCGATCGCATCTGGGACGTCAGCGGCCGCTACATGTTCGTGTTTCAGCCGGCCGAAGAGATCGTCAGCGGCGCCAAAGCGATGATCGCGCGCGGATTGCTCGACGACCATCACCCCGATTCGGTCATCGGCCTTCATGTGACGAGCTTCACCGAATCGGGAACGGTGATCACGAGGCCCGGTCTCATGTGGGCGGGCTCGGATGCGTTCGAGATCACATTCTCGGGGCCCGGCGGTCACGGCGGGATGATGGGCCGTCGCGGCAACGTGCTCTCAGCGCAGGCATTCCTCATCGAGCGCCTGCACACGATCGTCGAAGGTCTCGAGCACGAGGGCGTCCAGTGCCACACGACTGTGGGCAACATCAGCAGCGATGGAGCCTGGAACATCGTGCCCCGAGGCGTCGCGGTCAAAGGCAGCCTTCGCACCTTCACAGACACGCTGCGCGAGCAATCCCTTGGACGGCTCCGCGACCTGCTGCAGGAGGTCGACACGGAGTTCGAGGTGAAGTCCTCCCTCGAGCTCGTTCACGGAACGGTCCCGCTGATGAACGAGCCCAACGTCACACGCACGGTGCTCGACGTGGCCCGCTCGCTCATCGGCGACAAGGCCAGCATCCTCGGCCGGCCGCTCACGGTGAGCGACGATTTCGCCGAGTTCCTGACGCGAATCCCCGGCTGCTACTTCATGCTCGGCGTGATGCCCGAGGGTGGGCCGCCGCCCGCTCATCATTCACCGGGATTCAAGATCGACGAATCCGCGCTCGAGGTGGGAGTCAAGGTCCTGGCCGGCGCCGCGTCCCGCCTCGCCTCCGACTGATCGCTTCAGATGCTGCTCCTCGCTGCCCTGGTGATCGGGCTGGTGGCCGGCATCACCAGCGGCGGCAAGCTCGGCAACGCGGCCAACCTCGCGTTTCGGTGGCCCTGGCTGGTGATCGCTGCGCTGATCGTCAAAGAGGCGACAGCGCTGAGCTCGCTGAGCCGCATCGAAGGCATCCAGTACCTATATGCGGCAACCCTCGCGCTGCTCGTGGCGTGGACGGTCTGGCACATCGAACGCGTGCGCGGTGTGTGGATCGTCGCCGCAGGTGCGGCGCTCAACCTGATCGTGGTCCTGGCCAACGGCGCACGCATGCCGGTCGCACCCGCGCTCGCCGGCGACCTTGTCGAGCGTGGACATTCCGGGCAGTACGTCGTCATGGGGCCGGCCACCAATCTCAGCTGGCTCGCGGACTGGATCGCGGTGCCCGCCCAGCTCGGGGGCGCCTACAGTCCAGGTGACGTCGTGGTCGCGCTGGGCATCGCCACCGTCGCGTTCTTCGCTACCAGGCGGCTCCCCGAGCCGAAACCGGCGGTCGGGGAAACTCCCACCCGTATAGTTATTGACCCGCCGTGATCATCTTCTGGATCTTCACGCTCTTCGTCGGCAGCTCCGCATTCGCTGTCGCGTACATCTACTTTCAGTACGACATCCTGTGGTCGCTGGGGTACGCAGTGATCGCGATGCTTGCATGCCGCGGCATCCTCAGCATGGCCCGACGGTGGCTGATGGTCCGCGAGCACATGATCCCCGAAGCCGATGTGAACGTGCGCACGGTGGAGACCAACCGCGCCATCTTCTGGAAGCGCGCTCTCTACTTTGCCGCAGTGCCCACGCTGTACTTCACCGCCGCCTACTACCTGTTCAGCCTGACGCCCGAGGACGCCATCGTGGCGCTGCCAACGTTCCTTCAGACCGCGCTCACGCAGCTGATCTATCTCTTCTTCTTGCTGCTGGCCAACTCCGTTCTCTTCCTCGGCCCTTTCTACATCCTGTCGCGCATCGGCAAGACGATGATCAGCCCGGACGACGCCCGGTTCGGGGTCGAGATTGACGACGTCCGCGGCCAGAAAGCCGCGGTCAC
This sequence comes from Chloroflexota bacterium, assembly GCA_005880945.1. Classification (GTDB taxonomy): domain Bacteria; phylum Chloroflexota; class Dormibacteria; order Dormibacterales; family Dormibacteraceae; genus Palsa-872. The sequence continues at coordinate 50,126 of VBIU01000083.1, read as the reverse complement.
CGAGATGCGAAGGATCCTCAGGCTCATCGAGCACGGAAGGCTCTACGTCAAGGCCGGTGGCAAGCGCGAGCGCGGCGTGTTGATGGTCGGCCCTCCTGGCACCGGGAAGACGATGCTGGCGAAAGCGATAGCGTCCTCCCTGCACGTCCCCATCTACGTTGCGAACGGTGGATCGTTCGCGATGCTGTTCATGGGCATCGACGCCATCAGCGTCTACCTCATGGTCCGCGCGGCGCGCCGCAAGGCCAAGGTGTGGGGCGGCTGCATCATCTTCATCGACGAGATCGACGCCCTCGCGCAGAGGCGCGGCGGAATGGGCGGAATGATGGGCGGCGGCATGATGGGCGGGATGATGGGCGGCGGCGGCATGATGGGCTTGAACATGCTGCTCGTCCTCATGGACGGGATCGACAACCCGGGCTACATCGCGCGCCAGCTGCGCGGCCTTGTGAACATAACTCTCGATGGGCTCTTCATTCCTCGCCTGGTCGGCTTCAACGGCACGCGCATCTCTTTGCGCATCCCGGCGCTCAAGGCTCCCGCTTTCAACATCCTTTTCATAGGCGCCACCAACCGGCCGTCGGTCCTCGACGAGGCGGTGACTCGACCCGGCCGCTTCGGCCGCCAGATCGTCTTCCGCCTCCCTGCGCGTGAAGATCGCAAAGACATCGCAGCCCTCTACTTCGACAAGAAGCGCCACGATCCCGCGCTCGACACGCCGAGCCGCCGAGACGAGTTCGCGCGCATTACCGACAAATACTCACCGGCTGACATCGAGCAGGTCCTGTCCTTGGCGTTGCTGTACGCATTCGAAGATGGACGGGATTCGTTCAACTGGAAGGACCTCCGAGAGGCGATGGGCAACGTGGAGGCGGGCCTCGCGATTCCGGTCGAATACACCGAGCGCGACAAGGTGGCCGTCGCCCGGCACGAGCTCGGGCATGCGGTGGCGTCGCATTTCTTCAAGACCGACCATTCGCATGTACGGCTCTCGATCCGGCGGCGCGCGACCGCGATCGGTGAGATTGGCGGCTACCACAAAGACATGCCGGCCGAAGAGGAATGGATGAAGTTCCGATCGCAAATGACCGCTGAGCTCCGCCATGACCTCGGCTCGATCGCTTGTGAGCATGTTTTCTATGGCGAGGGCACGAGCGGTGTGTATATGGACTTGAGAATGGCCACGGCGATGGCATGCGCGATGGTCGGAACCATCGGCATGGGCCCCGACAAGCTCGAGCCCCGGATGTCTGTGAGGGCCGCCAACATCGGCGAGCAGCTGATTTCCGTGGCCGAGGTTGCGCAAGGAGCTCATGAGCAGGGCACCTGGGCGGGCGCGGTCCTCAACAACAAGCGCGGCCGGCGCGTGGTGGCGCAGCTTTTGGGATCCGCATATATCGACGACTGGCGGCTCATGTACGTGAACAAGGAGGCCATCGACCTCGCGGCGGAAGCCCTGATCGCGCAGGGCGAGCTCATGGGCGATGAGATCTCAGGCCTGCTGGACTCGGTGGGTCTGCGACGGCCGAGCGATGCTGACCCATACCCCGAAGACCTGCCCGCGGTCCCGGAAGAGCGCGAAGTTCCGGCGGCGATGACGGGGTCAGCCTGATCAGAACAACTTCGGCCGCGCTCGCCGCGCTGCTCCTTGTGGTCACGGCCCAGTCCGTTTTCGCCAAGGACCCGGACGTGCTGCCCAGCGCCCATCACGAGGCGGCCCGGGTCCTCAGCGCCGAGCTTGCGATGTCGCAGGCCCTGAGCAGGCTGAAGACGCTGCAGGCGCAGACGCCGCCGGATCTGCTGATGGATCAAATCCGCTGGGAGCTCGACGTCGCGGCCGCTCAATACGCGTATCGAAACGCGGCCCGCCAGGAGGAGCTGAGGGTTTATGAGCTCGCCAGCTACGCGAGCGTGCAGGCCTCGGTGATGCCGCTACTACCGGTCGCCCTGCGAGGACCGCTCTCCAATGCCATCGCCGGGCTGCATTTCCTCTACATCCTCGCCGGCATCGACCAGTACTACCTCGTCAATGTGCACTTCACCCACTCGTACGCTGACGCCAAGCCCTTGGATCTTCTCCGGTCTTACTACCAGGAGGCGTTCCAGAAGTACGGAGTGCACCCGAGCTACCTGGCGTCCATCAACTTCATCGAAAGCAACTTCGGGCGGGTCAACGGGCCGTCATCTGCGGGCGCCCAGGGCCCTATGCAGTTCCTCCCCGGGACGTGGGCCAACTACGGGGAAGGCGGCGATATCAACGACCCGCATGACTCGATCCTTGCCGCTGCCCGGTTCCTCGTCCACTACGGGGCACCGGGCAACATGAAGCAGGCGATCTACCACTACAACCTCGACAACAACTACGTCGGGTCGGTCGAGTCCTTCGCGCGCGCGTACCGGGCCGACGCGTCCTGGCTCGATCGCATGTACTACTGGAACACCACCGGCTAGGCCGACCGACGCGGTCCCCTGGCCGCATTCGGCCAACGATTAGAGTAAGTACTCATGGAGTACCGGATCGAACAATTGGCCCGGACCGCGGGCGTCGCGGTGGACACCATCCGTTTCTACCAGGGCAAGGGCCTGCTCGAGGCGCCCCGCCGCGAGGGTCGCGTCACGTGGTACGGAGACGGCCACCTGGAACGATTACGTCGCATTCGGGAGCTCCAGCAACGTGGCTTCACGCTCACGGTCATCCAGCGCTTTCTGGCCGGCGAGCTCGAACCTTCGGACGAAGGCCTTGTCGCCGCCGTCACCCGACCGACCTCTCCCCAGACCCTCACGCTGTCGGAGCTTGCGGAGCGCAGCGGCGTGGCCGCCCCATTACTGATGAGCCTCGAGCAGGCGGGGTTGTTGGTGCCCGTCGAAACCGGCGACGAACCGCTCTTTCCCGCCGACGACCTGGAAGCCATCACCGCCGGCATGCAGCTGATCGCGGCCGGTGTTCCGCTTGGCGCGTTGATCGACCTCGGCAAGGAGTACTCCGCGGCTGTCGATCGCACGGCCCGCCAGGCGGTCGACCTCTTCGATCGCCACGTGCGCGAGCGCATCCAGGCTGAGGGCGGCGAGGCCGAGGCCGCCGAGCGCAGGCTCCTCACGCTTTTCAACGAGCTCCTCGAAGCGAGCGGAACGCTGGTGCGCCATCACTTCCAGCGCACATTGCTGAGAGCGGCGCGCGAGCATATAGAAAAGACGGCGCGATGATCACCGCTCCGCCCGTGCGCAGCTGGGAGCTCGACCGGACGCCCGATCTGGTCGATCTGGTGAGCGCAGCGCGAGATGCCGGGCACGAGGTGCTCCTCATCGAGCGGCCGATGCCCGATGCGCTCAGCGTCGCCGCGCTGGGACGCGCGTACGACATGGTCGCGGTGCCCGGCGGTGTCGCGCTCGAGGCCGCCGGCGGCGACACTGTCGACTTCGAGCCGGGGGCCGACCGATTGCCGGCGTCTGCCCGCCTGTGGCGGCGCCTGCGGGCATCGCTGGCATCGGCCGGGCCGGCTGGCATAGGCCCGATCGCTGTCGGCGGCTTCGCCTACCGGCCTGACCGCGATCCGGGTGGGCCCTGGGCGGGTTTTCCGGCCGTACTCCTCCGCGTGCCGGCTCTGGCCGTGGCTCGCGTGCGCGGTCGAACCTTCGCCATCGCCGCATCCTCCGGCGCGGAAGCGCTGCTGGAGCTGACCCATACCGGCGTGCGCGCGCCGGCTGCGCGACGCCTCGACGTGACCTCGGTTCGCAACCCGGTGGCCTGGACGGCGGCTGTCGAATCCGCCGCCACGAGACTGCGGGCCGGGGAAGCGGCAAAGGTCGTTCTCGCCCGTGAGGTCGTAGCTCGGGGCGACGGCGTCGTTTCGGCGGGGATGGTCGCGCGCGCCCTTCGGGCCGCCTACCCGTCGTGTTTCACGTATGTCGTCACCGGAGCCGACGGGACTGCCTTCGCAGGCGCTTCGCCCGAGCTCCTGGTCCGGCGCGCCGGCTCACGTGCGTACTCGCAGCCGATGGCCGGCTCGGTGGCGCGCGGCGCGAATGAGGCGGATGACGATCGGCTGGCCAGGCAGCTCGAAGACAGCGCCAAGGACAATGCGGAGCACCGGCTGGCGTCGGAGTTCGTGATCGAGGCGCTCCGGCCTTTTGCTCGGTCGGTGGAGGCACGCGGCCCCGAGGTGGTCCGATTCACCAACATCCAGCACCTCGCGACCACTGTCACCGCCGATCTCGCTGACGCGGCCACCGATGCCCTGGACCTGGCCGCCGCCCTCCACCCCACGCCCGCGGTCGGCGGCTGGCCGCGCCAGGCAGCCGATGCGCTCATCGACGAGCTCGAGGGCCTCGAGCGGGGCTGGTACGCCGGGGCGGTTGGCTGGATCGACGGCCGTGGTGACGGAGAATTTGCGGTAGCCCTGAGGTGCGGGCTTCTCTGGGAAGATGGGGCCCGCTTGTATGCCGGCGTCGGGGTGATGCCCGACTCCGACCCCGCGCGCGAGCTCGAGGAGACCGAGTTGAAGTTCAAAGCCCTGCTCATGGCCCTCACTTGACGATCAAGCCCTAAGGGCTGCGGCTGCCGCCTCCCAGCAGACGCGGTGTCCGTTGACGCTGTCCTCGCGCTTGAACTTGACGACGACCATCGTCGGCGTCTGCGCCGCGACAGCATCGGCAATGGCCGGCTCAAGGCCGGCACGGTCGCTGACCGGGCTGTACACGAGGTCGTAAAGGCGCGCGACCTGCGCGAAATCGAGGCCGAGCGGCGTGGCGAAGATCTCCTCGAACACGTCCTGGTGCTGCGCTTGCGGCAGAAAGTTGAAAACGCCGCCTCCGTTGTTGTCGCAGACAACGATGGTCGCCCTCAGCCCGTGCCGGCGCATCGCCCACAGGCCGTTCATGTCGTGGTACAGGGAAAGGTCTCCAAGCAGAAGGGCGGTTGGCATGTTGCTGCGTCCGGCTGCCAAACCGAGGCCCGTCGAAACCAGGCCGTCGATGCCGCTCGCGCCGCGGTTGCCGAAGAACCGCTGCTGGGTCTTGGCGTGGGGCCAGAAGCTGTCGGCGGCACGAATCGGCATGCTCGAGCCGATGAACACCTGCGCGTTTTCCGGCAGACGCGAAGCCAGCGCGCGAACAATGTGCCCCTCGTGCAGCGGTGTCGAAACGAACGTTGCGGCGATCGCCGCCGTCGCGCGCCTGCCCGCGGACAACCACTCATCGCGCCATGCACTCCGATCCATCGGGGGCAGCGCCTCGAGCAGGCCCTGTGGATCGCATGAGACGACGTGGCTCGCGACCTGGTCGGGGTCGCGCCAGGCGTGTTCGGGATCGATCAAGAACGTCGGAGCCGAGGCGGCGGATAACCACGCGCTCAGCACCTTCGACGTGGGAGTTCCACCGAGGCGCACGACGAGGTCGGGACCATGCTGCAACGACCAGCCGGCACGAAGCAGCGCCTCATAAGACTCGACCGCAGCCCCAGTCTCGGCCCGTCGCAGCTGAGAGCTGGGCTCGGCCAGCACGGGCAGTCCGAGACGGTTGAGCGCCGGCGCAAGCCGGTCGCCATCGCGCATCTCGCCGGCCACGACCAGCGGCCGCTGCGCCCTCTGCAGCGCGGACGCGAGGGTCGTCACCTGGCTCGGAGTCGCCAGGGTGCGCCCCGCGCTCACTGTCTGGCCCTGCGTGCCCAGCGCGGTCGGGACCTCGCCCGGTGTTGGCACCAGGGGCTCGCGAAATGGAAGGTTGACGTGGACCGGTCCGCGCGCCGCCTCGGCATAGGCTCGTGCGGCGAGACGGCGCCACTGGCGAGACGCATTGGCCGCTTCGACAGGAGGTCCTGGATCGAAGAACCAGCGCACCGCGGTCCCGTAGAGACGCTGCTGGTCGATCGCTTGATTGGCCCCAGCGTCGCGCAGCTCGGGGGGCCTGTCTGCGGTGAGGACGATCAGGGGCGTGCCCGAGTGCGAGGCTTCCACGACCGCCGGATGGAATTCGGCCGCGGCGGTTCCCGACGTCGACAGCAGGAGGACGGGCTTTCCGGTTGCCTTCGCGAGCCCGACTCCGAAGAACGAGCCGCTGCGTTCGTCGATATGGACGAAGACGCGGATCTTCGGATGGCGTTGGAGTGCGATGGCGATAGGCGCCGAGCGGGAGCCGGGAGAAATGCACGCAGACTCGACGCCTTGAGCGGCGAGCTCATCGACGAAAGTTGCGGCGAATGACTGCGTTACATCCATAGGATCTGTCTGTGCTTCTGGAAGGGCCCGACGTTCGACTCAACTATGAGGTGATCGGCGAAGGTACGCCGGTCACCGTTCTCCACGGATTCACCCAGAGCGGGCGCAGCTGGCACGAGGTCATCTCCCACATGCCCGGCGGCTGGAGGTGGGTGGTGCCCGACCTTCGCGGCCACGGCGACACCCGCGTCCGCCCGGGTGGCCCACACACCATGGAGGCCTGCACTGCCGACCTCATGATGCTGTGGGACCACCTCGGGATCTCGCGCACCCACCTGGTGGGCTACTCCATGGGGGGGCGGCTCGCCCTCCATGTCGCGGCCACCCATCCTGAACGGATCCTCTCGCTGCTCACGATCGGCGCCCATGCCGGTCTCGAGGAGGAGGCGCGCGAGGGGAGGCGCCGAGGCGATGAGGCACTGGCGCAGCGGATCGAGACAGATGGGCTCGAGGCTTTCGTCAACTACTGGAGCAGCCTCCCGATGTTCGCCGGGCTTGAGCGACGCGGCCCGTCGTTCGTGGCGCAGGTGCGCGCCGAGCGGATGAACAACCGGGCCGCCGGCCTCGCGGAGTCGCTGCGCGGCATGGGGGCGGGGGCCATGCGACCCGTCTGGAACGAGATGGAACGCGTTCGATGCCCGTGCACGTTCGTGGCCGGCCAGCTCGACCATGGGTATGTTGCGTCCGCGCGCCGGCTCGCGGCGTCGGTCACCGACGCCCGCGTGGTGGTCGTCCAGCGAGCCGGCCACACTGTGCACCAGGAGCGGCCTGACGCGTTCGCACGATTGCTGCTGGCTCATCTGGAAGCCGCATCACCCAGGTCCGAGACATCGCCTTCGAGCTCGACGTCGCCCTGAAGACCGGCGGAGTAGCGGGCCGCGCCCAACCGCTCGCGGTCCAGCTCGCCCCCACCATTCACGTTTCGCAAGACAAAGGATCGGCACCCGCGCTCGCGCCAGCGCTCGACGTCGCGAGCGACATCGGCCGGCCGGCGCGACGTGATGTAAGCCCTCACGACAGGAGCAGCCCAACCGTCATCAGCAGCGCGTACGCAACTTCCGTCGCGGCCATCCGCCTCAAAGCCCCGACCAGCGCCGGGCCGCTCTGCGTGGCGAATGCCGTGCGGACGGGAACAGCGGCGATGGGGATCCCGAAATGCATGGCCATGATCGTCACGCCGGCCAGTCGCGTCGCGAGGATGACGATTGGAACGGCGAAGGCCGCGCAGACAAGGACCAATAGAAGGAAGAGCGTGGCCCTCCTTCCGATCAGCGTCGCGAGCGTGCGCTTGCCGGCGGCGGCGTCCGTTTCAATGTCGCGCAGGTTGTTGAGGACGAGGATTGCGCTGGCGAGGAAACCGACGCCGCAACCGGCCAGAATCGCCAGCAGGGTCATACGAAGTGTTTCCACGTAGACGGTGCCGACGGTGGCGACAAGTCCGAAGAAGACGAAAACGAAAAGCTCGCCAAGCCCCAGGTAGCCGTATGGGCGCGGTCCGCCGGTATACAGCCAACCGGCCAGCAGGCAAGCCCCACCCACGAAGAGGAGCCGCCAGTCCGTCGCCAGGCTGAGGACAAGACCGGTCGCGCCAGCGATGCCGAACGCGGCGATGGCGGCCAACCTCACGCGGTTCGGAGCGACGACGCCAGATGCCGACGCTCGCGGCGGGCCGATCCGTTGGAGCGTGTCGGCGCCGCGCACGAAATCGGAGTAATCGTTCGCAAGGTTGACGCCGATCTGCATGGCGAGCGCGACCACGAGGGCGGCGAAGCCCGCCCACGGCCTGGCACCGCCCTGGTGCACGGCGACCGCGGTGCCGGCGAGCACCGGCGCCACCGACGCGGCCAACGTCGCGGGCCGCAACGCAAGCCACCACATCCGCGCCGGGCTCGGCGCTGTGGACGCAGCCATCAAGGCCGCTTGGGAAACTTCGAAAAGTTCGGTTTTCGTTTCTGCACGTACGCGTCCCTGCCTTCCTGAGCCTCCTCGCTCAGGTAATAGAGCAGCGTCGCGTCGCCTGCGAGCTGCTGTATGCCGGCAAGGCCGTCGTCGGCGGCGTTGAGCCCCGCCTTCAACATTCGCAACGCGAGCGGGCTGAGCTCGAGCATCCGGCGGCACCACGCGACGGTTTCCTTTTCCAGGTCGGCCAGAGGCACTACCTTGTTGACGAGACCCATCGCCAGCGCCTCCTGCGCGCCGTACTGCTCGCAGAGGAACCAGATCTCTCGCGCTTTCTTCTGCCCGACGATGCGAGCCAGCAAGCCGGCGCCGTACCCCCCGTCGAAGCTGCCGACGCGAGGACCGGTCTGGCCGAAGCGCGCGTTGTCGGCCGCGATGGTGAGGTCGCACACGACATGAAGGACATGGCCGCCACCGATGGCATAGCCGGCGACCATCGCGATCACCGGTTTCGGCAGGCGCCGGATCTGGACCTGCAGGTCGAGCACGTTGAGGCGGCCGGTGCCTTTGGGGTCGATGTAGCCGTCGTCGCCTCTGATCCGCTGATCGCCACCCGAGCAGAAGGCCTCGGTCCCCGCCCCGGTGAGGATGATCACGCCGATCTTGGGGTCGTCGCGGGCCACCTCGAACGCGCGCGACATCTCGAACACGGTGGTCGGCCTGAACGCGTTGCGGACCTCGGGCCGGTTGATGGTGATCTTGGCGATGCCGTCCCAGGTCTGATAGACGATGTCGCTGTAACGGCCGGAGCGCTTCCACCCGGCCGGCCGGCTCGGCGCCGTTCGCTTCGCCCGATCTTTCAAGCTGCCACTCCTAGAGCGATCGCTAGCACTATTGAAATCGTAGCGGCTCGTCCGGTTCGGGGTTACGCGCGTTTGCGCGACTTGCGCCGCGGAAACAGGCTCAGGATCTTGGCGTAGTCCGCGGGAGTGTCGATGTCGTCTGGCCGGCCGGGAGCGGGAACTGTGTCCAGCAGCTCAGGGTGGCCGTCGAGGATCTGCCGCGCGCCGGCGTCGCCCTCGAGCGCGTAAAGCTCGTCCCACATCTCCCGAGAAAGAACGACCGGCGGGGTCCACTGCGCGCCGGCGCGGCGACCAGGTTGGGACTCATTGCTTGCGCCGCGTCGCTTGGAAACTGCAACCGCGGGACGCGAGCCCTCTCGGCGCCAAGCGCGCAGGAGCGCGGCGACGGTGCGCGAGCCGACCAGGGGCTGGTCCCCGAGCAGCACGACCGCTGCTTCGATCTCGGGCCGGAGGGCGCGCAGGCCGGCCTTCAGGGACGAGGCCATGCCGGTGTGCGCGTCAGGGTTGTGCACCAGCTCAGCGGCGCCGTCGACGGCCTCCTTGACATCGGCGGCGGAATAGACGACGACGACCTGGTGACACCCGCCGTCGCTCGCCGCCTCCACCGCGTGCCTCACCATCGGCCTGCCATCGAACTCCAGCAGTAGCTTTTGCGAGCCGGGCATTCGAGTGCTGGAGCCGGCGGCGAGAACGACAGCTCCCACGGGCAGCAGCGCGGCGGCCAACCGCTCGAAGGGCGGCCGCGCGGACCGAATCCATTCCACCTCGGCTTCCGCGCGCAGGGCGACCTCAGCGAAGTCGCGCAGGCGGCCGCTGTCGCTGTCGACAAGCAGCAGCCGCCGGCGGGCGAGAGCCGACAGGTCGGGAACTTCCGCCGGCAGGCTGATGACTGCGAGCGAGCGGCAATCGTCGCGCTCGGCCACGTGCTGCAGCGCCGGTTCGATGTCTCGGCCGCGAACCACCACGCTGTGCGGTCCTTCAGGCTCGCGATATGTGCGCCCCCGGATGGGCAGCTCGATGTCGCTCATCACGAAGACCATGCCTCCAGCATGCCAGACCGCGCCGGTACTCTTTCAGCTATGCCAGCGCTAGGGGCGCACGTCGATTCCTCCGGCGGCCTTCACCTCGCCTTCGAGCGCGCCGCGGCCATGGGCGCCGAATCGATCCAGGTGCACCCGACCCCTCCTGGTTTCTGGGGGTCGCCCAAGCTCGACGAGGGGCGCATCTCGACGTTCAAGGAAGCCGCGGCCAAGCACGGCTATCCGCCTTTTTACTTTCACGCCGTCTATCTGATAAACCTCGCCGGCGACGACCCGACGATGCGGCAGCGCTCCGAGAGCACGCTGACCGGCTACCTCAAGGCAGCGGATGAGCTCGGCGTCGGCGGCGTGATCTTCCATACGGGCTCGCACAAGGGAGCGGGCTTCGAGGCACGGCTGCCGAACATCGTCGAGCATCTGAAGCACGTGCTCGAACGGGCTGATCCGAAGAGCGCAAGGCTGCTGATCGAAAACAACGCGGGGCTGGGCGGCTGCGTCGGGGCGCGGTTCGAGGAGATTGCCCAGATGCTCGCCGCGCTGGACGACCCCAGGGTTTCCGTGTGCTTCGACACCTGTCACGCATTCGCGTCGGGCTACGACGAGCGGACGGCAGCGGACGTGTCACGCACGCTGGACGAGCTCGACAGGGTTGTCGGGATGAAGCACGTCGAGGTTATCCACTGCAACGACTCGGTCACGGGCCTCGGATCCAACCGCGACCGCCACGCCAACATCGGCGAGGGGCAGATCGGAGAGGCGGGGTTCCGCGCCCTGCTCCACGAGCGCCGCCTGGCCAAGTTGCCGTTCATCCTGGAGGTGCCCGGCGCCGGCGGCGGGCCCGACGCCGCCCAGGTCAAGGTGCTGAAGCGGCTGGCACGGGAGTAGGCGCGATCAGGCCAGCTTCTGCCGGTGCTCAGCCGCATGCCCGCTGCCCCGGGTGGCAGAGCTTCGCCACCACAGGCGCCTCAGGGCGGCCATCGCTGACGACCGCGGTCCGCCAGCCGTTAACCGGCGGCTCTCCGCCTCGCGCTGCAGATCCTGCAGCCGAAGCCAAGCGATCTCTTCGTTGGCGTATGGATTCATTCGTGACCTCCCCGTAACTACTCTTAACCCTTTGGTAGTTATTATAACCTCAATAGGGCTATTGCAGGTTATGATTACAATCACCCAAAGAGATGACTGATCGAGAAACGGCAACCGGGGTGCTCGGCCTTGTCCAGGCGTACGTCAACACCGTCGACCTGCAGGACGGGCCGGACGAGCTCAAAGATCCGAACACGCTGAGCGCGTGGTTGGTTGCACGAGGGCTTCTGGAGGCTGGCACGCGGGCTGACGAGGCAGACCTCAGGCATGCCGTAGCCGTGCGCGAGGCGATTCGCGGCGTCATCGGCGCCAACTCAGGCGCCGCCGTCTACCCCGTCGACGTGGCGACGCTCAACGGAGCGGTCGTGGCCAGCCACGTGCGGGTCCGTTTCGCCTCGGACGGCAAGGCCCGCCTGGAACCGGAGGCTGCAGGCATGGATGGCGCGCTAGGCCGGATCGTCGCCGCCGTGTTCGTGGCCATGGGCGAGGAGGGTTGGGCGCGCCTCAAGACCTGCGACTCACACAAGTGCCGCTGGGTTTTCTACGACAGCTCGCGGAACCACTCGAGCCGCTGGTGCAAGATGGCCTCCTGCGGAAACCGCGAGAAGGCGCGGCGGTTCCGCGAGCGCACCAAGGCGAACTGAGCCGAGAGGGTTCCCCACCACACACGACAGCGCTCAGGCGATCGAGGTCTTTCGTACCTCACGCATGAATGCGCCCGAGCCGCCAAATCGCACAGCGGTGACCTCGGCAAGGATTCCGAGGGCCGTCTCCTCCGCCCCCCTGCCGCCCAGGTCGAGGCCGACCGGCCCATGCACGCGCGACAGCTGCTCCTCGGTGAACCCCTCGGCGCGCAATGCGTCGAAGCGGTTCTGGTTGGTCTTGCGGCTGCCGATGGCGCCGATGTAGCCGACGTCCCTGCCGAGCACCGAGCGCAACGCAGGAAGGTCGAACTTGGGATCGTGGGTGAGGATCACCACGTAGGTCGAGTTGTCCAGCGTGAGCTTCGATATGGCCTCGTCAGGCCAGGAAACGATCAGCTCGTCTGCTTCTGGGAAGCGCTCCTTGGTCGCGAACTTCGCGCGCGCGTCAACGACAGTCACTTGGTAACCCATCAACTTGGCGAGCCGGTGGAGCGGGACGGCGATGTGGATTGCACCGACGATGACCAGGTGGGCTGGGCGCCGGACCGGCTCGACAAACGAGTCGCCATCTCGGCGCGCGAGCTCGCTGCCCGCGGGAGCCCCGGGGATGAGCTCGGCGTCCCCGGTGACCAGGTTCGTGCGAAGCGTTGCCGCCTCGTTTCGTTCGAGCATCGCGATCAGCTTTTTATGGGCCGGCGCGAGAGGCTGAATGAACACCTCGATGTGGCCGCCGCATGCCAGGCCGACCTCGAAAGCGACATCGTCCGCGACTCCGAATGCAGCCATCTTGGGCTGGCTCGACTTGAGCACCTTCTGCGCTTCGTCGAAGACGGCGCCTTCGATGCAGCCATTGGAGACGGAGCCCGCCATCTTGCCGGATCGCGTCACCACCATCTTGGATCCAAGAGGACGCGGGCTGGAGCCCCAGGTCTCGACGACCGTCGCCAGTGCGATGTCCTCCCCGTCGCGGGTCCACTGCTCGAGCTCGGCGAGAACCTCGCGCACCTTTACCTGCTCAACTCCGCGATGGTCGGCTGCCCAGGCTCGCGAGCAGGCGTCCCAGATCGTCAAGGGCCTGGACGTTGTTGGCGGCGAGGAAGTCGTCGCAGTGAGGCAGGGCCGCCGCCATTCCCCGAGTCAAGGGCTGGTATCCGTCGGATCCGATCAGAGGGTTGAGCCAGATCAGCCGGTGCGCCGTGCGCCTGAGGTGGATCAGCTCCGCGGTCAGCTGGGATGGATCGCCGCGATCCCACCCATCGCTGACGATGATCACCACAGCCCCGTGGCCGAGGACGCGGCGCGCCCAGTGGCGGTTGAAGTCCGCGAGCGCGTCTCCGATGCGCGTGCCTCCGCTGAAGTCGTGGACCCGCTTGCTGACCGAGTCGAGTGCGCGATCGAGATCGCGGTGTCTGAGCAGCCGCGTGACTCGCGTCAGTCTCGTCGAAAAGACGAACGCCTCCAGGTCCTCGCGCCGGGCGATGGCGTGCGCGAAAACCATCAGCAGCCGCGAATACCTCTCCATCGAGCCGCTGACGTCGCAGATGAGCACCAGCGGGCGGCGCCTGAGCCTCGGCCGGCGGCGGAACAGGTTCATCAGCTCGCCGCTCGACCGAATCGCGTGGCGGGCGGTTCGCCTGAGGTCGATCCTTCCGGCCTTGGCGGGGCGCAGCCGCCGCGTCCTGCGTTCGGCGACCCGCCACGGCGCTTGCTCGAGCAACCTCCTGACCTGCTCCGTCTCCTGCCAGGTCATCTGCTCGAAGTCCTTGTGGCGCAGGAGCTCCTCGGCGCTGTAGCCGCTCGAGCTGGTCGGGATCGTGGTGGCGTCCTGCTCGCGGTTGAGCTGCGAGCTGCTCAAGCCGAGAGCGCTCGCCCAGGCCTTGGCGCGTTCAGGCGACATCGGAAGGCTGCGGCTGCGACCAGGCATCGCGCCGGCTGCCGCGCGAGGGTCGGGCGGCGCCCAGAAGATGTCGAAAGCGGCTTCGAAGGTGGCGATGTCCTCCTTCCTGCTGACGAACACCGCTCGCAGGGCGCTTCGAAAATCCTCCTGGTGCTTGAGATCGACGTGGTTCAACGCGCGGGTGGCGTCGGTGAGCCGGCGGGGACCCGCCTCCATGCCGGCGTCATGCAGAAGTCTTGCGAAAGCGCCCAATCGCGGCAGGAGGTCCGGCTGGTTGCCGGGCCTCCGGGCGCCTCCCCGCATCGCGGGGAGGTCCGGCGCAGCCGGGGTGGGGAGGTCCGGCTGGTTGCCGGGCCTCCGGGCGCCTCCCCGCATCGCGGGGAGGTCCGGCGCAGCCGGGGTGGGGAGGTCCGCCTCAGGCACCTCTCGCCTTCTCGACCAGCGCGGGGACCTGCTCGCGGATGCGCTCCAGATCCTCCTGATATTTGAGGGCCGCGCCCAACGTGGCATCGACGATGGACGCGTCGATTCGCGTGGCGCCGAGAGCGGCCAGCGAGCGCGCCCAGTCAAGCGTTTCGGCGACCCCCGGCACCTTGTAGAGGTCCATTCCGCGCAGCCCCTGGACCAGTGCCGCCACCTCGCGCGCGAGCCCGTCGGCGGCTTCGGGCGCGCGTGCCCGCACTATCTCGACCTCTTTCTCCAGGTCCGGGTAGTCGATCCAGTGATAGAGGCACCGGCGCTTGAGGGCGTCGTGCACCTCGCGCGTCCGGTTGGAGGTGATAACCACGAACGGGGCTTTTTTCGCCTTGATGGTGCCGATCTCCGGTATCGAGACCTGGAAGTCCGACAGCAGCTCCAGCAGGAAGGCTTCGAACTCCTCGTCGGACCGGTCGATCTCGTCAATGAGGAGGACCGGCGGCGTCGGGTCGTCGTTGTCGATCGCATCAAGGAGTGGACGCCTGAGCAGGAACTCGGGACTGAAGATCTCGCGCTCCGCGGTGCGCCGGTCATCCCCCTCGCCGAGCAGCCGGATGTGGAGCAGCTGGCGCGGATAGTTCCACTCGTAGACGGCATGCGCGAGATCGATGCCCTCATAGCACTGGAGGCGGATCAGGCGAGCGCCCAGAACGTCGGCCATCACCTTGGCGGCCTCGGTCTTGCCGACCCCCGCCTCGCCTTCGATGAACAGCGGCTTCTCGAGCTTCAACGCAAGGAAGATCGAGGTCGCGAGGCCGCGGTCGCCGATATAGCGGCGCTCGCGCAACCGCATCTCGACCTCGTCGATCGTCATCGGCACCGATGCCATCGCTGAGAAGACTACCGACCGCGTTGAGTTAACGCGGCCGGTGCCCCCACTCCTGTGTGCCGCCCTGCTATCCGGCCTGCTCGATCGCCCTCTTGGTGAGCACCCTCGCGAGGTGTTTCTTGTATTCCGGGCTCGCGCGCAGGTCCCCTGACGGGTTCAACCCTTCGGATGCCTGCTGCGCCGCCTCCTCCGGCTTGGCGCCCTTTTGGAGAGCCTCCTCGACGGCTTTCGCGCGCACTGGAGTCGAGCCCACGTTGGTCAGCCCGATGCGCCAGCCACCATTCATCTTCTGGGCCGCCGCTCCGACGATCGCCCAGTCGAAGAGGCGACGCCGGAACTTGATGTACTTGTGCGGACCGTTCGCGACAGGGAAGACGACCTCGGTGACGATCTCGTCCGCCTCCAGCGGCGTGGTGAAGATGTCCGTGAAGAAGTCCTTGGCCGCGATCGTGCGCCGGTTGGTGACGATCTCGGCGTCCAGCATCAGCGCGATGGTCGGGTAGTCCCCTGCAGCGTCGGCGTGGGCGACCACACCGCCGATGGTCCCCATGTTTCGCACCTGGTTGTCGCCAACCTCACCTGCCACCTCGGCGAGCAGCGGCAGCTTGTCCTTGACGACATTCGAGTTCTGAAGCGTGACGTGGCGCGTGAGCGCCCCGATGCGCAGCTTGGAGCCGTCCTCCTTGATGTGGTCGAGCTCCTTGATGCCGTTTATGTCGACCAACGCCTTGGGTTGGGCCAGGCGCAGGCGCATGAGCGGGATCAGGCTGTGCCCGCCGGCCAGCACCTTGGCGTCTTCGCCGTACT
Source organism: Chloroflexota bacterium (assembly GCA_005880945.1). Classification (GTDB taxonomy): domain Bacteria; phylum Chloroflexota; class Dormibacteria; order Dormibacterales; family Dormibacteraceae; genus Palsa-872. The sequence goes on along the minus strand of VBIU01000083.1, from coordinate 34,375 downwards.
TGCCGAGCAGCTTGACCGCCTCCTCCACGGAGGAGGCCTTGGCGTATTCGAATGCGGCTGGGATCATTTGCGAGCCTCCTTTCCGTTGTGGGACGCACCGCGCGATGCCTTGATCTGGTTCCAGAGACGATCCGGGCTGGCCGGCATGTCGACGTGCTTGATGCCGAATGGCGACAAGGCGTCGCAGATGGCGTTGATGACCGCCGCAGAACTGGCGATCGTCCCGGCCTCACCGATGCCCTTCACGCCGAGCTCATTCGTCGGAGATGGTGTGACGGTGCGGTCGAGCTCGAACAGCGGGAACTCGTTCATGGTCGGAATCATGTAATCCGTGAGAGTGCCGGTCTTCATCTGACCGGTGTCGTCGTCGTAAACGACCTCCTCGAACAGCGCTTGCGCGATGCCCTGCGCGATGCCGCCATGGATCTGACCGTCGACGATCATCGGGTTGATGACGTTGCCGCAGTCATCGACGGCGATGTAGCGCTGGAGGTCGACCGCACCGGTCTCGGCGTCGACCTCGACGACGGCGATGTGCGTACCGAACGGCCAGACGAAGTTGCTCGGGTCGTAATAGGCAACCGCCTCGAGGCCGTGTTCCATACCTTCTGGCAGACCCGCGCCAAACGAGGCGAATGCGATCTCGCCCAGAGCTTTGCGCTTATCCGGGCTGCCCTTGACGTAGAAGTGGCCCTGGTCGAACTCGACGTCCTCCTCCGCCGCCTCGAAGATGTGCGCGGCCAGCTTGCGGGCCTTGTCGACGATCTTCTTGCTTGCTTTGTGAACCGCCATACCGCCTACAGCCAGCGAGCGACTGCCGTACGTCCCGTAGCCGAAGGCGGGGCCCTCCGCGGTGTCGCCGTGGCGCAGCTCGATCATGTCGTACGGCACCCCGAGGGTGTCGGCGACGATCTGCGGGAACGTGGTGTCGTGTCCCTGCCCATGTGAGTGGGTGCCGACGTAAACGGTGACCGAGCCGGTTGGAAAGACACGGACCTGGGCGCTCTCGACGAGCGCGATCCCGCCGGTGGCGGGCGCGGTCCCGGCGCTGGGGCCAAACCCGCAGATCTCGATCCAGCTCGAGATGCCGATGCCGAGGTAGCGGCCCTTCTTCCTTGCCTCCTCCTGCTCTCGCCGGAGCTTCTCGTAGCCGGCGATCTCCATAGCCTTGTCCATCGCCTTCTCGTACTCGCCCGAGTCGTAGACCAGGCCGAAGTGGCTCGTATGCGGGAACTCGGTGATGAAGTTCTTGCGGCGGATGGCTGCCGGGTCCATCTGGATGGCCTCGGCGAGCAGGTCGATCATCCGCTCGCAAAGGTGGGTTGCCTCCGGGCGGCCGGCCCCGCGATAGGGGTCTGTCGGCACGCGGTTGGTCAGGATGCCCACCGTTCGCGCGGAGACGTGCTTCCAGTTGTAGGCGCCAGTTGAGAGCAGGCACGCGCAAGCCTGAAAGGCGCCGAAGGTGCCGACGTAGGCGCCGATGTCGAGGTACTGCGTGACCTTCAGCGCGACCAGCGTTCCGTCCTTCTTCGCGCCGGCTTCCACATCGAAGTACTGTCCGCGTCCATGCGTCGTGGTCTGGATGGACTCCGTTCGCGTCTCGATCCATTTCACCGGCCGCCCGCTGAGCTTGGCCGCGGCCGGCACGAGATAGTCCTCCGAGTAAGGGCTGATCTTGCTGCCGAATCCGCCGCCCACGTCCGGCGAGATGACTCGGATCCTCGTTTCGGGGATCCCGAGCGCGCCGGCCAGGAACAGCCTGATGAAATGCGGGTTCTGGCTCGACATCCAGATGGTCATGCTGGCATCGGGTCTCGAGTACTCGGCGAGTACGCCGCGCGGTTCCATCGGGGTCGGAGCGAGTCGCTGCTGGAGGATGCGCTGCTTGACGACCACGTCCGCCTCTTTCATGACGTTGGCGTCTTCTGGGATGTACGTGAGGTCCCAGCCGACGTTGTCTGGGGCGTTGCTGTGCGCCTTCGGGGCATTGGCATCGAGGGCATGCTCGAGGTCCATCACCGCGGGCAGCGGCTCATAGTCGACCTCGATCAGGTTCGCGGCGTCCGTGGACTGGTACTTCGTCTCGGTGAGCACCACCGCCACAGGCTCGCCCTGGTAGGCGACCTCTTTGTCGGCGATCGGAAAGCGCGGCGGGATCTGTTTCTTCTCGGCCACGAATGCCGGCGCCGCAGGCATCGTGCCCGCGATCACCTTGGCGAAGTCCTTGTGCGTATAGATCGCGACCACCCCTGGCGCTTTGGTCGCCGCTGTGATGTCGATGCTCTTGATGCGCGCGTGGGCGTGGGGGCTGCGGACAACCGACAGGAACAACGTCCCCGGTCGCGTGAAGTCGTCGATGTAGCGGCCTTCGCCGCTGACGAGCCGCGGGTCTTCGCGGCGGTGGATCTTGGCTCCGATCATCGTTGTGATCGCCATCGCCTCAGCTCCTCCGGGCGGCAGCCGAATGCTCGCCGGCCTTCGCCTTGGAGCCGTTCATGGCCTTGGCGGCGGACTGCACCGACTTGATGATGTTCACGTAGCCCGTGCACCGGCAGAGATTGCCTTCGAGGCCCTTGCGAATCTCGTCCTCTGTCGGGTTGGGATTCTGAGAGAGGAGGTACGACGCGGCCATGATGAAACCTGGGGTGCAGTAGCCGCACTGCAGGCCGTGCTCGTCCCAGAACGCCTGTTGGAGAGGATGCAGCTCGCCATCCTTGGCCATGCCTTCGATGGTGGTCAGGCTCTTTCCCTCGGCCTGAACGGCGAACATCGTGCAGCTCTTGACCGCGTTGCCGTCGACCAGGATCGTGCAGGCGCCGCACTGGCTGGTGTCACAACCGACATGGGTGCCCGTGAGGCCGACTACGTCTCGCAGGTAATGCACGAGCAGGAGGCGGGCCTCGACCTCGTGCTCATGCCGGCGGCCGTTGACTGTGGTCGCGACCTTGTGCTTCATACGACTCCTCCCAATCAGCGGTGGCGGCGCATCGAGCGCCGAAAACTGGCAGTGATCGGACCGGCAGCCGAGCCGGCGGCTTGAACCGTATCGAATCCTGGGCGGCGGGGACCTCACACCCTCGCGAGCGGGCCGAAGGCGAACCCCTCTATTGCGCTACTTTTAGGGACGAAATGCAACTAGAAAATTCGTTCACGGTGGAAGCCCCGCCGGATCGCGTATTCGCCTACCTGCTGGACGTCAACAAAATCGTCGGCTGCGTGCCGGGCGCCGAGCTGGCGGAAGTCGTGGATCCGACCACCTTCAAGGGCAAGGTGAAGATCAAGGTCGGGCCGATCACCGTGGCCTACAGCGGCACCGCCCGCATAGCCGACCGCGACGACGCCAACCACGCCGCCACGCTGGAGGCCGACGGCCGGGAGACCACGGGACCTGGCTCCGCCAGGGCGAAGGCGCGAATGAGCGTTGAAGCGGAAGGCTCAGGTTCGGTGGTGAAGATCGTCACCGACTACAGCGTGGCGGGGCGGGTGGCTCAGTTCGGTCGTGGCGTGATGGAGGACGTCTCGCGCCGCATCGTGAACGACATGGCCGCGTGCATCAAGGCCAACGTCGAGGCTGCCGAACCAAGCGGAGGCGGAGTCGACGGACCCGAGCCCGGTGGTGGAACGGGCGGCGCCGGGCCTGGATCGGCGGCGCATGTGGCAACTTCCCGGCCGATCAACGCGATAGAGCTCTTGTTTTCGGTTCTGTGGGCCCGCTTGACCGGCGGCAGGGGGAGGCGCGACAGGCTTCCAATGGAGGCTCTGGACGCGGGCACTGCCGGCATCGGTGCGCTGCTCGCGCTCAGCACGGTGATCAGCCTCGCTCTCGCAACGGCCGTCGTCCTCGCCGGCCTCAACGCCATCTTCCACTTCATGTAGAGCGGTCGAGGCGGATCCTCCGGTCTGCCGTCAGCCCAGGTAGAGCCCAAGCATCTGGTCTCGGTTGACCCAGATCACCGGTTGGCTCCAGCTCTTGCCGACGATCCCGATGACGGTCACCGTGACGTCGACAAGCGCGAAAAAGGGATTCTTCATGAGCATCTCGCCGTGCATCTTGGGTTCGAGCGCCTTGGGGAACTCCGCGGCGCCGGTGACCATGAAGGCGCCTGCTTGAAACATCGCATAGCGCCGGGTCACCTCGGGCTGGTCCGGAGGCGGCGGCTCGGCCTCGATCGTCCTGATACCGCCGATCAGCGCCTTGTTGAAGAGTCCTTCCGGCACGCCGTTCAGCGGGACAGCCCCCGGCAGCAGGGGCTCGGCGCTGACGTTCCTGAGGTGAAAGAACGGCTCGGGATCGTTGATCGTCTCCCGCAGCCGGCCTCGGATCTGGATCTCGCCGGTGAGCCGCTGATACGCGGTCAGGACGTCAACCCTGCTCCAAGCGATGTTCGGGTTGATCATTCGCTGGTCTGTGGCATCCCGAGGGAGGATAACTCCCGGCTGCCAGAATTGGCGCGATGGAACTGGGGGCGGCACGCCGGCGGATCCTGGAACGCGCTGACCTGAACGCTTTCATCTCGGTCTCCTCAGAGGAGGGCGAGGGCATCGTCGTCGCCGTCAAAGACCTTGTCGACGTCGCCGGAATGGTGACGACGGCGGGCGGCGTCATCCTTCCGAGAGAGCCCGCGGCCGAGGATGCGCCGGTGGTGAAGCGCCTCCGAAACGCAGGCTGCGTCGTGGTCGGCAAGACGAACCTGCACGAGTGGGCCTTCGGGGTGACCAGCACGAACCCTCACTACGGAGCGGTGCGCAATCCGCACGACGTCGATCGCGTGCCTGGCGGCTCCTCCGGCGGATCGGCTGTGGCTGTTGCCGCCGGCATGTGTGACTGGTCTGTCGGCAGCGACACCGGCGGCTCGATACGCATCCCCGCATCCTTCTGCGGGGTGGTCGGCTTCAAACCGGCGTTCGGCAGCATCGGCATGCAGGGAGTCATCCCGCTGAGCCCTTCGCTTGACACCCTCGGTCCGATGGCCGCCGACGTCGCGAGCGTTGCGCGCGCTTACTCGATGATGTCGGGCGAGACGATGGCGGCTGAGCCGTTGCATGAGCCCCGGCTCGGAGTGCCCGCCGGTTGGGTGTCGGACCTCGACGAGGAAACTGCGCGCGCTTGGCGGCTCGTCTCCGCCGGGCTGCCGGAGGTGGTCTTCGTCGACCGCATGCCGCTGTACGACGTCGGGCTGACGATTCTTCTTGTCGAAGCAGCCGTCTATCACAGGCGTTGGATCGCCGAGTTCCCTGAGAAATACGGCCCCGACGTGCTCGGAAACCTCCGCCGCGGGCTCGAGGTCCTGGGCGTTGACTTCGACGAGGCGATCGTCGCCTTGCCCGGGCTGCGCGACGGCGCGATGCGTGCCATGGAGGATGTGGACGCCCTGGTCTTGCCGGCGACCGCCATCGTGGCGCCCCGGATCGGGGCCGGTGTCGAGGTGCGCGAGCCGGTCACGCGTTACACGCGGCCCTTCAACACCACCGGCCAGCCGGTGGTTACGCTGCCCGCCCCCGTGCGAGGGCTGCCGGTCGGCATCCAGGTGGTCGGACGCACCAACAGCGACGCGATCGGCGCCGCGGCATGGCTGGAAAAGCGGTGGAAAACGCTCGAGGCGTGAAGTCCAAGGAGCTGTTCCCCCCTGTCTTCAGCCGCCACGCTCTCGCCTATCAGCGCCGCCTCGAGGACATCATGTCCCGCGGCGAATCCGCCGGCCGCAGGCGCGCGCTCGAGCTCGTCGCGGCCCGATCCGGCATGCGAATCCTGGATCTTGCTTGCGGACCTGGAACCCTGAGCCGGCGACTGGCGGAGATGGTGGCGCCGGACGGCGAGGTCGTCGGCGTAGACCTGGCCCCCGGGATGGTCGCTCTGGCCCGCGCGATGAAGATCCCGGCAACCCGCTTCCTGCTCATGGACATAGAGCATCTGACGTTTGGCGGCGAGTCGTTCGATGCGGCGGTCTGCGGGCACGGCTTGCAGTTCGTGCCGGATCTGCCGCGCGCCCTGAGCGAGGCTCGGCGCGTGTTGCGATCCAAGGGACGGCTTGCCGCCAGCGTGCCTCTGGCCGGCCGGCACGAGGCGGTGTGGGCGCTCCTGGATTCGGTAATCGACCGCTGGCTCCCTCCCGCACCCGAGGCTGTTGACCAAGGGCCGACGCGTGAAACGGTTGAGAATGCAGCAGCGTTCCGACATGTGGCGCTGGAGGCGGGCTTTGCCACCGCGACGGTGGAGTTGACCGAGGAAGACGTGCACTGGAAGTCGGCGGAGCACATGGTGGCCAACTTCTTTGGCTGGGTCGACTACGCCGCGCGCCTCGAAGGAATGGGTGCCGATCGCCGTCAAACGATCATGGATGAGGCCACCGACACTCTGCGGCACGACTACCCAGGCGCGATCGTGACCAAGGGGAGGAACCATGTGCTGTTCGCCCAGTGCTGATGAAAGGGCCTAGGGCGCTTCTTCTCGTCGTGGCCTTGATGGCGTGCTCGTCTGAGCCCGCCGCGACGGTGGCGACCTCGCCCAGCCCATCGCCGAGTCCGAGCCCGATCGTGCTTGGTGCGCCCCAGTACCGCGCGCTCTGGGTCGACGCATTCCACGACGGGATCAAATCGCCGGCCCAGGTGGAGAAGCTGGTGTCGGACGCGCATCGAGCGAACCTCAATGCCCTGATCGTGCAGGTGCGCAAGAGAGGCGACGCCTACTTCAACCTTGGTGACGAGCCGCGCGCGACAGACATACAGGGCCCCGCCGACTTCGACCCGCTCGCGTACGTGATTCGCCTCGCGCACGCCATGACGCCACGCATCGAGGTACACGCATGGCTCAACACATTCTTCGTCGGCGGGACCAGCGCCATCTACAAGCTCCACAGCGACGAGTGGGGCAATCGCGCCAGCGACGGCTCACCCGGGGGCTACCTCGACCCCGGTGTGCCCGAGGTCCAGATCTATACCCACAAAGTGTTCATGGACGTGGCGCGGAACTACGAAGTGGACGGCCTGCATATGGATTTCGTCCGTTACCCGGGCGTCGACTGGGGCTACAGCCCGGAGGCGATCGCCCTATACAAGCTCCAGACACATTCGACGGTGACACCGGCGCCCGATGACGAGAGCTTCAAATCGTGGCGCAGGGCGCGCGTGACGTCGTTTGTGCGAGACCTTCACGCCGACCTCAAGGCCGTGAAGCCGAACGTCAAGCTCAGTGGCGCGCTTATCTGCTTTGGCGGCGGACCCGCAGGCCCGACGCTCGACGAATGGGCGGGGACTTCGGCCTATGGGTCGGTGTTCCAGGACTGGCGCGCATGGATGCTGAACGGCTACCTCGACTTTGGTGTGCCGATGAACTACGACAGCGACTGGAGCGACCTCGAGAAGTACTGGTTTGGACGATGGTCGGATTTCGAGAAAGACTCCGGCTTTGGCAATCGGATCCTGACCGGGGTTGGCGCGTTTCTCAACTACCCGGAGGACACGCTCGCACAGATACGCAGAGCGCTCGCTCCATCCGCGCGCGGCAACCGCGTGCTTGGGATCGCCATCTACTCGTACGGCTCAACGTCCGTTTACGGCAACGCCGATTTCTACGACAACTCGGCCATGGCCGCCGGCCTACCGAGGCAGCCTTACTACGGAAACGTCACCAAGCGCGAGTCGGCGGCCACGCGAGGCCGATCGTTCAACAACTCGTTCATGACCCAGCTGGCTCGCGCCGACATCTACTGGGACATAGCGCTGGGTTGGGTCCCCACGAGGGGTGTGTTCACGCGGCCGGCCGAGGTGCCCGCGCTGCAGTCCCGGCGCTGACGGTGCCGAGGGCGAGCACGGTCCTTCGCCTGCTCGCGTTCGCCGTGCCTGCGGCGCTCGCGATGGCGGGGGTTCAGCCCCTTCTCGGCGCGGCGGCGGGTGCGGTTGGAACCGGCTGGGCGATTGGTCTGGCGGCTCCGGCGGTGGGGGCCGCGGCGCTCATGTTCGGTGCGGCGCGCCTCTTTGACCGCGGCGATCTGGTTCAACCACCGTGGTACTCGGCATGGCTGCTGCTTCCGGGCTCGTTCCTGCTCGCTGGTGCCGCGGCGATGTGCATCTTCGGAGCGCTGGTCGAGTTTCCTGCCATCACGTCGACGATGTGGGCGCTGCTGGCTACCGGCTCCCTATGCTGGGCGGTCGCGATGGCGCTGGTGCGCCGCTCGTCGCAATGAGGCCCCTGCAATCGCAGCTCAGCGCCGGATCAGGCGAGCTTGATTCGGTTGGCGCGCGGGCCCTTCTGGCTGGGCTCGATCTCGAAGCTGACGTGCTCGCCGCCGGCGAGTGAGTCGAAGTTCACGCTCGAATCAAGTCCCGTGCGGTGGAAGAAGTACTCCCGACCGTCCTCCGCGGCGATGAACCCGAAACCGCGATCGGAAACCAGTTTCTTGATGGTGCCGGTCGGCATCTCAAACTCCTCTTCTCGAAAGCAATTCTCGCGAACGCACGGGCCCTTTCGAGAAGAATCGACGACCGCGGCGATCATCGCCCGAGATCGAGCGACGGGTTTACCTTACCACCCGGTTTCGGGCCGGTCATCCTACAAAATCAGAGGGCCAAAAGGGCCACGCCGAGGAGGGTGGCACTGGCCCCAAACAGCTTCAAAGGGGCGCCTTTTCGCTCGCGCAGCTTCCACACTCCCCAGACGGCAACCGCCACCACTGCTGTCTCGCGCACAGGCGCGACAACCGACAGCGGGGCGATGCTCAGGGCGACGAGAACGAGCAGGTATCCGCTCCACATGAAGATGCCGATGACGGCGCCCTGGCTCCAGGTGACCGGTTCTCGCGCCGCAGCCACCACCACAGAGGATTCGAGGTGGGGTCTTGGGAGCCTCGCGCCCACCCACATCGTGATCGCAAGACCTGTGGCGAGCAGGGCGATGAGGAGCCAGCCGTAGAGCCAGGGCGTCGACAGCCTCACACCGACGCGGTCGACCGCGGTGTAGGCCGCGATCGACACCCCCGTCAGCAGGGCGGGAACCGTCGCGCGGCCGCTCGTCTGGGGCACTGTCACCGCGAGGATGCCGAGCAGCAGCAGCGCGACGCCGGCCAGCTGTCCCGGCGCCAGCCTTTCGCCCAGCACCCCGATGCCGGCGACCACCGCCAGCAGTGGGGCCGAGCCGCGCGCGATCGGGTAGACGACCGAAAGCTCACCTCGCTTGTATGCGGCTGAGAGAAGGAAGAGGTAGACCAGCTCGAGCGCCGCGGAGACCGCGGCGAGCCCGGCAGCTGCCGGCGTCAGACCCGGCCGTCCCGTCGCGAGCCACGCGGCGAGCGTTATCGGGGTCGTGACGAGCGCGGCGACGATGGTGGCGCGCCGGAACGTGCCCATCGGGTCGCCGCTGACCTTGACCAGCACGTTCCACGTGCCGTGAAGGACGGCAGCTGCCAATGCGAGCCCGATGGCGATTGTCGTCACCGCGCTTGCGCCGTCGCCATCGCTGTGCCCGGATGCATCCGCGGCAATGTATCAATCAGGTCTGTCGACTTGCCGCGCTGCCGGAATTAGAATCGCGCTGGGGGCGGATTGTGATGGACACCCATTCAGAGCCGCTGACCGGACTGGATTCCTGGTTCCTGTATGGCGAGCGCCACGAGGCGCCACTGCACATCGGCGCGACCTACATCTTCGAAGGCACGCCGCGGGTCAAGGGCGGACGCGGTGCGTTGGGCTTGGCAGAGACCATCGAGCGACGGCTTCATCTGGTGCCTCGATACCGGCAGAAGGTGATGTGGCCGCCGGGCAATCTCGGCTACCCGGTATGGGTCGACGACCCGGACTTCGACCTCTCGTACCACGTTCGCCGCGCAGCTCTTCCAAGCCCCGGAGACGACGCCACTCTTCGCGACTACACAGCGCGCGTCTTTGCGCGCCCGCTCGACTTGAGCAAGCCCCTGTGGGAGATGACGGTCGTCGAGGGATTGAGCGGCGGTCGCGTGGCCGTTGTGAACAAGGTGCATCACGCGATGGTCGACGGCATCTCGACTGTCGACCTTGCGACTCTGCTGCTGGACGCGGAACCGACGCCGGCGAAATATCGCAAGCCGAGAAAGTGGAAGCCACGGCCCGCGCCGACGCAGCGCGAGCTGATGCGCCGAATGGCATCGGAGCTGTCGCCTCTCGACGCGCTCAAGAAGCTCGCGCGGGTGCGACCTCAAGAGGTTGTCGAGACGATCATGCGATCTCCCTGGTCGGGCGGACTGCAGCTGGCGTTGGCCTGGCTGCGACCCGGCAGCCCGATGTTCTTCAACGAGCGCATCGGCCCGCATCGCCGCGTGCATTCGGTCAAGGTGCCGCTGCAGCACCTGAAGGATGTCAAGGTGGCGTTTGGCGGGACCGTCAACGATGTCGTGCTCGCGGTCATCGGCGAGGCGATGGCGCGATGGCTCGACGAGCGAGGTGAGGCGGTACCCCAGGCACTCCGCGTGTTCGCGCCCGTCAGCGTCCGCGACGATACGCACCGCTACAAGCTGGGCAACCTCGTGAGCGGAATGGTGGTCGAGGTGCCGCTTGAGCCGATGTCTCCCAAGGAGCGCGTGCGCGAGGTGACCACTGCGACCGGAGACCTCAAGCGATCCCGCCAGGCGGTTGCCGCCCACACGCTGAGCAACTTCGCCACGTTTGCTCCGGCGACGCTCCAGGCGCTGGCTGGTCGTGTCGTCATGGCGCAACCACAGTGGTCGCGCCAATCCGTGATCAATATCGTCGCCACCAACATCCCCGGCCCGCAGTTTCCGTTCTTCACCGGCGGCGCCGAGCTTCTCGACGTATGGCCGCTGGTGGCCATCTATCACTCGCTGGGGCTCAACGTGGCGATCGTCTCCTACAACGGCAGCGTGCATTTCGGACTGCTCGCTGATCGAGACCTCGTCCCCGACCTCGATGAGTTCGGCCGCCACCTCGCGCAGGCGGTCGCCGACTTCCAGCAGGCCACGGTTCCGAGGAAGCGAAACGTCCGGTCAGCCGGCCGCACTCCGCGGCCGCGCAAGAAGGCGGCCAAGAAGCCGGTAGACCTCGGGGTTGACGACCAGCCCGTTGTGGCTGCCCCAAACGGAGATGGCGGGGATGTCCGGTCGAAGGCAGCTGCGGAAGTTCACGACGTCGTCTGAGCGCGTATAGATCGAGGTCGTCGGCACAAGCGGCGGGAGCCGCAGGTCGTGGGCGAAGCGACCTTCGGCGCGAAGTCGCCGGCCGAAACCGAGCTCGTTGGCGGTCGTGACCACACCGACGGCCGCTCGCGTGACCATGGCCAGGTCCGTGACGTTGGCAAGCGGCGATCCCAGCGCGACGACCTGGTCGATGTCTTTGGGGCGGCGCTGAGAGAGGACTTTGGCCAGCAGTCCGCCTCGGCTGTGCCCGATGAGGGTCACCGGCGAAGGGTCTTCTTTATGGATATCGCCAATGCGGTGGCGGAGCCCGGCCAGCATGCGCTCTGAGTGGAACGCGTTGACGTAGATGCCGGAGAGGTGCGAGCGGTAACCGATCCGTTGGAGCCACCCGTGCAGAAGCGTCATCGACCAATCGCCCGACAGGAACCCAGGGATGAGCAGGACAGCGCGGCCGTCGCCGCGAGGCACACCACGACCCCGGACGACTGGGTCCTTCCAGAGCGCGTTCAGCTCGCGAAGGGCGAACGGGTTCCACAACCTCATTGGCTGGGATGGTAGGTCGTGGGCCCACAAGAGCGATCTGTTTGACGGCGCTCGGCACCAGATCGCCACCTGTTAAGGCGGCTGGTCCGTGAGCCGGTAGTGCCCCAGACTGGATTCATGACCCCAGCAATCGCCGCCGCGGAGCAGGTCCTTCGCGACGTCTTCCACCTCGAGTCGTTCAGGCCCGGCCAGGCGGAGGTGGTGGACGCACAGATGAAAGGACGCGACGTGCTCGCGGTCGCGCCTACGGGCTCTGGCAAGAGCTTGAGCTACTGGGTGCCCGCCATCCTCGGTGACGGTTTGACTGTCGTCGTGTCACCGCTGATCGCATTGATGAAAGACCAGGTCGATCGGCTCGTCGCCCATGGGGTGCGTGCGGTGTTCATCAACTCCACCCTCGATTCGAACGAGCAGCGAGCACGACTCGAGGCCGCATCGCGTGGCGAGTATCAACTGATATACGTCGCGCCCGAGCGGTTCAGCCGGCCCGGGTTCATGGGTCTCTTGGCCGCTCTGCGGGTCAGGCGCTTCATTGTGGACGAAGCTCATTGCATCTCGACCTGGGGGCACGATTTCCGGCCCGACTACAGGCTCATCGGTGCCGCGCTGGATGCCTGCGACAGGCCGCCCATCGGAGCCTTCACCGCCACCGCCACTCCAGACGTACGGCAGGACATCGCCTCAAACCTGGGGCTGCGCGACCCGCTGGTCGTGGTCACCGGGTTCAACCGGCCGAACCTGCGCCTGGAAGCGGTTCAAGCGCGCGGCGGCCGCGATCGGCTGGAGCAGTTGCAGCGCCGCCTCGATCCGGGCGACGGCCGCGCGCTCGTCTATACGGGCACAGTCAAGGGAGCGGAGAGCACAGCGGCGGCGATCAGCCGCTGGGGCTTCCCGGCCGCGCCATACCACGGCCGCCTGCCCGATGCGGGTCGCCGGCGCATCCAGGAGGGCTTCGCATCGAGGGACCTCAGGGTGGTGGTCGCCACGAGCGCTTTCGGCATGGGGGTCGACTTTCCAGACGTCCGGCAGGTCATTCATCTCGGCTTCCCGGGAAGCGTCGAGGCTTACTACCAGGAGGCTGGGCGTGGGGGCCGAGACGGCAGGCCTGCGCTGTGCCTGCTCATCCATTCGAGCAAGGACCGGGACTTGCAGGTGTACTTCATCGAGACAGCCTTCCCCGACGTGCGTGAGGTGGTGAGCGTGCATGCCGCGTACATGCGCCTGGGCGTCTGGAACGCCGACCCCGAAGATTTGAAGCCGTTGATGCCCGAGGCGGCCTGGCAATCGTTCGAGGCTTCGAGGCGACTTCTGCAACGTGCCGGAGCGCTGCGAAGCGACGGCAGCGTGGGGCCATTCGATCCCTCGCGGCTCGACTTCAAGCAGCTTGCCGCTCTGAAGAAGCACGCCTATACGAAGCTGGGCCAGATGATCCAGTACACCCAGATCCGGTCATGCCGGCATGCATACATCACCGACTATTTCGGCGAGACGACCACGGAGCGCTCTTGCCGGTCGTGCGACAGCTGCGAGCGCGTCGATGTCGAGGAAGTCGGCGGCGACACCGTCGACCAATCGGTGACTCGAGCCGCTTTGGCGGGAGCTGCCCGCTTTGCCGGCCGGATCGGAATCGTCAACCTGGCGTCGATCCTTGCCGGCAAGGAGAATCGGTTCAGCCGCGACCAACCGTGGGTTCTGAACGTGCCGGCCTACGGGTCGCTGTCCAGCTGGAGTCCCAGCCGGGTGCGGCGGCTGCTGGAGGAGCTGGTGACGATTGGATGCCTCGCCCAGAGCCAGGGCCAGTACCCGATGGTCGAGCTCAGCGACCGAGGCCGCGCGGTGCTCGCCGGCGCACAGGAGATCGAGGTGGCGATCGCCCGGGATCTCGTTACGGGCGCCGGCGGTCCGGCCGATCCAGCCCTCTTCCAGCGTCTGCGCGAGTGGCGGTCACAGGTCGCCCGCCGGCAGGGCGTCGCCGCCTTCATGGTGTTCCACGACCGCACGCTCAACGAGCTCGCGGCGCGCAGGCCCACAGATCTGGTCGGGCTCGAGGCAGTGCCGGGGATTGGGCGGCAGAAGCTTGACCGGTACGGCCCCGCGCTGCTGGAGATCCTCGGTTCGCCAATTCATTAGACATACTGTCTGTTAACCTAATTGAATGGAGCAGCGGGCTTACCGATTGGGTCGCCGCCAGGCAGCGGCCGATCGCACCCGGGCGGCCATCCTGGCCGCCGCTCGCGACCTCCTGGCCTCCGGCGAGCCATCCATGAGCGCGGGCGCGGTCGCCCGCCGGGCCGGTGTGTCGCGCATCACCGTCTACAACCAATTCGGCTCGAAGGCCGGGCTGCTGCGGGAGCTGGCGGCGGCCGCGCGGCAGACCTGGACCGACCCCGCGGCCATAGCGCAGGCCGACCCGCAGGACCAGCTTCGAGCGCGGCTCGCGGCCTCGTGCTCGAGGTGGGCGGCCGACCCGGCCCTCTTCCGAGCCCTGCCACTGGCAGCGATGGTCGAGATCGAGGCACCGGTCGCAGACCGCGCCCTGGCCGATTCCCTGTCAGCGGCAGGGAGGCTTCGTCCGGGTTGCTCTCTCAAGGAGGCGGAAGACGTGATCGGAGCCCTTGCCTCCTTCCCCGTCTTCGATCGGCTTTACAAGGACGGCCGGCGCTCGACGGCGGCGGTGACCGACGTGCTGATGCGCTTGGCCTCGGCCATCCTCGCGTAGACTTTTGACGCGTTGCGCCATAAAACCGTAGACCTTGACGGTCCCGTCCACTACCTCGACTTCGGTGGGGATGGCGAGCCGCTGCTCATGGTCCACGGCCTCGGTGGCAACGCCTTGAACTGGATGGCGGTTGGGCCAGGGCTGGCCAGGACGCATCACGTGATGGCTCTCGATCTGGCCGGCTTCGGACGCACTCCCTTGTTCCACCGCTCCGCCGCGGTCGGCGCCAACGCCGTGCTGGTGCACAGCTTCATCGAGAAGGTGATCGGAGAGCCCACGACCCTGATGGGCAATTCGATGGGCGGTCACATCGCGATCCTGGAGGCCGCCGACCATCCGCGATGGGTGACCGCGCTGATCCTCGTCGATCCCGCGGTCCCTGGCGTCCACGTCCGCAGACCTGAGCCGTCGATGCTCGGCGTGATGGCCGCGCTTTCGGTGCCCGGCCTGGCTGAGATAGTCCTCGACAGGCGGGCCCGCATGCTCGGCCCCGAGCGTCTGGTGCGAGAGACCATCGCCCTGGTCACTGCAGATCCCTCACGCGTCGACGGCGCGCTGTTCGAGGCTCACGTCCAGCTCACCCGCGAGCGCGGGAACCTCGGGCGGCAAAACAGCCGCGCGTTCATGCAGGCGACCCGCTCGCTGGGTTTGCGCATGGCAGACCCGCGTTTCTGGACGCGGATGAGGCGGGTCGAGGCCGCGACGCTGGTCGTCCACGGGGAGCTCGACCGGCTGATCCCGCTGGCCGCCGCCCGCGAGCTGGTGCGGCGGCGCACTGACTGGACACTTGCCGTCATCGAGGGGGCCGGCCACGTCCCGATGATGGAGACCCCCGATCGCTTCGTGGAGGTTGTAAACCAGTGGCTGGCGTATAAAATCGGCCACGAGCCCGCTACGGTTTCTTAACGGAGAAGCACTCAGCAATTTACTTGGCAACGGTCTCACAACCCCCTGTAAGCAGGCGAAGCCGGCTCGAGGAGATCGCGGCGTCGATCCTCCCCGACCTTCGGCATCTCGGGCGCTGGGATCCGATCCCCCCAATGTGGCTCGAGGGCCGCGTCTACCTCGAGTACCTCCGCCTCCTGGCCGACCCGGTTTTCAGGGGCGTGGACGTCCCCCCGGGACTTGGCCGGCCGGTGATGCTGATCCCGGGGTTCCTGGCCGGCGACTGGACGCTTCGAACCCCGTTCCAGTGGCTGCGCCGCCTGGGCTACAAGCCGCGGATGGCCGGCGTCGCCTTCAACGTCATGTACTCGGAGGTCATGCTGCGCCCGCTGATCGATGCGCTCCAGGAGCTGCACAGGCGCACCGGGGCGCGGGTTTCGTTGGTGGGGCACAGCCGGGGCGGCGTCCTGGCGAAGGTGCTGTCGCATCGAAAACCAGAGCTCGTCGAGCAGGTGATCGCGCTGGGCTCGCCGCTCAACGACCCCTTCGACGTACACCCGCTGACCATGGCGGGAGTCAGGGCCGCTCATGTGTACAACGTTTTCCGCTACGGGCATCCGGCGTCGGTCGAGATGCGCTTCCTGCGCGACCTCGCCGCGCTCCCCCGCGTGCCGACGACCTCCCTGTACTCGCGCACCGACGGCGTCGTCAACTGGAAGGCCTGCCTGCGCCCTGACGTCAACACCATCGAGGTCAACGGGAGCCACGTCGGCCTCGCCCTCAACCCCGAGGTGTACCGGATCCTGGCCCACCTCCTTCCCGCCCCCTGGCGCATCACCTAGACGGTTTCGCGCAGCGTAAGATCCGCAGCTAGCGGGAGCTCGAATCCGGGCTGAGAGGGCGCGCCGGCGCCGACCGCATGAACCTGAACTGGGTAATGCCAGCGGAGGGATGGGCCATCAGCGACACAGCATCGACCAGCACCGCAGCCGACGCCTTTGGCGAGGTCGAAAGCCACGGCATCGATCCGATCCCGGCCGCAGACCGGCACGGCGTGCCTCGCGAGCTGGGCTTCCTGTGGGCAGGGGCCTTCGTCAACTACGCCAGCCTGTTCACAGCCAGCCTGCTCACCACCTATTACGGCCTCGGCGTGTGGGACGGCCTCATTGCCACCGCGCTGGGCACCGTCGCGGCGGCGCTCATCCTGGGCCTCCTGAGCAACACCGGTCCGAGGTCCGGCCTCCCCCAGATCGTCTACACCCGCGGCATCTTCGGCCTGCGCGGTTCATACATCGGCGGCGCCCTGACCCTCTTCCTCGCCATCGGCTGGTTCGCCGTCGACTGCGTGATCGCCGCGCAGGCCGGCGCGCAGCTCGTCGGTGGCGGCAACCGGCTGGTGACCTTCGCATTCGTCCTGGTGATCGCCGCGATGAGCGTCGCGGTTGCGGTGTTCGGCCACCAGACGATCAAGGTCCTCGAAACCTATGGCGCCATCGCATTCGCGGTCCTGGTGGCGGCGCTGTTCCTTTTCCTGGCGCCCCAGTTCGACTGGAACCATCGACCGGCCGCATCCGGTGGCGACTATCCGGGAGCTTTCGTGCTCGGCTTCATGACCTGTTTCGCCCTGGTCGCGTCCTGGTATCCATTCGCGAGCGATTATTCGCGCTACCTGCCCGCCTCCACCTCGACGCGGTCGGTGACCTTCTGGCCCGTCGTGGGCGTGACGCTGCCGATGCTCCTGCTCGGCCTCTTCGGGCTCCTGCTCCCAACCATCGACGCCGATCTGGCGGCGAGCCAGGGCGTGCTGGCAGTGATCAGCGCCCACACCCCGGTGTGGGTTGCGGCGCCTTTCTTTGTGTTCGTTGTGGTCGGGGAGATCTGGGCCAACTATCTCGATGTGTACACGGCCGGGCTGGTGTCGCTCGCCATGGGGATCAAGCTGCGGCGCTGGCAGGCGGCGCTTGCATGCGGCCTGCTGGGCGCAGCGCTCGCCACTTACGCGGTCCTCATCAGCGACTTCCACCTCGCGTACGAGGACTTCCTGATCCTCACGTACCTGTGGGCACCGGCATGGGCCGCCGTGGTGCTGCTGAGCTTCTTCGTCTTCGAGGGGAAGCCGCGGCCCGCCCTGGCCCTTGCGGCGTGGGGGGCCGGGACGATGGTGAGCCTGGTGTTCGTCAACTACGGAAACTTGTTCAGCAACCTGGGCGCGGCGCCGAACTTCTTCAACGCCGATCTCATCGGCTCGCTTAGGGGCGCAGACCTGAGTGGCCTGGTGAGCGCGATTGTGGCCGCGGGCGTCTATTGGGGCGCTCGACGCCTCCGTCCGTCATGAAGGTTCCGGTCGTGCTGACCATCGCTGGTTCCGACTCGGGGGGAGGCGCTGGCATCCAGGCCGACCTCAAGACCTTCGCGGCGCTCGGCGTTCACGGCACCTCCGCGATCACGGCCATAACCGCGCAGAACACGCTCACCGTGACTGACATCTTCGAGCTGCCTCCCGAGATCGTCGTCGCCCAGATCGACGCCATCGCCGGCGACCTTGGAGTGGCTGCCGCCAAGACCGGAATGCTGGCCTCATCGAGGATCATCGAGGCCGTCGCGAAAGCGATCGCTGCTCACGCGATCAGCAACCTGGTCGTCGACCCCGTGATGGTCGCCAAAGGGGGCGCCAAGCTCCTGCGCGACGATGCCATCGATGCGCTGCGAGCGCGCCTGCTTCCCCTGGCTGCAGTGATCACGCCCAATCTTCCCGAAGCAGAGGTGATCCTCGGCCGCGTGATCAGAACGCTCGACGAGCGAAGAGATGCGGCCCGCGAGCTGGTCGCGCTCGGGCCACGAGCCGCCGTCGTCAAGGGGGGACACGCGGAGGGCGACGTGACCGACATCTTCTGGGATGGATCGCAGATGGTCGAGCTCGCGGGGCTGCGCATCGCGACCTCGAACACGCACGGAAGCGGATGCGTGTTCTCCGCCGCGATCACGGCGGGACTCGCCCGCGGACTGGATCCGCTCACGGCGGTGCGCGAGGCGAAAGAGTTCATCAGCGGCGCGATCGAGAGCTCGCTGGAGATCGGCGGGGGCCATGGGCCTGTCAACCCCATGTTCGGCCTGCGGAAATGAAGGGGTCGGCGGCCTGCTGGCGTTAAGCTGGTCGCCATGCCAAGATCGAAAAAGAGCGCCGGCCAGCCTCCACCGAGCCCGGAGCCGTCGGACGCCGACGCGCACGAAGCCGCCGAGAACGAGGGCATGGCGCACGTCAGCGCCGACGAGCTCGCCGGCAGCCCTGACATCTTCGCTCGCAAGAAGGACGCGCCGGCCGAAACGGTCGCCGTGAGCGAATCTGAGATCGCCACCGAACACGAGCCGGCGCCCCCCGAGGCGTCGATGGAGCCCGCTGAAACGCCGATCGCCACAATGGAGCCGCCGCCATTTGCGCCGGCACCGCCACCGCACGTCGGCGCGCCACCGAGCCCTTTGCGCCGCAGCGGTTCAGGGATCGCCCTCGGCGTCGTGCTGGTGGTGGTCGGCCTTTTCTACCTTGTCGTGCAGCTGCTCGCGGTCGACTTGAGCTCGTTCGGCTGGCCTCTGTTCATCATCATTCCCGGCGTGACGCTCTTGATTGTTGGGTTCGTCAGCCTCGGCACAGGGGCGGCGATTCCGGGCGGCATCTTGACAATGGTCGGCCTGGTGCTCGCATACCAGAACAGCACCGGCTACTGGACCAGCTGGGCATATGCGTGGGCCCTGGTCGCACCCGGCGGAGTCGGGCTGGGGCTATTTCTCCAGGGTCTCCGCGAACGCAATAGCAGCCTCATCAAGCAGGGCCGTTCGCTGATGTTCATCGCCGCGCTGATATTCATGGTCGGATTCGTCTTCTTCGAATCCATCCTCAACATCAGCGGGATCAACGACGTCCCGGTCGTCCGGGCCGCCCTGCCGGCGCTGTTCATAGTGATCGGAATCCTCCTACTGGCCCGCAGCATCCAGAACGCGCGCCGGGCGTAACCAAGGCCAGAGGAGCCGCCGTTAGGTCAGGCTCCCGGGCGTGCGAGGAGCCGGGCCCGCGTGATCTGATATTCGATCCCGGCGCGGTACTGCCTGAAGCCCATCTGGGTGTTGATCGCGAGCATTGGCGCGTTCGAGTGAGCGTTCCCCGTGACCACCCGCTCGAGCTCCGGATGAACCTCCTTGACATGAAGCAGCATTGCGGCCTTCAGCCACTTGCCTAGTCCGCGTCCGCGGGCGTCGGTGCGGACCCCCGTGAACTGCTGATCGATCATGTTCGGCTTGTAAGGCGCGTAATTCATGTCGGTGATCCCGGAGATGGTCCCGTCCGGCTCTCGCGTAAGCATCGTGTGCAGGACGGTTCCCTGCATTTCCATCCGGTCAAACCACTCGGCAAGCACAGCCGGGGTGACGACGATGTCGCCGTGGTCCAGCTGCTCCCAGGGCATCGTGTTGAGCATCGCGGTGAGCTGAGGGCAGTAGTCCTCCCACATCTCGCGCGGCAGCGGACCGTCGTACACCTCGAGCTTTGTCGATGGCGATCGCTTTCCACCCTCTTCGCTCCACCGGCGCATCATCGCCCAGTCCACCGTTGACAGCTCGAGGCGGTTTTCCGCTCCACCCAGCTTTCCCTCGGCCCCCAACCATTTCAGGAACGCGTGGCCTGACTCCTCCTCGCTGCCCGTCGTCAGCGTGGTGCAGCCGTGGCGATCCATGAGCTCGACTATGAGCGGTATCCAGGAACGGCCGATACCTCGGCGACGGAAGTCGGGATGCACCGACGCGTCGGCCCACATGAAGTCCTTGTTGCTGTCGTAACCGGGGCTGCCGGGCCTGCCTGTGGCCGCGATGAGATAGCTCATCATCTGCCCGTCACGAGAGATCTCGTACCGGTGCTCGAATTCGAATGGGTCTTCCCGCTTCATGCGCTGCTCGACGAGGTGGTCGGGCTGCAACGGATCGTCCGGGCGTGTTTCCGCGTGCCGGATCCGGCGATACGCGTGGTACCGCGCCCAGAAATCTTTCGACGCGGTCTGGGTGTCGACCGCCACCGGCACCAGGTTGCTGATCATGAGATGGAGAGGATAATCGCTCACCGATGTCGACGCAAAAACGCTTCAAGGTCGGTGTCACCATCCACCCCCAGCAATGCACGATTGCGGAGCTGCGCGACGCATGGCGCCGCGCCGACGAGCTGGGCGTGGACAGCATCTGGTTCTGGGACCATTTCTTCCCGCTCTACGGAAGCCCTGACGGAAACCAGTTCGAATGCTGGTCTCTTCTCGCTGCCGCGGCAGTCGAGACACGGGCGCCACAAATCGGACCGATGGTCACCGCGGTCGGCTATCGAAACCCGGACCTGATCGCTTACATGGCCGGCACCATCGATCAGCTGTCAGGCGGCCGCTTCGTGCTTGGAATCGGGGCCGGATGGTTCGAGCGTGACTACGACGAGTTCGGCTACGCGTTCGGCGAGACGCGAGATCGCCTGCGCACGCTCAAGGAAGCCCTACCGCGCATCAAGGAGCGGATCGGCAAGCTCAGACCCGGGCCCGCAGGGCCGATGCCGATCCTCATCGGCGGCGGCGGCGAGAAGGTGACTCTGAGGCTGGTGGCCGAGTACGCGCAGATGTGGAACGCGTTGGGGAGCCCAGACGACTATGCGCACAAGTCAAGGGTTCTCGATGAGTGGTGCAAGAAGATCGGCCGTGATCCGAAAGAGATCGAGCGGACCGCGAACGTGAACGTGTCGTCGGCGAAAGAGATCAAAGAATGGCTGGATGCAGGACTCCAGCACTTCGTGCTGCGCCTCGCCCACCCGTTCGACACCAAGACATTGGCCCGTGTCTTGAAAGAGTCTGCCGCGTAGCGGCCTGCGCTCTATTCGTCCCGCCGGCGCGTCTGCATGCTCTCGCCAGGCCGTGGACGCCTGATCGGCGGCGCCTCCGCCTCAAGCGCCAGCCGCTGCCACTCGCGCATCGCGTTCAGCAGCTGCTCGGTCGGTATGCCGAATTCATTTCGGATCACTCCGTCGTAATACGAGAAGCCGCTCATCCGCTGGCGCCACGTCTTGGGGGAGTGAACAAGGGCGTGATTCAGGCGGTAGAAGACGACGTTGGCCACGAGCTTCGGATCCTGCCACTCACCCTTCTCCGACGTGCGCGTGCCTCCGAAGGCGCCGACGCGGGCACCCGCGAACTCAGTGACGTGGATCCATCGCACTGAACGCTGCCGGCCGCGCTCTCCAATCGTGAAACCGTCCTGGCTGAGCGTCAGCGGTTCGGCGATGCCTTGCATGGCCGTGACGTAGAACGCGTTGAGCGCGACCATCGCCACGACTGTCAGCGGCACCAGCATCGGATACGTCGGGTTGGCAAAGAGGGCCAGCCCCAGGGCGATTGGAAACGCGACCCAACCGCCTCGATGAAACCACCGCAGCGCCGTGGGCAAAGTTGGCGCGACCAGCTGCCGCTCCTCGCCCGGTCTGGGTTCCAGAGAGATCGGATCTGGCTTGCGATGTCGCCAGACCTCTCGAACACGTATGGCGGTGGCGGTCGTCCCTCCGATTCCGATCAGATATATGGTCAGGAAGAACACCGTTACGACCAGGATCTGGGCGTGCTCGTCCATCATCCGATTCTAAGTTCAAGCTCCACAAGGGGAATCGCTTTGATTTGTGGGCCGCCCACTACCGAAGTCATGCCTCGCTAACTAGGATTCGACCCACCACACCCTCTTCGCGGCGCGAGCCTCCTGTCGCTTGGCAGGGGGCTCGTGTCAATAAAAGGCACGGGTGAGGCAGGCCTCCCCCGTGGAACCCCCACCGAATGACACTTTGCGTGGTGGCGCTTTGATGGGGCATATATGACGGCCGGAGTAAATCCGGCCTTCCGCTGACCATTGGGTATTAGTCTTATGCCGCCTTTACCGCGTTCACCAGCTTGGTCAATGAGTCTTTGGCGTCGCCGAAGAACATGATCGTCTTGGGGTCGTACAGCAGCTCGTTGTCGATGCCGGCAAAGCCCGGCCGCATCGACCGCTTCATGAACACGATGTTCTTGGCCTGATCCGCGTTGAGGATCGGCATGCCGTAGATCGGACTTCCGGGCGAGCTGCGGGCCGCTGGATTGACGACGTCATTGGCGCCGACGACCAGCACGACGTCTGCATTCTTGAACTCGTCGTTGATCTCATCCATCTCCTTGAGCTGCTCGTAGGGCACGTTCGCCTCGGCAAGCAGCACGTTCATATGCCCCGGCATCCGGCCGGCCACCGGATGAATCGCATAGCTCACCTCGACCCCACGCTTCTCGAGCAGCTCGGCCAGCTCACGCACCGCGTGCTGCGCCTGGGCGACCGCGAGGCCGTATCCCGGGACGATGATGACGCGGCGTGAATACGCGAGCAGGGTGCCGAGGTCCTCAGCCGACGCCGACCTGACGCTGCGACCCTCCTTACCTGCAGCGGCCGCGCCACCTTTGTGAAGCTGACCGAACGCGCCGAAGAGGACGTTTGCGAGCGAGCGGCCCATCGCGTCGCTCATCAGCTTGGTCAGCAGGCTTCCGGACGCGCCGACAAGGGTGCCGGCCACGATCAAGGCGAAGTTGTTCAGCGTGAAGCCGCTGGCGGCAACCGCAAGGCCGGTAAAAGCGTTGAGGAGCGAGATCACGACGGGCATGTCCGCGCCGCCGATCGGCAGGACGAAGGCCACTCCCAGGACCAGCGCCAGGATCATCAGTGACAGGTAGGAGAAGGGCACCGAAGCGATCGCAAGAACCGCTATCACGAAGCCGACAATCGCTGCCGCCAGCAACCCGTTTACGAGCTGCTGGCTGGGATAGGTGATCGGGGTCCCGGTCATGAGCTCCTGCAGCTTCGCGAACGCGACCATGCTGCCGGCGAAAGAGATGGAGCCGATGACGATGCTGAACACGCTCGGAAAAGCCACGGTGAAAGCCGGATGGTTGCCGAAATGAAGCAGCTCTGCCACGGCGACCAGCGCTGCGGCGCCGCCCCCCACTCCGTTGAAGAGAGCGACCATCTGCGGAATGGCCGTCATCTTCACCATGCGTGCGCCGACGGTTCCCACGATTCCGCCGATCACGACCCCGATTCCGATGATCGCCGCGCCCGCGGCCGTGAAACGGAGCAGCGGAATGGTGGCGATGAGCGCTATCACCATGCCGGCGGCGGCTGTGAAGTTTCCATTGCGAGCGCCTTTCGGCGAGCTCAGCTGCTTGAGACCGAGGATGAACAGGACCGCGGCGGCGAGGTAGGCGAGGGTGATCGCGACAGTCATTTGGATTGTCGGGTCTTCGACTGTTGCCGGCCCTTGAACATCTCCAGCATCCGATCGGTGACCACGAACCCACCCACAACGTTGGTGGTCGCAAGGATCACCGCCACGAGGCCGATGGCGACCGTGACCGGAGAGTTCGCTCCGGCGGCGATCACTATCGCCCCGACCAGGATGATCCCGTGGATCGCGTTCGTCCCCGACATCAAAGGTGTGTGCAGGATCGTCGGCACCTTCGAGATGACCTCGATGCCGACGAAAATCGCCAGCACGAAAAAGGTCAGCTCGTTGAGGAGCTCGTTGTTCACTGGGAGCTGAGCATCAGGTTGCCGAGGCGACCAGCTGCCTGGCCCTCTCGTTGACGATCTCGCCGCTGTGCGTGACGCAGCTGCCTTTGGTGATTTCGTCATCAAAATCGAGCTTGAGGGCTCCGTCCTTGACCAGGTGCAGGAGCAGGTTGGCCACGTTGCGCGCGTAAAGCTGGCTGGCGTGCAGCGGCATCGTCGACGGCACGTTGCGCGTGCCGATGATCGTCACGCCGTCGATCTCGACGTCCTCGCCTGACCGCGTCAGCTCGACGTTGCCGCCAGTCTCGGCGGCCAGGTCGACGATCACCGAGCCCGGTCGCATCCCTTTGACCATGACTGCCGTCACCAGCAGGGGCGCTCTCTTGCCGGGGACGGCGGCCGTGGTGATGACCACGTCCGACTTCGCCACATGCTCCCCGATGAGCTCCCTCTGCTTGCGCAGGAACTCCTCTGACTGCTCTCGCGCGTATCCCCCCTCACCCTCCTGTGTCTCGAGAGGGAGCTCGATGAACGTCGCGCCCAACGATTGGACCTCCTCCTTCACCGCCGGACGCACGTCATATGCGGAGACAACCGCGCCCAACCGTCTCGCGGTCGCGATCGCCTGCAGGCCCGCGACGCCCGCGCCCATGACCAACACGCGGGCCGGTGCGACGGTGCCGGCGGCCGTCATCATCATCGGAAAGAACTTGCCCAGCCGGCCTGCCGCCATCAGGACGGCTTTGTAACCAGCGGCCGAGGCCTGCGATGAAAGAGCGTCCATCGACTGCGCGCGCGAGATGCGCGGCACCAGCTCCAGGCTGAATGCCGTCACTCCACGTTTGGCCAGGGCTCTCACAGTTTCACCCTGCGTGGCCGGCTGCAGAAAGCTGATCAGCACCGCTCCCTTCTGCAAGAGGTCGACCTCAGCCGCGGCAGGGGCTTGCACCTTGAGGACGATGTCCGCGTCCTTAAGCAGCGTCGCCGCCCCTTTGACCACATTGACGCCCGCCTTCTGGTAGTCGTCGTCGGAGAGATGCGCAGCCGCTCCGGCGCCCTCCTCCAGGCTGACCTCCAGCCCCGCCGCCTTGAGCTTGGTCGCCGTGTCCGGGACGAGAGCCACGCGGCGCTCGTCCTCAGCACGCTCTTTGGGGACGGCGACCTTCACAGCGTGAGGACTGTAGCGGAAATGGCAGGCGGCCCCGGCGATCGGCGGAGCCTTCTTGTTCACTCCAACAGGCGCGTAAACTTCTTAATCCGCCACAAGAAACGAAGTGACCGAGCAAATAATCAACGACCTCACAATCCAGGCGGCGACCGTCAACGGGTCCGGCAGCCAGACCGCCAACCTCGTCCTGACGCGGGCGATTTTCAAGATGGGCATCCCGGTCGCCCCGAAAAACGTCTTTCCCTCGAACATCGAAGGCCTGCCGACGTGGTACCAGCTCCGCATCACGCCCGACGGCCACATGGCGCGGACCGACCAGGTCGACGTGCTGATCGCCTTCAACCCGGCGACCTGGCGCGACGACCTCAAATCGGTGCGCCCTGGAGGCGCCGTCATTCACGAAGAGGCGTTCTCGAACGCGGATGCGAGGCCGGATGTGACCTTCTACCCGGTGCCTTTCTCGAAGCTGGCCAAGTCGAAGATCCAGAGCGACACTCTGCGGAAGCAGCTCGCCAACATGATCTATGTGGGGGTGGTCGCAGGGCTTCTCGGCATTCCCTGGGAAGCTCTCGAGCACGGCGTCAGGCGGCAGTTCTTGAGCAAGCCGAAAGCCGTCCAGGTAAACCTCGACGCGATCAAGGTCGGGCTCGACTATTGGCAGGACAACCACTCGAAGACCGACCCGTACCATCTCGAGCCCAGGACCGGGCTCGTCGAAGGCAAGGTTCTCGTTGAGGGCAACCAGGCCGCCGCCCTGGGCGCGCTCATGGGTGGCGTGACCGTCGCGGCCTGGTATCCGATCACGCCCTCCTCGTCGCTCTGCGAATACCTCATCGCCTACACCGATCGCTTCCGAACCGACCCGGCGACCGGCGAGAAACGTGTCGCCATTGTGCAGGCGGAAGACGAGCTGGCGGCAGTAGGTATGGCACTTGGCGCCGGCTGGGCGGGCGCGCGCTCCATGACGTCGACATCCGGCCCTGGAATCTCCTTGATGGCCGAGTTCGCCGGGCTTGGTTACTACGCAGAGGTGCCGGTGGTGATCTTCGACATACAGCGCATCGGGCCGTCCACGGGCCTGCCAACACGCACCTCTCAGGGGGACGTCGGTTTCGCGTACACGCTTTCGCACGGCGACACCAAGCATCTGGTCCTGCTTCCGGGAACTGTCGAGGAGTGCTACGAGTTCGCCCGCGACGCCTTCGACTACGCTGACCGGTTTCAGACGCCGGTGTTCGTGCTCTCGGACCTCGACCTCGGCATGAACCTCTGGATGACCCCTTCGTTCAAGTACCCCGACAAGCCGTTCGACCGCGGCAAGGTTCTCTCCAAGGAAGACCTCGAGAGGCTGGCGGGCGAGTGGGGGCGCTACAGGGACGTCGACGGCGACGCTGTCACCTACCGCACGCTGCCGGGCACCGATCATCCCGCCGCGGGCTTCTTCACGAGGGGCTCCGGCCACGACGAATTCGCGCGATACACCGAGAACGCCGACGCGTATGCGCGCAACATGGACCGCCTCGTTCGCAAGCTCGAGACAGCGCGCGCGGCGCTGCCGGTCCCAGTCGTAGACGAGTCGTCGGGATCGCCGATCGGCCTGATCGCGTTCGGCTCCACGCATGCTGCGGTCCTCGAGGCGCGCCAGACGCTGGCCGCGGCCGGCCGGCCGGTCGACTACCTGCGCGTTCGCGCGCTGCCGCTGTCATCCGAGGTCGGCGCTTTCGTCGCCCGTCATGAGCGTGTTTACGTCGTGGAGCAGAATCGCGACGGCCAGGTGTTCGATCTCATCCGGCTCGACCTGCCGGCCGAGCTGGTTGACCGCGTGCGGTCGATCCGCCACTACAACGGCCAGCCGATTCCCGCTGTAGCGATCACCGAACCTCTTCTCGAGTCGGAGGCGGTGCCGGCATGAGCGCGACCGTGAATCGGGTCGGACTGCCTCGAGACGCATACAAAGGCGCCGCGACGACGCTCTGCGCCGGATGCGGGCACAACTCGATCACCAACCACATGATCAAAGCCCTGTACGAGCTTGGCGTCGAGCCGCACCGCCTGGCCAAGATGTCGGGCATCGGCTGCTCGTCCAAGACTCCGGCCTACTTCGTGGAGACGGCTCACGGATTCAACGGGGTGCACGGCCGCATGCCGGCTCTCACCACCGGCGCTCAGCTGGCGAACAGGCAGCTGATCATGATGGGAGTGTCGGGCGACGGCGACACAGCGTCCATCGGTCTGGGCCAGTTCATGCACATGATCCGCCGCAACATCGACTGCACCTACATCATCGAAGACAACGGAACGTACGGGCTCACGAAGGGCCAGTTCTCCGCGACCGCGGACATCGGCTCGGTGCAGAAGAAGGGAGCCGTCAACACGTTCCAACCTATCGATCCATGCGCGGTCGCTCTCACGCTGGGCTGCTCGTTCGTGGCGCGCTCATTCAGCGGCGACGGCAAGCAGGTGGTGCCGCTGATCAAGGCGGCTATCGCCCACCGCGGTACCGCCATCCTGGACATCGTCTCGCCGTGCGTGACCTTCAACGACCACGACGGGTCCACCAAGAGCTACAGCTGGGTCAAGGACCACGAGGAGTCGATCGCCGACGTCTCCTTCGTCCCGTTCTTCGAAGAGGTGCATGTCGACTACGAGCCGGGAACAGTGCGTGACGTCGAGCTCCACGACGGGTCGCACATCTTCCTCAAGAAGCTGGGTGAGGACCACGACCCTTCGGATCGGCGCGCGGCTATGCGGGTCATCGAAGAAGGTCGCGCGGCGGGTCACCTGGTGACCGGCCTCCTCTACCTGGACACGACAATGGAGGACTTCGCCACGACCGAGCGCATCCCCGAGCGTCCGCTGAAGGATCTCGGCGAGGACGAGCTGCGGCTCAGCCGCGAAGACTTCGACCTCTTCATTTCCGAGTTCGCCTGAACTCCCCCAAACCCGCAGCGCCGGCGACGCCCGCCGACAACCGGCTCGCGGTCCTTCGCGGAACTCGGCTGGTGGCTCGCAAGGATCCCGCGATGGCCCGCCTCATCAAGGCGGCCGGCCCTATGAAAATGCGCGACCCGATGGAGGACGGCTTCGCCGCGCTGGTCCGATCGATCATGTACCAGCAGCTGGCGGGTGCTGCGGCAGCGACGATTCACGGCCGCTTCCTGAAGCTGTTCTCGGACGGCCTCTCCCCAACCGCCGTCCTCGCCCTGCCCGAGGGTGCCATGCGCACCGCCGGTGTCAGTGGGTCGAAAGCGGCCGCCATCGCCGATCTTGCCCTCAAGGTGGGCGACGGTACGGTCCCGCTTGACGACGTCGATTCGCTGTCCGACGACGACCTGGTGGCTCGGCTGATCCAGGTCCGCGGCATCGGCCGCTGGACCGCTGAGATGTTCCTCATGTTCCAGCTGGGGCGTCTCGATGTGTGGCCCGTGGACGATTACGGAGTTCGCAAGGGCTGGGCGCTGGCGCACAGGCTCAAGGAACCTCCCGCGCCCCGCGCCCTGCAGGTCGAGGGCGACCGATTCCGGCCCTACCGGTCGGTGGCCGCCTGGTACTGCTGGCGCGCCGTCGACACAGTTCTGCCCGTATAGGGCTTTCCGTAGCGGCGGCGCAGCCGTTCGATCTCCCTGTCCGTCATCGGCGGGGCGCCATAGGCGTCGAGGAAATCGGGCGCGAAACCATGGCCGTAGTTGTAGTGGAGGGTCCAGAAGGCGGCCGCGAGATCGTCGCGTGGGTCCCCGCGTCCCGCCCTGCCCACATCTACCAGGCCGGCCAGCCGGCCCTCTTGCACGAGCACGTTGGGAAGGCAGTAGTCGCCGTGGATGAGAACGTGGCTTTCGGCCGCCGCACCAAATGGGCACTCCGAGACGTCGACCGAATGGATCTCGCGGAGGATCTCGCCAAACCGCCTGGCGACGCGGGGCGGCTCCCAACCAAGCGAAGCGTCATAGAGCGGAACGCCGGGGATCTCGCGTGTCAGCAGCCAGTCGTCGCCGTTCGCGCGGACGAATCCGACGACCTCCGGCACAGGTAGGCGGCCGGCCAGCCACTCGAGCCGGGATTTTTCGCCCTCGAGCTCCGCTGCCCGTTTGACGAAGACTGCTCCAGAATCGCCGGCCAGGCGCCATACGGTGCCGGCCCAGCTCAGCCACGCGAACTCGCTGCGAAACCGCCTGGCCCCAAGCGCCGCTTCAGCGGCTGACCGAACCTCGGGCGGCAGCCGAAGCGGGCTTCTCATATGTCTGAAGGGTAGAGCGATAGCTTGTACGATTGATCTTGCTGCGCGTCGGTTGAGGGTGAGGTTTTGATAGGAGCTATCCCGGAGTCGCCGGACGCCTTCAAAGAGGCCGTCTGGGAGGACGTCGCCCCGTTCTACGAAGAGCTGGCCGTCCGCCCCCTTGACGCAAGCAATGTGGAGCAGTGGCTGGCCGACTGGTCTCGCTTCGAGTCGCTGCTGTCGGAGGCATCGGCCCTGGCGAGCTTCGCATATACGTGCGATACCTCCGATCCCGAGCGGGAGGCGGCACAGCTGCGCTTTGGGACGCAGATCTCCCCCAAAGCCCAGGAGCAGCGCGTCCGGCTGCAGCAGCGGCTCGTGGCGCTGGGTTACGTCCGCCCGGGCCTCGAGACGATGGTCGAGCGCTTTCGAAACCAGATGCAGATCTTCAGCGAGGCCAACGTTCCGGTGTTCGCGCAGCTCTCAAGGCTGACCACCGAGTGGTCGAAGCTGATCGGCGCCATGACCGTCCAGTGGGACGGGGAGGAAAAGACACCTTCGCAGCTTCTCCCATTTCTCGAGTCGTCCGAGCGGGCGGTCCGGGAGCGCGCGTTCAAGCTGCGCGCCAGGCCGTACATCGAGAAGCGCGACGAGATCGCCGGCATCTTCGACCAGATGTACGACCTGCGCCAGCAGTCGGCACGCAACGCCGGATTCGACAACTTCCGCGACTTCGCCCACCAGGAGAAGAACCGGTTCGCGTACACGCCTGAGGACTGCGTACGGTTCCACGAGGCGGTTGAGGAAGCCGTGCTGCCGGCTGTCAAGCGCATCCACGATCGGCGGCGGAAGCTGATGGGGGTCGACAGCCTCCGGCCGTGGGATACGTCCGTCGATCCACTCGGAAGGCCGGCGCTAAAGCCTTTTGCCGACATCGGGACTTTCATCGATCGAGCCGCCAGCGTGTTCGAGCACGTCGACTCAGACTTCCGTGGTTACTACGAGACGATGGTCGACGCGAAGCTCCTCGACCTCGAGAACCGCAAGGGAAAGGCGCCGGGCGCGTACAGCCAGACTCTCTCTTTTCGAAAGCAGCCGCTCATCTTCATGAACGCCGTCGGCGTCGACGACGATGTTCGCACCCTGCTGCACGAATCCGGTCATGCCTTCCATTCCTTCGAGGCGGCACGACTGCCTCTGCTGTTTCAGCGCCATCCGGGTTCGGAAATGGCGGAGGTCGCGTCGATGTCGATGGAGCTCCTGGCCTATCCGTTCATCGACAAAAAGAACGGCGGCTACTACAACGAGGATGAGGAGCGGCGATCACGAGCTGAGCTGCTCGAGGGGATCGTCCTCTTCTTTCCGCACTGCGCATCCGTCGACGCCTTTCAGCACTGGATCTACGTCGGCGAAGCGGGGCGCGACGCCGATGCGCGAGACGCGCAATGGCTGGAGCTGCGCCGGCGCTTCGAGGGCAATGCTGTCGACTGGCACGGCCTTGACCAGGAGCGGATCGCACGCTGGTATCAGCAGCCGCATTTCTTCTCCAGCCCCTTCTACTACATCGAATATGGGATCGCACAGCTCGGCGCCCTGCAGGTGTGGCGGAACAGTCTTCGCGACAAGAATGAGGCGGTCCGCAAATATCGAAAAGCGCTGTCACTTGGCGCGACCGAATCGCTGCCCGACCTGTTCAAGGCCGCCGGAGCGCGATTGGTCTTCGACAGCGCCGGCATGCGAGAGCTGATCACCTTGGTCGAGGATGAGATAGAGAAGCTCCACTGAGCCCACGCGCGGGGATCAGTTGGCGGCGATGTCGCGCAGAGGCATTCTCGGCCCAAACCTTGGGGCGCTCACGCCGGCGACGCCGATCAATCGGATCACTCGTCCGCGATGGCCGCGGTACGGGGCGAGCAGCTCGAGCATGCGCTCGTCAGTCGACCGCACCCTGCCCTCCAGGGCGTACGCGACGGTGTGCGGCAGGTTGTAATCCCCGACCGGGACTGCGTCGGGGTCGCCAAGCGCGACGGACGCTACCTTGGCCGCGGTCCACGGGCCGATGCCGGGAAATGCCTCGAGGCGCTCATAGGCCGCTGCCATGTTCATGCCGACTGTCTCCTCGAGCCTGGCCGCGCGGCGGGCAGCGCCGATGATCACCTCAGCACGGCGGCGCTCGATCCCAAACCTGTGAAAGGTCCAATAAGGGGTTCGCGCCAGGACGGCCGGCGCCGGCGGCGCTGTGAGGTGGACCGGCCCAGGGGCCGCCTCGCCCAGTGATTCGACGAGGGCGCGGTACGACGCGTGAGCTTGATGACCAGGGACTTTTTGCGCTACCACTGCGGGGACCAGGGCCTCGAACACGGCGCGGGTTTTGGGGAGCCGGAGGCCGGGGTTCCGCTTGGCCACGTCGGCGACGAATGGATGCGCCGGGACGAACCCTTTGTCGTCGTCCTCCTCGCCACAAAGCGCCGGCGCCTCCCGCACGGCCCAGGCCGCGCCGGGCCCCCAGGCCTCGACGTCGACCCCGGCGGTCGAGTGCACAAGGTGCAAGGCCGCGATGCCTTCGGGCGTGTGACTGGCACGCCAGGCCTCGCCCGGGGCCAGCCGAAGCCAGGCGCCCTGGCCGATCGGGGCCAGCGTCGATGCCAGGTCGAGCGGCCGACGCGTTTCGAAACGCGCTCGGACCTCCGGCTGCACCTCTACGCGTTCAGCGGGAGCTGGAGGGTAAACGTGCTGCCGCGCCCGAGAGTTGACTCCACAGTGAGGTCGCCGTCGTGCATTCGCGCGATCTCCCGTGAGAGCCACAGGCCAAGGCCACTCCCAGACACCCGCTCGGTGGTTTTCGTCTCGATTCGGACAAAGCGCCTGAACAGGCGCGCCTGGTCCTCCTCGGCGATCCCGATCCCCTCATCGGTCACCGCCACCCTGGCGAGCCCGTTGCCGCTCACCCGGACCTTGATGCGCGCGCCTGCGGGCGAGTATTTGACAGCGTTGCTCAGGAGGTTCCTGACCACGATCTGGAAGCGGTCGGGGTCGACCTCTGCCTGGACGGCACGTGCCGGTTTGTCGACGCTGAGCTCGTGCTTGCTGAGCAGCTGGCTGACGCCCTCGATCGCCAGATCGGTCAGCTCCACCAGGTCGGCGGGCATCTTCTTGAGTGCAAGCCTGCCCTCCTCGAGGCGGGCCGCCTCCACCATCTGCTCGACCATCCAGTTGACCTCGTCGGCCTTGGCGATGAGGAGGGGAAGCACGTGCTTGGATTCTTTTGATAGCTCCCCAAGCGACCCTGCCTGGAGCATCGTCAGATAGCCCTTGATCACTGTCATCGGCCCCCGCAGCTCGTGTGATGCGACGTTCAAGAATTCCGTCTTCGCCTTTTCGAGAGTCGCGATCCTCTCGTTCATCGAAACCCTGTCGAGGCCGGCGGCGATGCTGCTCGCGTACTGGCGAAGCCGCAGCGCTTCGTCGTCACCGAACAGCGGCGTGAACGGGCCTGAGAGGATGACCATCATCCCCTCCCCCTTCTGAAGGAGAAGCGGGATGACGACCCTGCTCGCGGGTCCCCGGCCGACTCGCACGGCAGTCTTGGGGCGAAACACCGTGGCACCGCCCGCGACCTCGAGGGCTTGCTCCTCGGTCAGGTCGCGGGCCGCCAGAATCGATCCATCAGGATCGATGATCAAGGCGCCCCCGCCGCCGACCAGCCGCGTCGCCCATCCCAGAGCGCGGTGGGCGAGCGTGGCGCGGTCGGGGCTGAACAAGAGAAGGTCGTGCAGCCCGTTGCGGAAAGCGTCCTCCTCAGGCTGGCGCCAGAGCCACCGCAGCAAAGTCGGCGGCGAGAAGCTGACGTAGAGAAGCGGCACGATGGCCAGCGTGATGAGGTCCGTCGCGAGCACGAAATAGGGGTGGCGAGCGGTCGATCCACTGATCGAGGCAGCTGCCACCTCGGCCAGCAAAGCGGCGTAGCCAAGGCTCAGCGCCCGCAGCCGTGCACTCTCGACAGCGGGCCGGTGAGCCGAGGCCCGTAGCAGCCTGACGATCGGTTCGACGAGGCAAAGGCCCCACGTGACGAGCACGGCGACCACCGCTGTCGCTTGAAGCGTGCTGTGCGGCGCCTGCGAGGTAGGCGGCAGCTGGGCCGCGAATGCGAGCACCGCGACGGCCGATATTGCAAACCGTATTGCGCTTAGCGTCGTGGGCCGGAACGGTATGAACGAGGCGCGGAACATGAGCAGCGCGTAGCCCGACAGAAGTAGGACCACGACGGCGATGTCGGTCAGGGCCTGGTTGAGCGCCCCGACGCGGCCGATGGCGGGCGCCATGAGGATTAGCGCGGTAAGGGAGCCGAACGCCAGCGCCAGGTGGCTCCGCCGGCTGTCGCGATGGTGGAGCCAATCGATCCCCGCCGCCAGGGTGAGGAGAACGAACGCCACCTCGATGGCCAGCTGCAGACCCGCGAGCAAATCAGCCATCGGCCGAGAATAAAGCAACGGCGCAGGCGTTGCCAAGCGCCAAGCAGCAGGGAGGAACATCGATGAAGTGGGTCACCAGAAAGAATGCCAGCGTAGATCGGATCGCGTGCCCATGGCTCATCAAACGCTTCATCGATCCGGAAGCTGAGTTCCTATACGTGCCGGCGCCTGAGGTCACAGCAGTGGCGGAGCGGGATGCCGCTATCCCATACGACGTTGGCGGAGTCGAGCTAGGTCACATCGACGGCCGGTGTAGCTTCGAGTCGATCATCCTCAAGTACGCCTTGAAGGACCCGGCTCTCGACCGCCTCGCACTTATCGTGCACGGCGCCGACGTTCCAGCGGACTCCGGCATCACCCCGGAGGCGGCCGGCCTCAAGGCGATTGCTCATGGATTTGCGATGTTGCATGGCGAGGACGACCACCACAAGATCGCGCTCGAGACGCCCATGTACGACGCCCTGTACACGTGGTGCCAGCACCAGGCGGGTCGCGCCAAGCCGGCGTAATCAGCTGTCGCCAAGCGCCTCAGTGACGATTCCGACGATCTTGGTGGCAGAGTTGAAGTCGGGAGTGAGCCGGTTCTTGGTCACGGCGCAGGCGACCCCGGACGCGGTGTCCCCGTAAGCGAAGCTGCCCCCCGCGCCGCCCACCCCAAACGAG
>VBIU01000115.1 GCA_005880945.1 Chloroflexota bacterium | reverse complement strand
AACAGCCGGCCCAAGTACGTGGCATCGACCAGCCTCGCCGATCCGCAGTGGGCGGGCACGACCGTCCTGCACGGCGACGTGGCCACGGCCGTCGGTGATCTGAAGGCGCATCAAGACGGCACACTGCTGGTGCCGGGCAGCGGTACCCTCGTTCGATGGCTGCTCGCCAACGACCTGGTCGATCAACTCGACCTGCTCACCTATCCCGTCGTCATCGGCCAGGGCACACGACTCTTCCCCGATTCCGGTCCGGACTCCGCGCTCGAACTGGTCAACTCGCGGACCACGTCCCGGGGCATCACCATCCAGACCTATCGGCCTCTCGGGCGTCCGGAGTACGCAACGTCCACGGTCGACCCCGAACACGTCATGCGCGACGCGACCTCGGGTCGGCGCAGCTAAAAACACGCCCAAGGTCCGTCCACGCCTCATCGCAGACCTAGCTGCCTGGCTTTGGTCCCCGTCGGTCACATTGAGGTGTGCGATGGGTAGTGCCTCGCCCAGAAGAAATAGACGGCGAATCGCCGGTGTGGTCTCTGTTGCTTTCTTCCTGCTCAGCGCCCTTGCCTTCGCACTGACGGCGTGCAATTCGCAGACTTCCATCCAACCCTCGCCACCACCGGTTTCGTCGTCAAGCCTCGCCCTGGTGGCGGTCGGAGAGATGGGCACTCCGCGCGCGGTGCACACCTCGACCCGACTCGCAGACGGACGGGTGCTGGTAGCGGGCGGATGCACTGATTCCGGCTGCAACCTGGGTAGCGCGGGCGGTGCGACGGCCGAAATCTACGATCCGGCAACACGGCGCTTCAGCCCAACCGGCCACCTGCATCTCTCGCGCGACGATCACCAGGCTGCACTGCTGCCGGACGGCCGTGTCCTCGTCGCCGGTGGCTGGACGTCAGGTGGCGTGACGACCACGACCGAGCTCTACGACCCGCACACGGGCACATTCGCAGCTGGGCCGGATATGACAAGTCGACGGGCCGGTTTCACAGCCGTGGCGATGGGTGACGGACGAGTCCTGCTTGCCGGCGGAGACACCGCAGCCCACAAAGAGACAGCCACGGCCGACATCTTCGACCCACGCACGAACGCGATCACCGCTGCTGGCAACATGATCGCACCACGAATGGCCCACGCCGCGACGCTGTTGGCCGACGGCAGGGTCCTTGTCGCGGGGGGGA
Organism: Chloroflexota bacterium; assembly: GCA_005880945.1. GTDB lineage: Bacteria > Chloroflexota > Dormibacteria > Dormibacterales > Dormibacteraceae > Palsa-872. The sequence continues at coordinate 6,946 of VBIU01000115.1, read as the reverse complement.
TGTCGAATGGTTCGGTGGTTGCGGCAGCAGAGCTCTTCGACCCAAAGACCAACCGGTTCACCAGCGCGGGCTCGATGTTGATCGCACGCTACAAGTCGGGGTCCGTCACGCTCCTCGACGGCCGTGCGCTCATCGTCGGCGGAGCGGCAGACGTCGAGGGCCGCCAACCGTTCACCTCGACTGAGCTGTACGACCCCAAGACAGGGAGGTTTTCGGCCGGTCCTCAGATGATCACCGGTCGCTACAAGCTGATCGATTCGATGGTCCGCCTTCCCGGCGGTGATGTCATCGTGGCGGGTGGCGCACCACGGCCCGAGGTTCTCAGCATGGGTGCAGCAGGGTTTCAAAACGTAATCGGCAGCCTTGGCGCGACTCGGCTCTTCCTGACGGCGACGGCAATCGACGACCATAGTGTGTTGCTGGTCGGCGGCTACGACCGCACGATACGTCCCACGGCTCAGGCCTGGATGATCGAGTAGGCCGCAGCCTCTCTGGTCTGACAGCGCGGTTGGCAACCTCTCATGCGGACCGGGACGGTCGAGGAGAACGGGATTCGAATTTCGGGCCGGCCATGCGGAACCTCGCGGGCTCGTGTCGGCGAAGCGGAGGCCACACCAGGGTAGCGCCGCTGGGTAGGTCGCGCATGAGCTCTGCCTGCCGGCAAAAATCAGCCCGTAACTGTGATCATGGTGCTGTGGGGCCACGGAGGCGGGGGACGTGGCTGGTAGTGGCAGTGGCTGTCGTCACGGCGTCGACGTGGCACGACTACGCGACGACGTCATCCCCAACCGCGAGCGCCGTGAAGGCATCGATCTCGCACGCCGATGCGGCGACGTCATCCCCAACGCGAAGCGCCGCACCTTCGCTGAGGTCGAGCCCGAGCGCGCTGGCAACCGATGCTGCAGTCGCTTATCAGATCAACCCTGCGCACTCAGGAACGCAGTCGGGCGACCCGTTGAAGCCTGGACTCGCTCGCAGGTGGGAGGTCGACCTTGGAGGGAACGTCTCTTACCCATTGATTGCTGACGGCAGCGTGTACGTCACGGTCGCCTTTCCCGCGGCGCTTCCGGCATATACGCGTATGTACGCTCTCGACCTCAGCAGCGGGCGCTCGCGCTGGGGACCGGTCGACCTCGCGACCGCGTGGGCCACATCCGCATACGACAGCGGGAAGCTGTTCGTGCAACTCGGCGACGGAACGCTGAAAGCGTTGGATGCAGGGTCCGGCGCGGCCTTGTGGACACTAAGACTGCCAGGTACAGCTGGATTCTCTTCACCTCCAACCGCAACCGGCGGCACCATCTTCACAGCCGGCGCCGGCTATGTCGACGCTGTCTCGGAGAGCACAGGCACGTTGCTCTGGCACACGCAGGTCATGAACGGCGACGCGAGCTCGCCGGCAGTCACCTCCACTGGCGTGTACGTCGGCTACGCCTGCAATCAGGACTACGACCTCAACCCGACAACCGGCAGCGTGATCTGGCACCACACCAGTTCTTGCCAGGGCGGCGGCGGCCTGACGCCGGTCCCCTCGAACGGACGCGTGTACGCTCGCGATCCGGTGCAGAAGAACCTGATTCTCGACAGCGCCACCGGCGCTGAACTCGGCGTATTCACCGCCGGTCCTGCACCAGCTTTCGACGGCGGCACAGGTTTCTTCCTGAACATGTCCGCCGCTGGCCTACCGCCCGCGGATGGCGGCACGCTCGAGGCTCGGGACGCCTCGACCGGCACCGTGAAGTGGACGTTTGCCGGCGACGGCGGCCTCAAGTCGGCCCCGATCGTCTCCGGCGGATACGTCTACGACGGATCTTCGAGTGGAGCGCTGTACGCGCTCGCGGAGAACACCGGCCAGGTCGTCTGGACCGACCGCATCAGCTCCGGCTTCACGAATCCCGACTCTGGTCAATACCCAGCGCTGGCCATCGGCCAGGGCGGCCTTGCGGCTCCCTTTGGGAACTCTCTCGTCTTCTACACCAGCGCCGTCCTGGCTGCGCCTGCCCCGCAACCGACTTCCGGCTCGGACAGCGCGGTGGCCTACCAGCTGAATGCGCAGCACAGTGGTGGCCAGAGCACGGACCCGTTGCGGCTGCCGGCCACAAGGCTCTGGGGATCCGCGCTGGAGGGGACTCCGTCCTATCCGCTCATAGTGGGCGGGCGCATCTACCTGACGCTTAGCGGGTCGCCGACGAAATTGGCGGCCTTCAATGCGGCCGACGGCTCAGTGCCGTGGCCGGCAGTCGACCTCTCCACTTCATGGGCGTTACCCGCTTACGACGGCGGCCGGATCTTTACGATCAGCGCCGACGGCCGGTTACGCGCCTTCGATGCGGCAACAGGGGCCCAGCTCTGGCAAACGACTCTGCCGCAATCAAGCTTTCACTCACCGCCGACAGCGGCCAACGGATTGGTCTATGTGAGCAGTCGGGGCCCCAGTTCCGGCACGCTCTTCGCGGTCGACGAGCAAAGCGGGACGGTGCGTTGGAGCCAGAACGTGGCGGGCGGGGACCAGAGCGCGCCGCTCGTAACAACCACTGGTGTCTATGTCTCGTACACCTGCCCGCAGGTCTACGACTTCGATCCGGTGAGCGGCCATCTGATCTGGCACATCGGCTCCGCCTCATGCACGCCTGATGCCGGAAGAACGCCGGTCCTTTCCGGCGGACGGCTCTATGTCCGCGATTGGCACACGGGTCTCATCCTCGACCCCGCGACGGGCGACCAACTTGGCGTCTTCCAATCCCGTGTGGCGCCCGCGTTCAGTGGTTCCATGGCCTTCTACAACAACGGCGAAGCTCTCGAGGGCTGGGACCTGCCTACGAGCAGCATGGTTTGGCGCTTTGACGCCGACGACGGGGCGTTCGCCGAGTCAGCTCCGGTTGTCGTGAACGGCAACGTCTTCGAGATGCTCGCTGGGAACCTTTACGCGATCGATGGGAAGACCGGACGGCAAGTCTGGGTCGGTGCAGTCGGCGCTGAGCCGACTGCTTACGAGTCGGGCTCAGGCACGGTCCTGGGAGGAATCGCGGCAGGCGGCGGATACGTCGTCGTCCCCGGTGGTGGCCAGATCACCGTCTTCGGGAGCGGCGGTGCCGTCAACCCTCCCACCGCGACCCCCGCCGACGCGTCGGTCAGCCACCAGGTGAATCCGGCCCACAGCGGCGGGCAGCCAAGCGATGGTCTTACTCCCCCACTCGCTCAGAAATGGTCAATCGACCTGGGCGGGGCCGTCTCGTATCCCCTGATCGCCGGCGGCAGGGTGTTCGTTGTCGTCCAACCCGCGGGTAATGTCGGTCCGCGGCTGTACGCACTCGAGCGAGCGACGGGCAGGTCGATATGGGGTCCCGTCGCGCTATCGGATGTCCGTGGTCATGCGATCCTCGCTTATGACAACGGCCGTGTCTATGCAACGGGGCCCGGGCCCGGCGTGGTTTCACAGATATCAGTAATGCGCGCGTTCGACGCTGCAAACGGAACTGAAATCTGGAGCCGGGGCGGAGTGGGCAACCCTGTCGCGAGTCAGGGCCGTCTCTTCGCCGGCCCACGGCGACTCGATGAGGAGACCGGGCACCAACTCTGGCATCCGGTGACCTATGCAGTGGACGGATTCCTTGACGACGTGACGCAGGGCGGCGTCTATCTCACCGAGGGCTGTGAGTTCGCCTTCGACATGTCGCCTGCGGACGGCGCCATTGTCTGGCGGCACTACGGCGCTCAGTGCACGAGCGGCCCGCCTGAGGAGTCGGTGGTGTACGGCGGGCGCCTCTACATGCACGAGGGGCTAACGTCAACGGAGACGATTCTTGACGCGACAACGGGCGCCGAGGTCGGGACGTACGCGTCGGATACACCGCCTGCGTTCGCCGGCAATCTCATTTACTTCCTAAGGGCCAACACGCTCGAGGCCCACAACCTGCCTGGTCCTGGAATTGCATGGACTTTTGCAGGTGATGGCGGCCTGGTCACTGCCCCGGTGATAGTGAATGGTGTCGTCTATATAGGTTCGAGCAGCGGAACCCTCTACGGCTTGAGTGCCGCGACCGGTACTCTCCGGTGGTCTGGAAACGTAGGTGCGGCGATGAGCCGGCCGGACCCGATGTTCGCGGATGCACTGACAGGTTTTGGGGCAGCTGAGGGAACGCTCGTCGTGCCCGCCGGCGCACGTCTGGTCGCCTATGTCAGCGCCACACCCGCCCCTACGCCGTCGCCCACACCAATCGTTACGCCACCTTCTAGGAGCGATCCCGTGAATCAATCATCAGTAAATCCAATCGATTCGTCGCGCACCTCAAATCAGTCGCCGAGCCTAAGTCCGTCACCCACCCCGATGGGCACCCCAATCCCGTCGTCGGCGCCTACCGGGAGTGCTAGCCCGACTCCAACAGCTCCATCGTCGCCATGCCGTGTCCTCTGATGTGACTCCGGCTGATGGCGGGTAGCGGCCCAGGACTCTATCTCACTGTGCCGGTCATCCTTTACGCCTTGCCCGCGAGTGGATGGATGGCTTGGCAGGTCGTCTTTGCGCCCGAAACGCAGCTGAAAAGCTAGTCCCAACATGCTTTGCATTGCTGTGACATAGAGCACATTCGGCATGCGGGGGGTTGCCCATCCATCCGCCTAGCTTCATCGCCGCCTCGCTGATTCGTAGCCGGGTCTGAGCCTCGAGCTCGGCGCGACGGAGTTGGCGGTACCGACGCCGCGTCCGTACGGCGTCTGATCCGGTGCCGGCGTCGGCGCTATTTGTGACCTCCGTCTCCTACTTGGCTAATTTCACCGGTCACTGCTGTTCGATCGATATTGACACAGAGCAGGGCAGTGTGTATATTCGCCACACAACAATGTTAAACGAATATGGAGGTGCTCCGATGCAGGGCGCCAGCCAGACGCCTCCGCGGTTCGACGCAGCCCGCGGCACTCAGCAGAAGGTGCTGCCGACCCGGCTGCTCTATCGAGCAGCCCGGACGTGCGTCACGTCGGCCGGAGCGTTGTTCCGCCTCGAGCCTGAGACCGAGAAATGAGCTCGCGCCTGTCACCGTCAACCCGCTCGCAGCTCACGAGCCGCAGCTGTTCGGAGGAAACGTGATGGCATCAATCCAGAGAACCCGGATCTCGTCGTCGGTCGTCGGCATCATTCGTCTCTGGTTGCTCGTGTTCGTGCCGTTTGTGGTCCTACCGTTCTTGTTCCTCTCCGGGAAAGTGGTGCCTTACACGGCACTGTGGGGCCATGCCGTGTTCCACCTCATCTATTTGCCGATCGCAGCCGCCGGGTGGTGGGCGGTCTGGCGTTTCGTCCGCGAGCCCTCGCACCTCGCCCTGCGCGTGATCGCGGGTTTGATGCTGCTATGCCAGACCTCCTTTCTCTTCGGTCACGCGGGCGAGCTGGTGTCGGTGGTGCAGCGGGGCTTCTTCAGCGCACCTTACTCAATCTTTTCCGAGAACCCTCACATGTTCTTCGCGATGTTCGCCGTGGCCGGGATCATGGCGAGCGAGCTGCTTCTCATCGTCCTGACAGTCACTGCAGCCGTCCAGCGACTCCTCCGTCGTTCGCCAAGGGTCACGGGTAGGCAAGCTTACGAATACAGGGGCGCTCGATGAACGCAACCTCCCAGACGCTTCGCCAATGCGACCCGACCTGGGGCTCGCGCAAATGCCAAGGCTCTCCACTCGCGCTCGATTAGATCGACTGAAACGCACCCCGAGAAAAGGGCATTGAAGCCATGAGAACGTGTCTCGCATCCTTGCTGGTTTGCATGACGGTGGCGGTGACGGCGTGCAGCAGCAGCGGTCCCCAGCCGGCGGGAACCAGGTCTATAGCGCACGGTGTTGACCTGTGCGCAGACACGCTCTCACCAGTGCCTGCGGGGGCCACGAACGGAAAACTGGTCGGGACCATCAACCAGGGCCGGATTCTCATTGGGATCGAGGCGGCCGGAGTGGGGACAATCGCCCTTGCGTATATCGATGCGGGCGGCCTCCACGTGGTCCCGATGGCTCACGACGGGACGCTCGCTCACCCCGCGTGGGCCCCCGACGGCACGATCGTGTTCGACAGCGAGCGGGCGGGTGGTCGCCACTTGTTCCGTATCGCCACCGATGGCAGCGGCCTTACCAAGATCACAAAGGAGGCGGGCAGCGCCGAACAGGCGGTGTCGTTCTCGCCCGATGGCAGCCGGATTGCCTACGAGCACTACAGCTGCGTCGAAGAGCGCAATTTCGGCATCCAGGTCGCTAAGGCCGACGGGAGCAGCCCCGTCGCTCTGAATAAGCCGTTCCCGCTGCACAGCCCCGCCGGAGAAAGTGAGGCGGCCTTCTCACCAGATGGCAAGACCGTAGCGTTCGTACGGTCCGTCGACGACACCCATGGGGCGGTGTGGGTCGTTCCCGCAGTCGGCGGCGAGGCCAGGCGGCTCACAAGCGACGACTTCGGGGCCGCCTACCCCCGCTGGTCGCCGGACGGGAAACTGATCCTCTTCGGAGGTCAGAGGTCTGCCGGAGTCGAGGACCACGAACTATGGGTGGTCCAGGCGGTCGGCGGCGAGCCACACCGCTTGTTCAAGCGCGACGCCGCGACCTGGGAGCTCGAGGGCGAGTGGTCCCCTGATGGGTCGCAGATCGTGTTCGGGGTCTTCACGCCCGGCTGGGACCACGACGAGCTCTGGATCGCGGCGGCGGACGGCACGCACGAACGAACGCTCTGGGTCGGCAGCAAGTCGACGGGGGCGAACACTCCACATTGGGGTCCTTAGGACGATCCCCGGACTTGGGTCCCGGACCCACGATCCATGAATTAGGGTCTTGGTCGACCTCCGGGACCACGCCGCCTAAACCGGGCAGTTCAGCCCGAGCGGAGCAGACCCCGGTCAAGGGCCCTACGTCATAGCAGGGCCAGCTCGGTTTCGGCGTCGAAAAGGTGCAGGGTTCTGGTATCCAGCCCGAGCTTAATGTT
>VBIU01000114.1 GCA_005880945.1 Chloroflexota bacterium | reverse complement strand
CTTCACCCGCAGGTTGACGATCGGCACGTCATTCTCGGTGTCCGACGCGACGATGACTATGACGCGCGCGTCATCTATCTCCTTGATCATCAGCTGCTCGCCAGAGGGCGCCGGCAGGGCGGTGCGGCCGTGCATCTTCACCTTCGCGCCACGCAGCGGACCGTCGAGGAGGCGCCTGAAGAGGAAACCCTCCTCATTGGTGAGGTCCTGAGGCAGGGAGATGCCGAGCTTCGAACCTTTGCCCTTGATGCCGTCCGCCAGGGTGCTGAGTGCGTCGGCCCAGGTCGCCTTCACCCCACTCACGGTGGGGACCCGCAGTCGCGCCGGGTCGTTGACATCGGTGTAGTCGAAGCGACCGCGATCGCAGATCCAGCCCTCGTCGATCTCATCGTTCTCGCGCGATGTCACACGCACCAGCTGTCCTCTCCGCTGCCACAGAGTGACGTTGCAGCCCACTGCGCACTTCGAGCACACGCTTTCGCTGTGGCCCATGTCCCATGGGCGCGACTCGAACCGCCAGACGCGCGACGTCAGGGCACCGACCGGGCAGAGGTCGATGATGTTGCCGCTGAAGATCGACGTCAGCGGGCGGTCGAACTGGCTGGCGATGACCGAATGGACGCCGCGCTCCGCGACGGTGAGCTCCTGCTCCCATGCGATCTCGTCGTAGTAGCGAGTGCACCGGTAGCACAGCACGCAGCGCTCGCGGTCGAGCGCGATGTTCTCGGACAGCGGGATCGGCTTCTTGAAATGAAGACGGGGTCCGTCGATGCGGCTCGTCGGATAGCCGTGGCGGAAGGTGAAGTCCTGCAGCGGGCACTCCCCGCCCTTGTCGCAGACGGGACAGTCGAGCGGATGGTTGACGAGCTCGAACTCGAGGATGTCGGCCCTTGCCTGCACGGCCATCGCGCTCTGGGTTCGCACCACCATGCCCTCGGCGACCGGCGTCGTGCATGCGGTCTGCGGCCGCGGCGGTCCCGGAGAGAAATCGACAAGGCATAGCCGGCACGCGCCGACGGGATCGAGCTTGTGGTGGTAGCAGAAGACCGGGATCTCGATCCCCACCCGCTTCGCCGCCTCCACGATCAGGGTGCCTGGCGGGACGGTGACGGCGTGGCCGTCAATCGTCAGGTTGACGTCAGGCATGGGCCAGGACGGCTCCCACCGAGCATGTATGCCGCAGGCAGTGCTCTTCGTACTCGCCGCGGAAGTGCCGCATGGTCGACTCGATGACCCAACCGGCGGCGTCCCCGAGACCGCACAGGCACCGGCCGTTCTGCAGCCCGTCGGCCACGCGCTCCAGCAGCCCGAGCTCGGTCTCGGAGCCTTCGTTCGCGAGGATTCGCTCGTAGGTGCGAACCGCCCAGTTGCTGCCGACGCGACACGGTGTGCACTTGCCGCACGACTCGTGGGCATAGAAGCGAAGGAGCCGCGCCGCTGCCTTGACGACGCAGTGGGAGTCGTCCATGACGATGATCCCGCCCGAGCCGCCCATGGTCCCGAGCGCTTTCAGGCCGTCGAGGTCGGTCGAGGTGTCCAGCATCGAGCCAGGCAGGACCTTGGCCGACGAGCCGCCCGGCCAGAACACCTTGATCTTGTGTCCGGGACGAGCGCCGCCCGCGAGCTCCTCGATGATGTGCCGGTAGGTGACGCCGATCTCGATCTCGTAGTTGCCGGGCTTCTGCACGTCGCCGCTGACCGTCACGATGCGCGTGCCCTTCGCCTTCTCCGTGCCGCGCTTGGCGTACTCGGGTCCGCCGTGACGCATGATCCAGGGCACGGTCGCCAGCGTCTCGACGTTGTTGACCGCCGTCGGCAGGCCCCACGCGCCCTTGACCGCGGGAAACGGCGGACGCGATCGAGGCTGCGCGCGCTTTCCCTCGAGCGATTCGAGCAGCGCCGTCTCCTCGCCGCAGATGTAGGCGCCATGGCCGCGATAAAGCCGCACGTCGAGCGGGTAGTCCGAGCCGAAGGGGTGGTCGCCCAGGTAACCCTTGGTGTGGGCCTCGGCGATCGCGTCGCGCAACATCTCGTAAGGCAGGTCGTACTCGCCGCGGATATAGATCCAGGCCTGGTGCCCGCCGATGGCGAAGGTTGCGATCGCCGCGCCCTCGATCAGCATGTGCGGGGAGTTCTCGAGGAGATAGCGGTCCTTCGCGCTGCCAGGCTCTGACTCGTCGGCGTTGACGACGATGTACTTCGGGCCGGGATGGTCCTTGGGCACGAACGACCACTTGGTCGCTGTCGGGAAGTCGGCGCCGCCGCGCCCTCTCAGGCCGGACATCTTGACCTCGTCGATCACCTGCGCGGCTGTCATCTCGGTGACGACCTTGCGTAGGGCTGAGTACCCGCCCAGGGATTCATAGACGTCGAGGGTGTGCAGCTTTGCCTTGCCGAACCATTCGGTCAGCACCGGCCCTCCGACGGTGCCTCGCTTCTCAGCCATCGCTTTCCTTGGGTGGTCGGGCAGGTCTCCGCGGAGCAGGTTTGGATTGGCGTCCTCCCCGCGTGCGGGGAGGTCCGGCGGAGCCGGGGAGGGGACGCGGGGTTGTGACATCCGCCGCCGGACGCGACTTGATGTGCTTTCGCGGCAGGCGGCGGTTGTTGACCAGCAGGTCGATCTTCGCGCGAGTCAGGTCGACCTCGTACCGGTGGTCGAGCCGGCAGACCGGCGCGTACTCGCAGGCGCCGAGGCATTCCACCTCTTCGTATGAGAAGAGGCCGTCCTTCGAAACCTCACCCGGCTCGCGAACGCCGATCGCGCCCTTGACACGGTCGACGATGTCCTCCGCGCCGCGGAGCATGCAGCTGAGGTTGGTGCAGATATAGAAGCGATGGCGCCCCACGGGCTGCAGGTGGAACAGCGTGTAGAAGGTGGCGACGCCCTCTACGTAGCCAGGGTCGAGCTGCAGCGCGCCGGCGACCTCGCTCATCGCCTCGGGCGTGAGATGGCCGAGCTCCTCCTGAGCCAGGTCGAGGGCGGGCATCACGGCCGAGCGCGGCTGGGGATACTTGGCGGGCAGCTCCTTTATCTCGTCGAGGAGGTGACTCGACAGCGTGCTCACCGGTCCACGTCTCCCAGCACGGTGTCGGCCGTGCCGATAATCGCGATCATGTCCGCGACCATGTGGTTGAGCGCCATCCGCTCGAGGGCTTGCAGGTTGGCGAATGACGCCGCTCGAAACTTCACGCGGCGCGGCTTGTGCGTGCCGTCGCTGACGATGTAGCAGCCGTTCTCGCCTCGCCCCGACTCGACTGCCACGTACACGTCGCCGGCCGGGACCGAGTAGCCCTCGGTGAAGAGCTTGAAGTGGTGGATGACCGCTTCCATCGAAGTCTCCAGCTCTTCGCGCGGCGGTGGAAGCATCTTGCGGTCGTCCACGTTCACCGGCCCGTCAGGCAGCCGGTCGAGCGCCTGGCGGAGGATCTTCACCGCCTCGCGCATCTCCCTGATGCGGACCAAGTACCGCCCGTAGCAATCGCAATCGTTTGAGGTCGCGACCTCGAAGTCGTAGTTCTCGTAACCCGAGTAAGGCATCGTCTTGCGCAGGTCCCACGCGACCCCGGAGCCGCGGAGCATCGGGCCGGTGGCCCCCAGCACCTTGGCGTCCTCGGGCGACAACCGGCCGATGCCGATGGTTCGCGCTCGCCAGATCGGGTTCATCGTGAGAAGGTCCTCGTACTCGTCGATGTGACCAGGCATCTCGCCGATGAACTTGTCCAGCATCTCGAGGAATCGGGGTGTCGCGTCGGCGAACACGCCGCCGGGCCGGATGTACGAAGTGTGCATCCGGAAGCCGGAGATCTCCTCGTTCATGTCCAGGATCGTGTCGCGCTCGCGGAAGCAGTACATGAGCATCGACATCGCACCGAGCTCCAGCCCGCTCGTGCCCATCCACACTAAGTGCGAGGACAGGCGCGTGAGCTCGGACATGATCACGCGCAGCGCGTCGGCTCGAGGTGGCACCTCGACACCCATCAGCCTTTCGACCGCGAGCGCGTACGCCAGGTTGTTGATGGGCGGCGACAGATAGTCGTGGCGGTCGGTGACGACCACGCCCTGCTGCCAGCGCAGCGCCTCCATCTGCTTCTCGATGCCCGTGTGCAGGTATCCGATCACCGGCTTGATGCCCCTGATCATTTCGCCGTCGAGGTCGACGATGAGCCGCAGCACGCCGTGCGTGGAAGGGTGGTGGGGACCGAAGTTGACGGTGAGGATCTCGCCGCCGAAGTGGCCCTTCTCCCCGGTCTTGACGATGGTCACGCCTTCCGGGGTGCTCATGCCTCGTCCGGGGCTGTCTGCCAGCGCTCGTGCTCTTCCGAGAACTCGACGGTTTCGCCGCCGACCGGATAGTCGCGCCTCAGCGGATGGCCGACCCAGTCGTCGGGCATGAGGATCCGGCTGAGGTCGGGGTGGTCGTTGAAGACGACGCCGAACAGGTCGTAAGTCTCACGCTCGTCCCAGTTGGCCGGCGGAAACAGATCGTGAACGGAATCGATCCTCGGCGGGTCTCCGTCGATGAAGGTGCGGACCCGCAGCTGTTCGCGCGTCTCGAGGTTTCGCAGCTGATAGACGATCTCGAAACGAAAGGGCCACTCGCGCGAGTGGTCGGCGAGGTGGTCGACGCATGTGAGGAAGGTGAGCAGGCGGTAGCCGTCAGACCTCAGTGCTGCCAGAGCTTCGTGCACGCTCTCGGCGGGCACGGTGATCCATTCATCGCCGGCGCTGACGCCGCGGTCGATGATCAGTTGATCGGAGATCACTGGCGCGGCTGGATGCCCTGGGCCTTGATGCGCTCTTGCAGGATCATCAGGGCGTTGAGGAGGTCCTCAGGGCGTGGAGGGCAACCTGGGATGTAAACGTCGACCGGCACTATCTTGTCGACGCCCTGCAGCAGCGCGTAGTTGTTGAAGACCCCTCCGGTGGAGGCGCACGCGCCCATCGAGATGACCCACTTGGGCTCAGGCATCTGGTCGAAGACCGTGCGCAGCACAGGCGCCATCTTCTGGGACACGCGGCCGGACACGATGAGCAGGTCCGACTGGCGCGGCGAAGCGCGCATCGCCTCGGAACCGAAGCGAGCTATGTCGACGCCGGCCGTGGCGGTGGCGATCATCTCGATCGCGCAGCATGCCAATCCAAACTGCGCCGGCCACACCGAGTTCCCGCGCCCCCAGCCGACGACCTTGCCTAGGGTCGTCGTGAGGACGTTCTGGCCCAGGGACTCCGCGAGCTCCTCTAGTCCCAATCCAGGCCTCCCTTTCGCCAGATGTGGGCGAGGGCGACGAGCAGGATGCCCATGAAGACGCCCATCTCGATGAGGCCGAACCACTTGAGCTGCCGCATGATCACAGCCCACGGGTAGAAAAAGACCGCCTCGACGTCGAAGATGATGAAAAGCATCGCTGTGAGGTAGAAGCGGACCGAAAGTCTGGGGTGGGCCGGGGTGTCGGTGACGATTCCCGACTCGTACGGGGCGAGCTTGGCCTTGTGTGGCTTGGACGGCCCGAGCAGGAAGCTCAACGTGACAAGGGCGCCAATCAAACCGAGAACTATCAGTACGTAGATCAGGAGCGGGACGTAGCTCTCGAGCAAGTTTCCGAATTCGCCTCAGGTGTTGGGGCTTTTGGGAACGCTGCTCATTCTAAGAGGACGCGACAGGCGGCCTTGGTTTTCCCGCCGGTCGGTTTCAGTGGGCGTCCTTGCGCCCGTGCGCGATCTTGGTGCCGCGCGACAGGGTTGCGTGGATTGGGCAATAACGATTGCAAGCCATGTCCAGCGCTGAGTCGACCTGTTCGTTATCGTGCTTGCCGTCCCAGCCGATGACGAATGTGATCTCGATCCTCGTGAAGGCCCGGGGCCATTCCTTGTCCTGCTCACCCTCGACCTCGACCGCGAGCGACTTGAGCGGCTGCTTGAATTTCTTGAGCAGCAGGACGGCGTTCAGCCCGGTGCAGCTGCCGAGTGCGCCGAGCAGCATCTCGGTCGGTCGCATCGCCCCGTCGTCGCCGAAGATCGGCGCCTCGTCGACGCTGGCGCCGTGGCCCGACGCTGACTCGATCTCGAATCTGACCTTCTGTCCAGACCACCGAGCCACCGCCTTCGCCATCGTGGAACCATAGCGGGAACGCGTAAGCACGGATGAACGAGGACATGGGGCCGCAGGAGTTCGGCCTTTCGATTCGCTGGCGCGTGATCGTTGGCGTCGCGCTGCTGGTCGCGGTGATGGTCGGCATGTGGTTCCTCGTCGAGCACGACGCGGCCGGCCAGGGACCGCAGTCCGACGCCACGATCGGCGACTACCTCAGGCGCTATGGATACCTGGTCGGATTCGCGTTGATCTACGTCGAGGAGTCGGGGCCGCCGCTCTTCATACCCGGCGACGCTTTCCTCCTATATGTCGGCCATCGACTCCCGCACAACGTCCCGGTGCTCCTTGCCGCGTGGCTCGGGTTCGTGCTCGCGGTCACCCTGGGCGCCACCAACCTCTACTTGCTGTCGCGCCGTTTTGGCAGGCAGCTGATCGAGCACAGGCTGGCTCGCTTCCTCCACCTGACACCTGAGCGCTTCGCGCGCGCTGAACACTGGTTTGGAAGATGGGGGCCATGGACCCTGATCTTTGGACGCCACATCCCGGGGTTTCGCGTTCCGCTCACGGTGGCGGCGGGCGTCCTGAAGCTGCACTATCGAATCTTCGCGGTCAGCGTCGCGGTCTCGAGCGCCGTTTGGGCCGGCGTCTTCTTGATGCTGGGCGTCCTGTTCGGGGAACGCGTCGAGCGCTCGATCAGGGGGCAGCCACTCCTGTATGGAGGCGTGACCCTTGGGGTCATCCTGCTGGTCATCGCCGTGGCCGTCGTCCGCTCTCGCCGCCGCCATGAGGTCGAGACGCCCCAGCCCTAGACTGCCTTTGTGCCTGACGACGTCCGCTCTCGGTTTGCTCCCGTCGCCGCGAACTACGCGCGCGCGAAGTTCCACACCTCGTCGGAACGCCTTCGCGAAGTGCTCGACCTCGCCCAACCGCAGCCTACAGACCTGGCGCTGGACGTCGCCACCGGGACGGGCAACACCGCGCTGGCGCTGGCGCCTTTCGTGCGCCACGTTGTCGGCGTCGATCTGACGCGCGAGATGCTGGACCAGGCGCGACGCGTCACGGCGGAGCGGGGCATCACCAACGCGGACTGGGTGCTCGGGGACGCCTGCCGGCTGCCCTAATCGTTCGACCTGTACACAGTGCGGGCCGCTCCTCATCACTTCCATGACTTCGACGCCTTCCTGATCGAGGCGCTGCGCGTGCTCAAGCCTGGGCGCGCCGCCGCCTTCGTCGATTGCGCTCCGCCGGCCGCCGCGCGAGACGTGATGCACCAGGTGGAGGTGCGCCGCGACCCTTCTCACGTGCGATCGCTCACCGTTGACGAGTGGACCGCGCGCCTGAAGAAGGCCGGCTTTGACGTCGAAGTCGCGAAAAGCCGTGAGCTCGACTGGGATTTCGAGGACTGGATGGGCAACATGGAGGTCCAGCCCGCCCTGGCCGCTGAGCTGGCCGCGCTGATCGAGGCGGCGGACGGAGAGGCTCGTGCGCAGCTTCACCCCGAGCGGCGCGATGGGAAGCTCTGGCACGCCTACTGGCACTGCCTGATCCGCGCCCGCAAACCCGCTTGAAGACCTTCGCGGAAGGGGAGCTGGTCCTTCTCGTCGACAAGGTCGGGCGCCGCCACCGCGTCCGCCTGAAGGCAGGCGAGCGGCACTCCCTTCACTCGGGCGCGATCGAGCACGACGCGCTGATCGGACGCCCTGAAGGCGTCGTGGTCACCACCCAGCTCGGGGCGAGACTGCTGGCCGTGCGGCCGACGTTCGCCGAGCAGGTCACGGGACGGGTGCGGCAGGCGCAGCCGATCTACCCGAAGGATCTGGGCGCGATCCTGGTTGGCGCCGACCTCCACCCGGGCGCCCGGGTGCTGGAGGCAGGGACGGGGACCGGCGCCCTGACGCTGGCGGCGTTGCGTGCGGTGGGGCCAGACGGGCTGGTCGTGTCGTATGAGCAGCGCGAGGATTTCCTGGAGGCGGCCACGCGTGCGATCACGGAAACCTTCGGTGCGATCCCGCCCAACCTCACCCTCAAGCTCGGGGACATTTACCAGGGTGTGGAGGAGCGGGACATGGACAGGGTCCTGCTGGATCTGTCAGAGCCATGGCAGGCCGTCCCGGCACTGTGTGCCGCGCTTCGACCGGGAGGGATCGTGTTCGCCCA
>VBIU01000042.1 GCA_005880945.1 Chloroflexota bacterium | reverse complement strand
CGATGTGCGCGCGAATCCCGTCAGTCTGGGCGGTGATCCGATATGCCGTTCGGTACAGGAATCGCTCGAGGCGCTCGCCCAACCAGAGCAGGGACTTGCTGCGGACGATTCCCAGCTCGCGGGCGGATGCGGGCCAGAGGTCGGACACGTTCAGGATGAATGGAACCCTTCGCAGACGGGAGCAGACGTAGGCTGTGCATCCAAGAAATAGAGGTGGCGACTCGACAAAGATGAAGTCGGGCTTGGGCTCGCGCAGGCAGGCGGGCACCGACGAGATGGCGAAGGACCAGTAGCCCAGGAGTCGCTTCACAACATTGCGCCCGGTTGCCGGGCGGATCCATGTACGTGTCACATGCAGGCCGTCGAGCTCCTCGCGCACCACCCTTTTGCCGCGGTATTCGGGGAACACCTCGCCACGCGGGTAGTTGGGCATCGCGGTCACTACGCGCACCTCGTGTCCCCTGGCCTGCAGCTGCTTGCCAAAGGCGTGAAGCCTGATCTGCGCAGCCCCGACTTCCGGCGGGAAATGCTGCGTGAGGATGAGGAACCTTTTGGGCACAGGGAGTAGTGTGACAATTGCCCGGGTGAACGATGCTTAGACGCGCTGTTGGAGGCGCGACAGCCGTTCCCCGAGCGTCCCAGACGAGGCTCGAGGCCGAATCTGTCCCGACGAACAAGTTCATTCGCGGCTCCACGGTGGCGCTCGGGGTCACTGCGGCGTGCCTGCCGCTCTATGTCGTCCGCTGGAAGTACGGCCCCATCTCGACGACATTGCTCGAAGGCCTCGTTGTCGCGACGGTCGCTCTCTACCTGTTGGGGCGGCGCGAGGAAGGTTCCCTCAGGCTCAACCGCACCCCATACGACATACCAATCCTTTTATTGCTCGTGGCCGGCGCAAGCGCGATTTTCGTGCCGCCGGATCGCTGGCACGCGCTGGGCCTGTATCGCGCCTACTTCCTCGAGCCCATCGCGATCTTCTATGTAGCGATCGACCTGCTGCGCCGGCCGAACGACATGCGAGGGGTGCTGCTCGGCCTTGGCGTCGGCAGCTCCATGTTCGCGCTCTTGAACATCGGCGCCTTCCTGGTGACCTTGATCCAGGGGACATTCGTTTTGGGGTCTCCGCCCACCGCCCTGTACACAAGTGGTCCCGAGGTTGCCATGTATCTGGAGCCACCCCTCGCGCTGGCGGCGGGCCTCGTCATGTTCGCCGACCGGCGCAAGGACCGCCTGCTTGCCCTGGCCTGGCTGGCCTTCCTGCTTCCGGCGTTGACGCTGACGCTCTCGCGCGGCGCGTACTTCGCCGTCGCCGTCCTCGCCGTGGTCGCCATCGCAACGCACCGCGCCCGAGTGCCACTGGCCGCGGCCGTGGTGGTCGTGACAGTGGTGCTCCTGCAGGTGCCTCTGGTGCAGAGGAAGTTCGCCGGACAGTTCGACCTGAGCGATCCTCAGACGACCATTCGTGGCCGGCTGAGCATCTTCAACGACACGTTCTCCATGCTGCGCGACCACCCAATCTTCGGCAACGGCCTCGGCGGCTACCACTACGTGTTTCGCGGCACGATCCCGGAGATCTACCCGCACAACATGTGGCTGACCTTCTGGGTCGAGGTGGGGCTGCTGGGAATGGTCGCGTTTGCCGTGATCTTCTTAGGCCTCATGTACCGCGGTTGGCGCGGTTTCACGCAGGCGCACGGCTTTTACCGCGCGCTGCTTTGGGGGGTTGCCGGCAGCCTGGTCCTCTGGTTCGCCCACGGCCTTGTCGATTCGCCTTACTGGAAGAACGACATGAGCGCCGAGTTCTGGATCATTGCGGCCCTCGAGGTCGCGGCGATCCGGGCCATCGGTCAAAACGCTCCGACCGCGCGTCCGACCCCTGAAATCGTGCCCCGATGAAAGTAACCAACCTTATTTGACGCCTGCGGGGGGCGTCGAGTACAGTTGGCGACCTTCTTCGCCCATGTCCTGCCAAAGTCTCCGCACTCGAGTCCTACTGGTCTGCGCGCTGGGCATCCTGGCCGGGGGAACGACCCCGGTCCTCGCTTCAGCCCCAGATCAACGAGATATTCCACGTGGGGCCGCCGAGCGGCCGGCCACTCTGGAAGCGCCGGCGTCCGCCCCTCGCGCCGCCGCCGTCGGATCCGGGCCGCGACATCTGAGCCGCGAGGTGTTCGGGTTTGCGCTCGGCAGCAGCTTGAGCGATCCCACCGTCGGCTACCCGAGCTGGAACTTCGACCTCCTCTCCACGGTCGCCTACTTCGGCCTGCACGTCCTGTGGGACGGCAGCTTTCAGAACGATGCCGGCCTATCTGTGTGGAACTCGAGCCAGCTGACCAGCCTCGTCCAGGTTGCGCACGCCCACGGCACCAAAGTCGTGCTCACGATCATCAACGGCGATGCATCGGGCACGTATCCGAACGCCATGTGCGACGCGTTGCGTCACACCTCCACCACTGTGAAGAACACGGTGGCCCAGGTGAAGGCGAAAGGCGTCGACGGTGTCAACGTCGACTACGAAAGCGTCAACCAGGCTTGCAACACATCCGACCCTTCGTGGGCGCGGCACGCGTTGACCAGCTTCGTGAAGAGCCTGCGCGCCTCCCTCGGGAGCTCGTACTACCTCTCCGTCGACACCTACTCAGGAGCTGCCGGCGATCCAGCAGGCTTCTTCGACGTCCCTGGGTTGAACCCGAGCGTGGACTCATTTTTTGTGATGGCGTACGACATGGAGTACTCGAACTACTACCGTGCGCCGACCAAATGCGGAAAGTTCTGCCTCGGTCCGACCTCACCTCTGACGACCTACTACTACAACGACACCAAGGTGATGGCCCAGTATTCAGCCGCGGTTACGCCGGCAAAGGTGATCTTCGGCGTCCCCTACTACGGCCGCAAGGCGTGCGTCGGCAGCAGCACCGTCGAATACCAACACCCGACCAGCGACGTGATCGCCGACACCTACCTCGACGCGTCGGGCGAAGCTACCGATCCTTCTGTCAAAGCCGGCTCGTATGTCATCCATCGCGACGCCAACGATCCGGCGGGCAAGGAGCGATGGGACACGTGGTACAGCACGAAGTTCGGATGCACGCGGCAGCTGTTCTGGGACGACGCCGTTTCGCTGGGCTTGAAGTACGACCTGGCCAATCGCGATGGTTTACGCGGCGTCGGGATCTGGACCCTCAACTATGGCGGCGGCGCGACTGAGCTGTGGTCTGCGCTCGCCTCCCATTTCGTATTGCCGTGGGCGGGAAAGTTCGACATGAGCAGGGTGCCGACGAGCTGGGCGGCCGGCGAGAGCCAGACGTTCCCGGTCACGATCACCAACGCCGGCGCATTGACCTGGCCGTCGACCGGCAGCACGAGAGTCGATTTTGATCTCCACTTCGCGACTCTGGCCGGAGGCTCCGCCAAGCAGGCTTACTGGCTCAGCAGCAGGGCTTTCGCGCTCCCGGCCGACCTGGCGCCAGGCGGCAGTGTGACCCTCAACGTGAGCGTCGCAGCGCCACGGGCCGGCTCAATGGTCCTCGAGGCCGAGATGGTCAAGGAGCACCAGTTCTGGTTCAAACAGTGGGCCTCGGTAAAGGTTGCGGTCGCCTCTGCCGTCTGGTCGGCGAGCTATGACCTCAGCAAGGCGCCAAGGGCCTGGACGCTGCTTCACAGCCAGGCGTTCGCCGTCACCGTGACCAACACCGGCAACCAGACCTGGCCTTTTGCGGGCTACAAGAGAGTCGATGTCGACTTCCATTTCACATCAGGAACAGGAGGCTCGGCCAAGCAGGCCTACTGGCTGACCAGCGCGGTCTACCACCTGCCGGCGAACCTCGCGCCCGGGAAAAGCGCGACCGTGACGGTGAGCGTCGCCGGGCCACCGCGCTCTGGCGCGATGTTCCTCGAGGCCGAGATGATCAAAGAGCATCAGTTCTGGTTCAAGCAGTACTCGGCGGTGACCGTCGCCGCGGCGCCGCCCGGCTGGTCCGCGACGTACAACATCACTCACGTTCCGACTGCGTGGGCCGTCGGCAAAGCGCAGACCTTTTCCGTGTCGGTCACCAACAACGGGACGCAGACCTGGCCTTCGACAGGGTCGACACGAGTCGACCTCGAGCTCCACTTCGCGACATCGGCCGGAGGATCGCCGAATCATGCGAGCTGGGTGTACAGCAAGGCCTTCTCGCTCCCCAAGGCCGTCGCGCCGGGGCAGTCAGTGGCCGTCAACGTGACGGTGGCCCCGCCGCGAACCGGGTCGCTGGTCCTGGAGCTGGAGATGATCAAGGAACACCAGTTCTGGTTCCTGCAGTACCAGCCGGTTGCCGTGACGGTGGCGGCGTAGGGCCCGAGATGGAGTTTGGGATAGGCTTCTACTCCAGCTGATGGCCCCCCAATCCCTGCCGCCGGCTTCGAGCCAGGGCCAGATGGAAGCCGAGGACGAGCGGTCGCCGATGGCAAGAATCCTTAACATCACCCGCCGGTTCGGCCTGACTCTCCTGGGCGAAGCACTGATCTTCTGGTTCATCCTGCTCGCCTTCCAGTTCCTCGGCTACGGCGGCCGTCCTGGTGGCGTGAACGGCCCGACCTGGTATCTGCTGCTGACTTTCTTGCTGGCCTACCTGGCCATGGCGGCGGGCGAGACTCGATTCGGCCTCCACCGGCGCGTCTGGACGGTCGCCGGAATCAACGATGCTTTCGCCGTCGGGCTCGCCGTGCTCGAGGCAACCTTTCTGGTCGGGCTGGCGAACTTCATGATGGGCGAGGTCCGGCCGTATCGCCTGCTGGTGCCGCTGCTGGCGGCGCCCGCCGTGGTCATCGCCGTCGGCGCCTTCCGCCTGCTCCCCCGCCTCCTTTCATCGACCCCGAGGGCGGGAAGCCGCCTGCTCGTCGTCGTGCCTGATGCGGAGAGCTACTCGACAGTCAAGATCCTCGTCCAGCACGCCAACCCCGACTGGGTGCCGGTCGCGATTGCGACGATGGCTCCCGGCGATCAGGGCCGCACCGTGATGGGAGTGCCTGTGGTCGGCTCGGCCAGTGCGCTCGGGCGCTTGATTCAAGAGACTCATGCGGAGGGTGTTGCCTTCGTGCTGAGAGGCCCGACCACCCAACCGCACCGCGACCTCTTCGCGATCTGCCTGGCGGCTGGATTGCCGATCTTCATAGTGCCCGAGGCCAACAAGCTCTTCCCCGGCCGCTCCGGACTGCCGCTGCGCCAGCTGTCGGCCGACGACCTCGTCGGAAGAGCTCAACGCGATATCGAGATCAAGGCGTCGGAAGAGATAGTGAGCGGCAAGACAGTGCTGGTGACCGGGGCTGCCGGCTCGATCGGATCGGAGCTGTGCCGGGTGCTGGCCGCGCTCCATCCAGCGCGACTGGTTCTCCTGGACATCAACGAGAGCGGCATCTTCGACCTCGCGGAGGAGCTGCGCGCAAACGCGAGCGTGGTCATCCGCGAGGCCCTGGTCTCGATCGTGGACAGCGAGCAGCTCCGCGCGGTTTTCGCCGAGGAGCGCCCCGAGATCGTTTTCCACTGCGCGGCTTACAAGCACGTGCCGATGCTGGAGAGCCATCCGATCCAGGCGGTGATGACCAACGTGATCGGAACCTGGAACACGCTGCGCTGCGCGCAGGCCGCCGCGGTCGAGCGATTCGTGCTCATCTCGACGGACAAGGCGGTCGCGCGGCACTCGGTGATGGGCTGCACCAAGCGAATGTGCGAGGAGATCGTGCTCGGCCATCAGGGCACGACGGCGAGCTGGGCAGTGCGGTTCGGCAACGTGGTGGGCAGCCGGGGAAGCGTGGTGCCGCTGTTCGAGCGCCAGATCGAGGACGGCGGGCCGGTGACGATCACTCACCCGGACGTCTCGCGTTTCATGATGACGATCCGAGAGGCGGTGCTCCTGGTCGTTCGAACGCTTCCGATGGGCGAGTCAGGGCACCTCTACATGCTGGACATGGGAACCCCGATCAAGATCCTCGACCTGGCCAACTCGCTCATCCGGTCCCGGGGTTTGCGCCCTGGGGCAGACATCGAGATTGTGTTTTCCGGACTTCGTCCAGGAGAGCTGATGAGCGAGCAGCTGCTCGCTCCTGATGAGGGTGTACGCCCCACTACCGACCCCTCGATCCTGGATGTCGTGGCGCCGTACCTCCCCAGCGAGAGCGACCTGTCGTGGACGATCGAGCGGCTCAAGATGCTGGCGCTGGAAGGGCGCAGCGACGAGCTGGTGCGTAGCCTCAAGAAGGCGGTTCGCAACGTCGGCCGGCCGGACGAGGAGCCTCCGGTCGCCAAACGGCCTCAGCGCGAGCGGCTCTCAGAAACGTAGCCTCGGCTGCCATCCAGGCCGGCCTGCGCCGAGTAGGCCAGCCCAAGGAAGAGCCAGAGATAGGGCTCCTCGAAGAAGCGGCCGCTGAACTGGCTGGTCAGCGCGATCACCAGCAGGCCGATGGCGGGGGCCAGGACGAGCGCTCGCTCGGCCGTTGACTGTTTGGTTGCCCGCCATGTCGACCTGACGAAGGAGTAGCCGGCTAAAAGCACAATCGCGAGGCCGAGCAATCCCGTCTCTGCCACGACGGTGATGAGCGAGGTATGCGAGGCGGTGTCGTCGACGCCGGGTGGGACGAGGCCCGCATAGGGGCCCAGCAATGATTGCGAGAAAGTCCCAAACCCGATGCCGAAGATCGGATGGTCGGCAAACATGATGAGGCCCGATCCGATCAGGTACTGACGGACAGAGTCCAGAGGCAGCACGCTCAGGAAGCTCAGCCACGGCGCGCGCTCGAGAAAGGCGCGATTCTTGAAGGGACTCTCGAGGTTTTGAGCCAGCAGTGCGGCTCGGCTCAACACCGAGGGGTCGATGACGGCGACAGCCGCGAAGATCGCGACGATGAGGCCGACCAGCGCGAGCGCACGCTTCCTCTGCCTGGCCATCGCGATGACGACGAGAGCCACCACGAAGGTGAGCGCCCAGACGGCGCGCGAGAAAGTGAACGGCATGATCAGGGCGGTAGCGAGTGCCGCGGCCACCCACAACGCGCGCTGTCGAGCGCTGACCTGCAGGTCGGCGGCGAGCAACACCATGGTCATCATCGCAAAGCCCAGAAATCGCGCGAAGATGTTTGGATCGTGAAAGGTTGCGTTGAGGCGGAGTATCCCGATGTTTGGCGGATTCCAGATGTAGCTGTTGGTCAGGTATAGGAGCAAACCGACAGCTGCAAGAACGATCGCGCTGACCGCGAGAGCGGACCAGACTTGGCGATGGTCCGCGTGCGAACGGGTCCAGTTGAACACCGTGAGCATCATCAGCACGTAGGCGACCATTGCCGCGGCCGTCTTCATCCCCTGGACCGATCCGACCGCCACAGCGCTTACGGTGGCGTAGACGGTGAAGAGCGCCAACCCAAGCATGCTCATGGTCATGGGTACGCGAACTTCCCCGCGCTCGATGGCGATCTGCGCTCCGAAAGCCAGAAGGCACAGCACGAGAACGATCCGGCTCACCTCGAACGCCTGGTTGGGGAAATAGGTCTTGGTGAACTCCAGCGGCAAGGTCAGCACCCACACGACGAGCAGGACGCGCGGCAGATATCTCGAGATGGCGAGAAGACGCGGAGACAAGTCGAAATGTGGGATCGGGAGCACTATCGACTTGACGTCCAACCGCCCCCCGTGTTCAGCGGCCACCGCCGTGTTTTCACGGCTCACGCCGCGGCTTGCCTCTGCCCGATCTGCTTGACGCATATTGCTATGTTTTCACCCTCTTACGAACGATGAAGCCAGCCCTGAGGATCTGCCTGATCGGTAACGCTGACAGCATCCACGTACAGCGGTGGGCACGCCACTTCTCGCAGCGGGGTTTCGACGTGAGCCTGCTGAGCTACTACCAGCCGAGCGTGACGTTTGGCGGCAATCCCAGTGTGCACTTCGTGCGGGCGCGAGAACCCGGTGCCCGCCGCGCGGGCACGCGATCAGTGGCTGCGATGGGTCGGTTCCCTGGCATGTTGCGGCTGGTCACCGCCGCGCGTTTGAGAGCGGGCGGCTTTTATCGAGAGCTCACAAGAATCAACCCCGATGTCGTGCACGCACATTACGTCTCTGATTACGGCTTCCTCGCCGCCCTCTCGGGACGCCGCCCCCTGGTCGTGAGCGCGTGGGGCTCCGACCTGTTGACCGATCCACGCCTGTCCGTCATCACGCGACGGCTCGTGCGTTGGGTGCTCACACGGGCCGACCTCGTCACATACAACGCGGACCAGCTGGGCCAGGTGGCGCTTGCCATGGGCGCCTCCCCGAAGCGCCTGCTTCAGGTGGTTCTAGGAGTCGGCCCCGAGATGCTCGCGGCCTTGCAGAACCGGACGGTGGCGCCCGCCGATCGCGAGCCCATAATCCTCAGCCAGCGATCGCTCGACCGGCGTTTGTACAACGTCGACGTCGTGATCAGAGCCATGCCCGAGGTGTTGCGGAGGGTGCCCGCGGCGCGACTCGTCGTTGGAGGCGAAGGCGCCCTTCGGGGGGACCTCGAGGAGCTCGCGCGCAGCCTGGGCGTGGCCGGCGCCGTCGAGTTCTCCGGCAGCGCGAGCTGGCCGGATGGCCTGGCGGAGCGCCTCGGGAAAGCGGCGGTCTACGTTTCAGTGCCATCGTCGGACGGAACATCGGTGACCCTGCTCGAGGCGATGGCGGCTGGGGCCTACCCTGTCGTTTCGGACCTCCCGGGCAATCGCGAATGGGTGAGCGGCGAAAGCGGCGGCGTGGTGCCGGTGAGGCAGGTCGCGCCGCTGGCCGATGCCGTCGTTTCGGCGCTCGGCGACCCCACCCGCCGCTCGGCGGCGGCGACAGACAATCGGAGCCTGATCGCCCGGCGCGGGCTGTGGGACGTCAACATGACGCGAATGGAAAACGCCTACCGGAGCCTGGCGATGGCCCGCGAGGAGGTGGTCTGAGCTGGTGCGCTCGCGTGACCAGGTGACCATCCACGCCACCGCCGAGGTTTCAGACGGCGCCGAGGTTGGGCCGAAGACCAGGATCTGGAGTCAGGTCCAGGTACGCGAAGGCGCCGTCATCGGGAGCGAGTGCATCCTGGGCAAGGGCGCGTACGTCGATGTCAACGTCCGGATCGGCGACCGGTGCAAGCTGCAGAACGGCGTTTTTGTATTTCATGGCTTCAACCTCGAGGACGGCGTCTTCCTTGGCCCTGGAGTGATGCTCCTCAACGACAAGTACCCACGCGCCATCAATGCCGACGGCACTCTCAAATCGGACAGTGACTGGACTGTGAGCGAAGCCGTCGTCCGCCATGGAGCGGCCATCGGCGGGGGCGCGGTGGTGCTCCCGGGGGTCAGCGTCGGGCGTTTCGCGATGGTTGGATCGGGAGCGGTGGTCACGCGCGACGTGCCCGACCACGCGATCGTCATCGGCAACCCCGCCCGATTGAAAGGCTTCGCCTGCTTGTGCGGCCACCAGCTCAGGCAGGTGGAGCCGACGCCTGAGGGCATGCTCATGCGTTGCGATTCATGCGGCACCGAGGTCACGATCCCGCAGAACGACTTCGATCGGCTCGAAGCCGGGCGCTGAGGCCGGGCGGCTAGGATACCAACGTGCAGGCCGGATGCAGTGTGGGTGTCGTGGTGCCCGCATACAACGAAGAGCGGCAGATCGGCAGGGTTTTGGAGACGATGCCGCAATTCGTCGATCACATAATCGTCGTCGACGACCGCAGCTCCGACGCCACGCTGGAGCGCTGCCGCGAATGGCAGGATCGCCTGGGCCGGCGTCTGACCGTGATCGAGCAGCCCAAGAACCTGGGCGTTGGCGCCGCCATCACAAGCGGCTACCGGCGCGCAGTGGACATCGGTCTCGATGTCGTTGCCGTGATGGCCGGCGACGGCCAGATGGACCCCAACGATCTCACGTTGATCATCGACCCCGTCATCAGCGGGAAGGCGGACTACAGCAAAGGCAATCGCCTGTTCACCGGGGAGGCCTGGCGCAACACACCGCACGTCAGGTACCTGGGAAACGCGTTCCTGTCGATGCTGACCAAGATCGCCTCCGGATACTGGCACGTCGCGGACTCCCAATCGGGATTCACAGCGATCTCGCGCACGGCGCTTCAGGCCCTTGACCTCGATCGCGTCTATCCAAGCTATGGATATCCCAACGACCTCCTCATCCAGCTCAACGTCCGCAGCTTCCGGGTCGCCGACGTGCCGGTGCACCCGCGCTATGGAATCGGTGAGCGATCTTCGATGAACGTCCTGAAGGTCATCCCGACGGTGAGCTTCTTGCTCTGGCGAGGCTTCATCAGTCGCCTTCTGGCCAAGTACGTCATCAAGGACTTCCACCCGCTTGTCTTCTTCTACTTCTTTGGGATCGGATTTCTGATTGTGGGAACGATCCTGGGTTTGGTCTACTCGGCCCTGAGGCTCTTGACGGGTGCCGCGATCCCCACGGCAACCATCGTGCTGGTCGCGATGCTCATCATCGGGGGCCTGCAGTTCCTCCTCTTCGCGATGTGGTTCGACATGGAGTACAACAAGACGCTCAAGTGAGGATCGCCGCGGCCGCCGACCGCTTCCTCGCCGCTTTCGGCAGCGCATGACCATCGCCTGGATATCAATCTGGGCGGCAGCCCTGCTTCTACTTCCAGGCTGGGTGATCTGGCGACTGGCGGGCCCTCGAGGCCTGCCGGCTGTGCTCGAGATCGCTCCCGCGTTTGCCCTGTCGGTGGCGCTGATCGCCGTGCTGGGTTGGGCCGGCTACCTTCTTGGGTTTGGTTTCACCGGAGTCAGGACGGCGGCGATCGCGGTCCTGGTGCTGGCTGCGGTGGGATCGCCGATCGCCTTCCTGTACCGCCGGGCTCGAGCAAAGGAGCCGGTGTCGCCACCGTGGACGCTATGGGGGGCGGCGGCCATCGCTGTCGGAGCCGGCCTGGCTGCGCTTTATTCCGGGCCGTGGCTCAGCTCGACGGCCGACTCCTTCTATCACCTGGCTGCCATCTGGTCCGTCACGGGGCACGGCACGGCCCTGCCCCAGCAGGTCTTCTTCTCGACACCTGTGCCCGCGCCGGACCCGACCAGCGGCCCATGGCACCTTGCTCTGGCGCTCATCTCCAATCTGTCCGGCCAGGACCCGGTGTCGGTCTGGCGCGTGATGACCGTCGCGCTCGCACCGTTGATCGGGCTCGCCTTCTTCGCCCTCGCCCTGTCGATAACACGACTCGGCAGTGCGGCGTTGATCGCCACCGCGCTTTATATGGTGTTTGCGCTCAGCTTCGACTTTCGCGATGCCGCGTTTCCCAACCAGTTTGGAAACGTACTGGCGTGGCTCGCGCTCGCATTTGCTTTGCGCTTCGTCGAGAGCGGGTCGCGGCGTGAGCTCGCGGTGGCGGCGCCAATTGCCTTTGCCGCGAGCACTGTTCATCCGCTGCTCGGGCCCTTCCTGCTGGCCGCATTGGCCGGAGGCGGGGTTGCGGCAATCCTTGTTCGTTCCCCTTCCTGGAAGCGGCTTGTCCTCGCCGGCCTCATCGTCGGCCTGGCGGTCCTGCCTCTGCTGGTGGTCGATGTATCGACACTTTTCGCGCCGGCTCCCTACGCGTCGAAGGCCGTTCTGTCTCCGCTGCCGCTGCGTGTCGTCCACCATCCATGGACCTGGGTTTGGCCGAGCAACTGGTACAGCAACCCGGGGACCATTCTCGGGACCGCGTTCGCCGTCAGCCTGGTGCGGCTGTGGCGGGCGGGTGAGGCTGGAGCCGGGCTTGTGATCGCCGCCGTTCTTGCCATTCCCGTTGTTGCCCTCACGCCTGTGTTCGCCACCACATACCTCGGCCAATACATCCTCGCCAGGGTTTCCGTCGTGATGCAGCCGCTCGCCTGGGTGGCCTGGGCGTGGGGACTCTGGCTGGCCGTCGGCGCGGTGCGCGGCCGCTTGATGGTGCCTGCAGCCGCGGTGTTGGTGGTTTCCATCATGGCAATGGGCATCGCCTTCTATACAGGGCCTCTGGAGCGCTACCACTCTCCCGCCAGCTCGCCGAAGAGCATCGCGTACAGTCGAGCGACCGACCTGACAGTGGCATGGCGCGACCGGCTCGCGGCCATCGACAAGCTTCCCCGATCGTCAGTGCTGCTGGCCGAGCCGCGGATGGCGTACGAGGTCGCCGGCATCACGGGGATCGAGGTCGTGGCCGTGCCCTACTCGCATACGCCCGCACAGATCCAGGCGCGAGACGGCCCGCGGCGCCGAGAAGAGGCCCTCGATGCGACGCAGGGACGTTTCGATTCGGCCGAGCTGGCCGGCGTGATCGAGCACTACGGGGTGACGGATGTGCTCGTGGACATGGACCGGACCGACTCTGCGGCGTGGGCGCAGCTTGCGAGCGCTGAGATCCTCACGCCTATCGCTTCGGGAGATCGCTGGCGGCTCTATAGATATGACTCGAGCCGGCTCGACGCCTATCTCGACCTGCCGCTTCAACAAGGACCCGGACCGGCGATCGGGCAGACCGGCGTCGGTCCCCAAAACGTTGTCGCCGGGCGCGCCGTGTTCGCACGAGTGCAATGGAACCGGTCCGCCGCGGGAAGCGCTCGCCTGCAAGCCGAAGGGTTGGGCGGCACGTATAGCCGGACCATCGATTTCGGCGCTGAAGGATCGACCGATACATTTGCGCTCCCGATTCCCTCGGACGCCCCCCCCGGCGTGTACAGGCTCAGCCTCGAGCTGAGCGGGCAAACGTCGACGTTCTTGGGCCGCTTCGAGGTCGGACGCCTCTACCAGGCCGAAGATATGGGTGGCGTGGCGGCCGGCGAGTCCCCGGGCTGGACCATCGTTGGCGCGCCCCGATACGAGGGCACGCTGGCGGCCGGCGCGACCAATCCCGGATCCAGCGCGAGCCAGGCCATACCCCCGACCGGCCCAGGGGGATTTTGTATTGGCGCCCGCGTTTACGACTACGGGACCAACCAGGTCAATGCGCTTCGGGTCACCCTGGGGGACGCAGTAGCTCAGATGTCGTGGTCGGGATCGACGCCGGGCATGCGCTGGGTTCGCGCGCCGGTCACCCTCGATCGCACAGGTGGTCAGCTGGGCATACGCCTGGCCCAACGCGGACAGGCGGCGGTGATGGTGGACGCGTTGGAGATCTTTCCGCTCGTCGAGGGCACGTGCCGGTCGGATTAGCCTTCTGGATGCGGGTGCCGGTGCGCCGGCGTCACGATCGTGCCGGGCTCGCGGCGAACAGCCTCTTCATCGTCGAATCGAGCACGCGCCGGTAGCGGACGAAGTCCGAAGGCCGAACGATAAGAGTCTCCAGCCAGCCTGCCCCCGACTCGGACCGAAAGATCCAGACCGAAGCCACTGCGGTGCACGTGTACACGATGCTCGAGGCCGCCGCCGCGCCGTTGATGCCATATCTCGGTATCAGCAGCACGTCGAGGATCACTGTGAGGATGACTGTCCCGGCGGCAATGTACGTGCTGTAAATGGGCTTCCCGATACCGCTCAGGTAGCTGGAGATCACTTTCGCGGCGGTCAGGGTGACGATGCCGGGCAAGAGGAGCCAGAGCGGGTGCAGAGCCGGAATCATGCCGGATCCGAACACGAACAGGATGAGCTGGCGGCTGACCGCGAACATCACAACCGCCCCGATGAGCGTCATGAAAACAGTGTTGCGGCACACCACCGGCGTGATGCGGTCGGCCTCCTTTCGCTCGAGCGAGGACACTGCTGGGAACATGACGAGGGCGAAACCATTCGCCCCGTACCAGAGCGTTTCCGCCATCGCCGTCGCGATTGAGTAGTAGCCGAGGCTCACGACTCCGATGAGCCCATTGACGATGAGGGCATCAAGGCGGTAGTTGAGAAACATCATCAGGTTGGCGGCGTAGCCCCGGATGCCAAAGTTGAGAAAACTCCGCAGGATCTTCGAATCGAATCCGAGGCGGAGGGGCACCTCGCGTGAAACGAGCACCAGGCCGAAGGTCGCACTCGTCGCCGCTCCGACGGTAAGCGCCACCAGCGCCGATGTCGCGGTGAGCGAGCCCGCGACGGCGAGGATCGCCTGGATCACAAGTGCGACCACCAGCTGGGCCATGCTTATCGCCGCGAAGTGGAGCGGGCGATTCGTTCCAAGGACTATCGAGGCACTCGTCGTCGTCAGCTGGAGAAGTGCTGTGAGCACCAGCATGATGAGGGCCTGCGCCGTGCTCACCTCGTGGAAGTAGGTGTGTTGAAAGAGCAAGTACGCGACGCCAACTCCGGCCACCGCCACGCCGGATGAAGCCAGGGACACGGTGAGCAGCGTCGAAGCCACGTCGGCAAGAGGGAAGAGGCGCTTGCCTATGTAATAGATGCCGGCCCAGCTGATCCCGAGCGCTGTGATCATCGCCGCCAGGATTGCGACCGAGCTCACGAGCGTGTAGACGCCTCGGCCGTGCGCGCCGGTTACGCGAGTGACCAGGATGATGATCCCCACGAGGGCCACCAGCTGGATGGACTGGATGAGGTTGGTGAGGAGGCCCCTCCTGAGGATCATCGAAGGTAATCTAGCCAGAATCGAAGGCTCAGGATCGCGTCAGGGACCGATCAGCAAGGCATTGAGGCCACCTGTGAAGGTTGGGATCATGGCCGCTCTCGCAATGACCTTCCTGCCGGTCATCAGCGTCATCGCCGGCGATGTTTCGCTCGCCTCATCGGCGAATCCTTCGACTGCCGGCCAGAGGGTGACTTTCACGTTCACCTTTCCGCTGACTTGCGCGGACGGAGCAACCGTGACCTTCACGCTGGACGGCCGCGGCTACGGTCCCGACACCTACAGCAACCCCACCGGGATTCGGGTCTACGCCACCCTCTCCAGGACTTTCACGACCACCGGCAACCACCTGGTTCGCGCCGCATACACGGCCGGAGTCGCGCCGGATCCCACGTGCGGCGACAGCCGATCGCTAACCCAGCGCGTCAAACCGCAGCCCTCACCGATCGCGCCCAGGCCTTCTCCTGTCGCACCCTCGCCGGCTCACAGCGTAACCACCAAACCCACTTCCTCGGCCTCGCCGGCGACAGCGAGCCCAACAGCTGGTGGCCCGGCTAGTGGCGCCAGGGTGAGCCTCGGTGCGAATCGGGTGGTGCCATCGGCAGTGAAGGTGGGCCTCGCCGTGCTGGCGCTGACGGTGGCGGTCGTGCTGACGTTGCCCTGGCTCCGCCGCCGCGGGCCGGGCTAGCGCTTCGGTCGCTCCCTGCCGGTTCAGGAGGAGGAGCGGGCTCAGCCTGTAGGATTTGGCCGAGTTGGCTAAGGAAGCTCGTATGCCGCCCGAGCAGGCGGTCTCCCCCCCGCCCCTTCCGATCCCGATATCGCGCCCATGGATCGGGCCCGAGGAGAAAGCCGCCGTCATCGAGGTGCTCGAGTCGGGCATGCTCGCGCAGGGGCCACGCGTTGCCGCTTTCGAGGACGCTTTCACCAAGCTCACGGGAGCACGGCATGCAATCGCGACCTCGTCCGGCACGACGGGCCTACATCTGGCCCTGATGGCCCACGGCATCGGGCCGGGCGACGAGGTCATCACGAGCCCCTTCACCTTCATCGCTTCTGTCAACACCATCCTCTTCACCGGCGCAACGCCTGTCTTCGCCGACATCGACGAAGGCACCTTCAACATCGACCCGAAAGCGATCGAGGCCGCGATCACGCCGCGAACCAGGGCTTTGATGCCGGTTCACCTCTACGGTCAGCCGTGCGACATGGACGAGATCATCGCCCTGGCGCGCAAGCACGACCTGGCTGTCATCGAAGACGCCGCCCAGGCCGTCGGCGCCACGTACCGCGGCCGCCAGGCGGGGTCCTTCGGCACCGGGGTGTTCAGCCTGTATGCGACGAAGAACGTGATGAGCGGCGAGGGCGGCATGATCACCACTGACGACGATCACATCGCCGATCAGTGCCGGCTGCTGCGCAACCACGGGATGCGCACGCGCTATCAGTACGAGACGCTTGGTTACAACTTCCGTCTCACGGACGTGCTGGCCGCGATCGGCATCGCGCAGCTCGGCAGGATGCCCGAGGCTACGATGCGGCGGCGCGCCAACGCGCGCTTCCTCAACGTAGAGCTCGAGTCGGTCGCCACGCCCGCCGTGAAGGAGGGTCGCGAGCACGTCTGGCACCAGTACACGGTGCGCGTGCCCGAGGGCATGGATCGCGACGACGCGGTGAAGCGCCTCGACGCCGCGGGCATCGGCACCGGCATCTTCTATCCGATGGGCGCCAACCACTTTCCACACGTCAAGGAGGTGGTCGGCGAAGTCCCGACCCCGGTCACCGACCGCGTCGCGGCGTCGGTGATATCGCTGCCAGTCCATCCGCTCCTGGAGCAACCTGACCTCGAGCGGATAGTCGCGGCAGTCAACGCGCTGTGACTCGCGTCGCCGTCGTCGGCACCGGTGTGATGGGTCGCAACCACGTGCGCGTGTTGCGCGAGCTCGGCGAGGTCGACCTCGTCGGAGTCGCCGACGCGAACCCTGACGCGGCCTTCCAGGTCGCCGCGATGTACGGGACGCGCGGATACGGCTCGCACCAGGAGCTCATCGAACGCGAGCAGCCCGAGGCTCTGATCGTCGCCGCACCCACCATCAACCACCACGCTGTGGTCATGGACGCCATCGCCGCCGGCTGCCACGTGCTCGTCGAGAAGCCGATCGCGGCGACGCTCGACGAGGCGGATGAGCTCGTGGCACGAGCCAAGTCCGCGAAACGCGTGCTCGCGGTGGGCCATATCGAGCGCTACAACCCCGCTGTCCTCGAGCTCAAGAGGCGTCTCGACGAAGGCCAGCTCGGCCGCGTGTTCCAGCTGAACGCTCGGCGTCTCGGGCCGTTTCCGCAGCGCGTCCGCGACGTCGGCGTGGTCGTCGACCTCGCGACGCACGACCTCGACGTGATGCGTTATCTGACTGGGAGCGAGATCGTGCGCGTTTACGCGGAAACGCGACGCGAGGTGCATACGACGCGAGAGGACCTGGTGACAGGCCTCCTCCGCTTCGCCGACGGATCGGTCGGCGTGCTCCAGATCAACTGGCTCACGCCCTCCAAGATCCGCGAGCTGGCGGTGACCGGCGAACGCGGCATGTTCCGAGCCGACTACCTGACGCAGGACCTCTTCTTCCACGAAAACGCCGCGGCCGCGGACAACAAC
The DNA here is from genome assembly GCA_005880945.1 of Chloroflexota bacterium. GTDB lineage: Bacteria > Chloroflexota > Dormibacteria > Dormibacterales > Dormibacteraceae > Palsa-872. The sequence goes on along the minus strand of VBIU01000042.1, from coordinate 5,997 downwards.
TGGCAGCAGATCACGATGCTGCGCGGCGTCAGCGAGGGCTCAATGGTCCAGTACGCGATCCAGAAGCGCGAGCCGCTGCGCTCGGAGCTGGAGGCGTTTCTACGAGCCGTCTCCGGCGAAGCGTCTGGCATCGTGAGCGGCGAGGACGGCCGCAAGGCGCTGCACCTGGCGCTGGCGCTGGTTGAATCGGGGACCGAGGGTCACGTCGTAACGATCGGACGGTCGTGAGCGATTCGATCTCCAGCCTCCGGGACCGCGTAAAAGACCGCAGCGCGCTCCTCGGCGTGATCGGACTCGGATACGTCGGCCTTCCGGCGGCGTGCATGTTCGCCAGCGCCGGTTTCAGGGTCCATGGGGTCGATATCGACGCCGGCCGCGCCGAGCTGATCGACAGCGGACGCTCGCCGATCGAAGGCGACGAGCCGGGGCTCGCCGAGCTGCTCGAGCAGGTGGTCGCCTCTCATCGCCTGAGCGCCGGCAGTGTGCACACTGACCTCGCCGACGCTGACGTGGTCTTGATCTGCGTCGACACGCCGGTCGATGCGGACCACCGTCCACGCTTCAAGGCACTGAGGGCGGCGTGTTCCCAGCTGGGGTCCGTCCTCAAGGACGGTGCCCTGGTGATCGTCGAGTCGACGATTGCGCCAGGCACTATCGACAACGTCGTTCGGCCGGCGCTCGAAGACTCTTCAGGCCGGCACGCGGGCGTCGGGTTCCACCTGGGCCACTGCCCCGAGCGGGTGATGCCGGGCAAGCTGCTCCGGAACATGCGGACGATGAGCCGGGTCTGCGGCGGTTCGTCGGCGGAGGTGGCCGACGTGATGGTCGCCCTTTACTCGACGTTCGTCGAAGGAGACCTGGATGCCGCCGACTGCCTGACGGCGGAGTTGGTGAAGACCGCCGAGAACGCGTATCGCGATGTCGGCATCGCGTTCGCCAACCAGCTGGCCTTGATCTGCGAACGCGTCGGAGGCGATGCGTGGCTCGTGCGTCAATTGGTCAACAAGGTGCCCGGCCGCGACGTGCTGCTTCCGGGAGGAGGCGTTGGGGGTCACTGCATCCCCAAGGACTCGTGGTTGCTCGCCGCGCCGCTGGGCGAGGAGGCCGAAGATTCGCTGCTCGCGGTCGCGCGAAGGATCAACGACAGCATGCCGGCGCACGTGGCAGAGCTTGTAGGCGATCTGGTCGGGCGCGGAAAGCAAGGTCGTGTCGCCGTGCTGGGCTATGCGTACCTGGAGAACAGCGACGACACCCGGAACTCACCAAGTGCGGAGACGATTCGTCTTCTCTCCGAACGGGGCTTCGACGTCGCGGTGCATGACCCTTTTGTCAGCGAGCACAAGGGTGACGTGATGGAGGTGCTCCGGAACGCCGACTGTGCTGTCCTGATGGTCGCCCACAGGGCTTATCGGGACCTGGACTTGAAGAGAGCCGCCGATGTCATGCGCAAACGAGCGCTGGTCGATGCCCGAGGTTTCTTCGGGGTCGAAGCGCTCCGTCAGGCCGGCTTCGACTACAGGTTTATCGGCGTCGGCTCCACAGCCGCGACTTACGAGGAAGCTCCGGGGCCGAAATAGGCAGCTTCCAGCAGCTGCAGGTGCCGTTCGAAACCGTGGTTCCTGCGCACCCACTCCCTTCCGTCGCGAGACAGTCGGGCGAGCTCTCCCTCATCATGTCTCAGCTTCTCGATCGCGGCGACGATGCCGTCAGCGTCTGCGGCCGCGATGACCGGGGGCGGGTCCTTCGGGTAGAGGCTCCAATCGATTCCGGTGATCACGGGCCGGCCGGCGGCCATGGCCTCAAGCTCCGACAAACCGAGGCTGCCGGCGCTCATCTGGCCGATCACGACGTCGAACTGGCTGAGTAACGCTCCGACCTCGCCATGCGGGACCGGTGGCACAAATCGCACCAGCCGGCCGTACCGCTGGGCGTACTCGTTCGCCAGCGGCCCCCATTCGAGCGCGGTCAGCTCCACGATCCCCCGCAATCTGTCTGCCGCCGGGAAAATTCGATCCACGCCCTTGACCGGTGCCAGCCTGGTGAATATCAGGGCCCTGGCTACTTTCATGGGCGGAGGCTCGGCCTGATCGTCGATTTCGATCGGGTTGGGCAGGTAAGAAAACTTTTGATCGAATCCAGGCGCGTACGCGGGCAGGTCGGGCGTCACGTAGAAGACCGTCCTGGCCTTCTCGATGACTGACAGAGTCACCCTTCGGACCAGCGGATTGCGCATGTTGACGTGCAGGTCCGAGCCATGAGCCTGGGCGAAGAACGGCCTGCCGAGCAGCAGGCCCACGATGCCCTGGCTCAACCAGTGGATGTGCACGATGTCGTATCGATTGCTCTTGAGCTTGCCGATCGCGGGCACATACGCGGCAACTCGAAGCGGGATTGCAAGGGCTTTCGCCGGCCAGCTCAACGAGGCGCCCAGCTCCGACAGCGGGATCTGGTCGACCTCATGGCCCGCTTCGCGCAGCAGCTGCGCCTGTATTCGCGCGACGCCCGCGATGTCGTGGACCAGAGCGATTCGCGCCACACGGTAATCTAGCCAGAATCCGCTCCGCGGCCCCGCCAATGTCCATCGGATTCGGTAGGAGCCGCGCCGGGGTCTGTCGGCTAGACTAGGCGCCCTGCCTGGTCCCTTGTCCCGCCCACGTCTTCTCATCGCCATGCGGCTCGGAGTGGCTCTCGTGGTCCTTTTCGGGTCCATGCCGGTCGCGCCCCTCCTGGCCGCCGCCCAGACCGCACCTGCTGTATCGCCCGCTCCATCACCAGATTCCGATACGAGTGGGCCCGTACCTGATCAAGCACCACCGCCGGCCATGCGGGCCTTGACCGGCCCCAACGACAGCGAACCGCTAGCGCCGTTCACACCAACCCAAACGCTCGACCCGAGCACCGCCGCCGGCCCGACACGTGAAGTCTTCGGTTTCGCTACAGCGGGTAGCCTCAATGACCCGACGATCGGGTACCCGAGCTGGAACTTCGACCTTCTCACCACGGTTGCCTTCTTCGCGCTTCACCTGCAGTACAACGGCACGCTGGTCGGGGATTCGAACGTCGACATCTGGAACTCGAGCGTCCTGACCGGTCTTGTCAACACCGCCCACGCGCACGGCGTCAAGGTCGTCGTGACAATCGTCGGGCCACACGATCCCGGTGACCAATGCGACGCTCTCTACAACCGCGCAACGACCATCTCTCAAATAGTGAACCAGGTGAATTTGAAGGGGGTCGACGGCGTCAATATCGACTACGAAGGCCAGCTTCGGACGTGCATCAACAACGACCCGACTCTGAACCAGTCGAACCAGTCGCTGATAACAGCTTTGGCCCGCGACTTCCGCGCCGCGCTCGATGCATCCAGGCCCGGCTATTACCTCTCCATCGACACGTACTCGGGATCCGCGGCGGGTAACGATGGCTTCTTCAACATCCCCGACCTCGCCCAATATGTCGATTCGTTTTTCATCATGGCCTACGACATGGACTTTTACGGCTGGAAGCGCGCCGGCTGCACCAAGTACTGCATGAACCCCGTCTCGCCACTGAGCACGTACGGCTACAACGACACCACCTCCGTGAGCCAGTACTCGAAAGTGGCTGGACCAGGCAAGGTCATCCTCGGGCTGCCCTACTACGGGCGCGTCGCATGCGTCGCAAGTGCTGTCGTGCACGCGTACCCGAAGGGCTCTCTCACCTCGGCAACGTATACGGGTGCAGCCGCAGTTCACAACTCACCCGACGTCAAGGCCGGCACTTTCAAAGTGCACCGCGACCCCACCGACCCTGCCGGCCTCGAGCGATGGGACAGCTGGTACGACAAGCGCCTCGGCTGCTGGAGGGAGATGTACTGGGACGACACCATATCGCTCGGCACGAGGTACAACCTGGTCAACAGGTCGAACATCCGTGGGGTTGGATTCTGGACCCTCAATTACGGGGGCGGATCGCCCGAGCTCTGGGACCTCCTGTCCGCCTACTTCAAGGTCTGGTCAGCGGGCTACGACATGACCCAGGTCCCCACCCAGTGGGTGGTGGGCCGGCCGCAGACGTTCGCCGTCACGCTCACCAACAGCGGCACATTCACGTGGCCGTCCGGCGGAACCAATCCAGTCAAGCTGAATCTCCATTTCACCAAGCACATCGGCGGCTCAGCGGCTATTTCCAGCTGGCTGAACAGCTACTCGTTCCCATTGCCCACAGATGTGGCCCCGGGCAGCAGCACCACGCTGACCGTGGCGCTGACGGCCCCGATGACGAGCGGCGCGATGTATCTCGAAGGCCAGATGTTCAAGAACCACCAGTTCTGGTTCTCACAGTGGCAGCCGATTCCAGTGACGGTTGCGCCCCAGACCTGGGCGGCCGGGTACGACATGAGCCAGGCGCCGACCTCCTGGAAGATTGGCCAGAGCAGCACCTTCGACCTGACGGTGACGAACACCGGAAACATGCCGTGGCCGTCCGGTGGACCCAATCCCGTGAAGCTGGACCTCCATTTCACCAAGGCGCCCGGCGGGTCGGCGAAGATCGCCACGTGGCTGACGAGCGAGGTTTACCCCCTGACAGGCGACGTCCTTCCAGGGCAGAGCACGACGCTCACCGTGACAGCGAAGGCACCCTCGACCAGCGGCTACCTGTACCTCGAGGCGGAAGCCTTCAAGAACCAGCAGTTCTGGTTCAAACAGTGGCAGCCGGTTCTCGTCACGGTGTACGGAGCGTGGGCGGCCGGCTATGACCTGACCCAAGCACCGACCACCTGGGCCATGAACCAGACCCGGTCGTTTCAGGTCACGCTCACCAACCATGGAACTCAGCCCTGGCCCTCCGGCGGGCTCAACCCGGTGAAGCTGAACCTTCACTTCACGAAGGTGCCCGGCGGCTCCGCCAAGATTTCGAGCTGGCTGACCAGCCAGTCGTACGCGCTTCCCTCCGATGTCGCGCCGGGAGCGAGCGTGACCGTCACAATCAGCGCGAAGTCTCCCGCCGTCAGCGGTCCGATGTACGTGGAGGCGCAGGCGTTCAAGAACCAGCAATTCTGGTTCGAACAGTGGTCCAGAGTGCCTGTCACCATCTTCCCGGCTTACACCGCCGGCTATGACTCCTGCCAGGTGCCCACCGCCTGGGCGGCGGGACAGAGCCAATCGGTGACGCTCGCGCTGACGAACCTCGGCAGCCAGGCATGGCCGTCCACCGGCGGCAACCCGGTTCTGCTGGACCTGCACTTCACAACCGCTCCAGGAGGCTCGGCCGTCATATCGAAGTGGCTGACCAGCCAGATTTACGCTCTGCCCTCAGATGTAGCTCCGGGGGCCAGCGTTTCGGTCACCGTGACAGCAACGGCACCTGCGACCGCGGGATCGTCATACCTCGAGGCGCAGATGTTCAAGAACCACCAGTTCTGGTTCGCGCAGTGGCAATCGTCGCCGGCGAGCGTGGGCTCCCTGGCCTGGGCGACGAACTACGACGTCTGCGCTGCGCCGCGAAGCTGGACCCCTGGCCAGAGCCAGACCTTCCAGGTCACGCTGGCCAACGCCGGGAACCAGACATGGCCGTCAGGCGGCTCCAACCCGGTCGAGCTGAACCTTCACTTCACCAATGTGCCCGGCGGCTCCGCCGAGATCTCGAGCTGGCTTAACACCTACAACTTCCTGCTGCCGAACGACGTTGCGCCGGGCCAGAGCGTAACCGTGGCTGTGACGATCGCCGCGCCGGCCGCCAAGGGATCGATGTACCTGGAAGGACAGGCGTACAAGAATCACGAGCTCTGGTTCCAGGAGTGGCAGGGGACGGCGGTCACCGTCGGTTAGGTCAGGCGCTCCTGGACACGCCGGCGTGATCCGGGGCGTGGTCCTCGCTGAACCAGCGCACGAAGACAGCGATGGCCGCGATGCCGATCGTCACCTTGCCGAAGATCATCAGCACAGCGCCGGCAACCGTCTGGTCGGTGAGCGGGTCGAGCGAAGCTATCAGGCGGGGCGCATGCGTGTAGTACTC
>VBIU01000256.1 GCA_005880945.1 Chloroflexota bacterium | reverse complement strand
GGTCAAGGGCCTCGAGTTCCCTGTCGTTTTCATGGTCGGGATGGAAGAGGGCCTCCTTCCGCACCAGCGCGCGCTCGACGAGCGGGAGGAGAACCCGTCGGCGGTGGGCGCCGCCACGGAGATGGCTGAGGAGCGGCGCCTCTGCTATGTGGGCATGACCCGCGCCAAGGACCGGCTGTATCTGAGCTGCGCGTTCCGCCGCCATCTGTACGGCCGGTCCCAGCCGGCTTTCCCGAGCCGCTTCCTGACCGAGATCCCGCAATCGATGCTATCGGCTCCGCGCGGGAGCGCGCCGGTGGCGCCGCCCCGCCAGGGCTACAAGGAGCGATACCAGGACCTTCAGGTGAAGGCGGCGCCCGCCGAACCGCCGGTGCAGAGGTTCGCGAGCGGGGACCGCGTTTCGCATCCCGCCTTTGGCAGCGGCACTGTGGTCAAGAGCACCCTGACCCGCACCGACGAGGAGCTTGTCATCAAGTTCGACAAGGTCGGGCTGAAGATCCTGTCCGGCATGATCGCGCCGCTGACGAAATGAGCAAGCGGAAAAAGACAGTAGACCCTGGCGTGAGGTCCACCGAGCTCCGCGACCAGATCCGCAAGCACGAGCACGCCTACTACGTGCTCGACCGGCCCGAAGTGACGGATGCCGAGTTCGACGCTCTATTCCTCGAGCTGCGCCGCGTAGAGGACGAGCATCCCGAGCTCGTCACGCCGGACTCACCGACGCAGCGGGTCGGCGGCGAGGCCTCGGAGCAGTTCGCGAAGGTGCGGCACCGCTCGCCGATGCTGAGCCTCCAGAACGCATTCGACGAGGCGGAGATACGCGGCTTCGACCGCCGGGTTCACGAGGGGGTAGGGGACAAGGTCACCTACTGCGCTGAGCTGAAGATCGACGGCCTCGCCATCAGCCTCACCTACGAGAAGGGCCGGCTGAAGCGGGCAGCTACTCGTGGCGACGGCACAGTCGGAGAGGACGTCACCGCGAATTTGCGGACCATCCGCAGCGTGCCGCTCTCCATCACGCCCGTCGCGGGCCTCCCAGACGTGTTCGAGGTGCGGGGCGAGGTCTACTTTCCGATCGCCGCTTTCGAGAAGCTGAACCATGAGATGGAGGCCGCCGGAAAGCCGCGCTACGTCAATCCTCGAAACACCGCGGCGGGCAGCGTGCGCCAGATCGACCCCAAGGTCACGGGGAGCCGCGACCTCCAGACGTTCATGTACATGCTCGATCCGGCGGGTCCGTGCCGGTCGCAGTGGGAGGTGCTGCGGACGCTCGAGAAGATGGGCTTTCGCGTCAACAAGCACCGGCGGCGGCTGGCGTCGATCGACGAGGTCATCGAGTACCACGGCGAGTGGCAGCGGCGGCGCCACGAGCTGGAGCACGAGATCGACGGCATCGTCGTCAAGGTCGACAAGTTCGACCAGCAGCTCGAGCTCGGCTTCGTCGCACGGTCGCCGCGCTGGGCGATCGCTTTCAAGTACACGCCGGAGCAGGCGGAGACGGTGGTCGAGCAGATCGATTGCTACGTCGGCCGCACCGGGGTGCTCACGCCGGTCGCGCACGTGAAGCCGATCCGCAACATCACGATGCACAACGAGGCGCAGGTCAACGAGAAGGGCGTGTACGTCGGAGCGCGGGTCGTCATCCACCGCGCCGGCGACGTCATCCCCGAGATCGTCAGCGTCGTCAAGCCGAAAGAGGGCTGGCGCATGCCCACGAAGTGCCCGGTGTGCGGGGGAGAGGTGGTCCGGGAGGAGCCGTACATCGCGCATCGCTGCATCAATCCGTTCTGC
>VBIU01000113.1 GCA_005880945.1 Chloroflexota bacterium | reverse complement strand
GGTCCTGGTCGCGCTGGACGTTTCCGTCGAGCAGGCCGAACTCGAGGCGCTGCAAGCACAGTCGCAACTCGCAGTCACCAGCCTCGCGCGCATGGAGCGGCTGCGTCAACACGGCGCGGTGTCCGAGGAGGAAGTGGATCGGGCGCGCGCCGAGCGTGACGTCGCGCAGGCGCAAATCGCCCGCACGCAGGCAATCATCGCCAAGAAGACGATTCGCGCGCCCTTCCGCGCGCGGGTCGGCATCTCGGATGTACATCCCGGCCAATACCTGAACGAAGGCGTGCAGCTCACCACGCTCCAGGGCATCGATGGCGCCGTGCACGTGGACTTCGCGGTGTCACAGCAAGTCGCCGTGGGCCTGCGTGCGGGCACACCAGTCCAGGTGGTGACGACGGCGGACTCGACGCCCATCGACGCGCGGATCGTGGCGGTTGACGCGCGCGTCGATCCGGTCACCCGCACCACGACGGTGCGTGCGACCATCATCGGCGGCGCTCCGGCGCCGGGGTCATCGGTCCGCGTGTTCGTCCCGGCCGGGCCGATGGTCACGGCGATCGTCGTCCCCGTAAACGCGCTGCGCCGCGGCCCCTCCGGCGATCACGTGTTCGTCATCGCCGCCGATGAGAGCGGTAGGACCCGCGCGCACGAGCGGCCGGTCCGCAGCGGCCCGATGCTGGGCGATGAGATCGTGATTCTCGACGGTCTCACAGCCGGTGAGCAGGTGGCGGCGTCCGGCTCCTTCAAGCTCCGCGAAGGGGTTCTGGTAGTGGTTGATGCACCGAAGACAGGAGGGGCGCAGCAATGAAGTCGTTCACCGATCTATTCATCCGGCACCCGGTGCTCGCGGTGGTCGTGAATCTCGCGATCGTCCTCGTTGGTTGGCGAGCGCTCGCCTCGCTGCCGGTGCAGCAGTACCCCAACGTCCAGAGCTCGTCCGTCGTGATCAATACCGTCTACTACGGCGCGAGCGCCGAGGCGGTGCGGGGGTTTCTCACGACGCCGATCGAGCGCGCCGTCTCGGCGATCAGCGGTATCGACTATCTCGAGTCGACGAGCCGCGCGGGTATCAGTACCGTCACGATCCATCTCAAGTTGAATCAGAACAGCACCGCGGCCCTGGCGGAGGTGACGGCGCGCCTGCAGCAGGTGCGATCCGAGCTTCCGGCGGAGGCCGAGCCACCGCAAGTGGAGGTGCAGCGCGCGGATCGGCCCTACGCGTCCTTCTACCTGAGTTTCTCGTCCAAGCAGCGTGACATCCCGGCGATCACCGACTGGCTGTCGCGCACCCTGCAGCCGCAGCTTGCGACGATCGCCGGCGTGCAGCGGACCGACATCGTCGGCGGCCGGCCGATCGCGATGCGCGTCTGGATCGATCCAGACCGGCTCGCGGCACACAACCTGTCGCCGGGCGACGTGTTCGCGGCGCTGCGGCGCAACAACTATCTCGCCGCCGTCGGGCAGACCAAGGGCAACCTGGTACAGGTCAGCCTGCTCGCGAACACCGATCTCCGCTCGACGACCGAGTTCGAAAACCTGATCGTCACCGATCGTGACGGTGCGGTCGTGCGCCTGTCGGATGTCGCCACTGTGGAGCTGGGCGCCGAAGAACCCGACATGATCGCGAAGTTCAACGGCGACGAAGCCGTGTACGTGGGTGTCTGGCCGACGATCGGCAGCAACGAGATCGAGGTCTCGCATCGCCTGCACGCCGAGATTGCTCGCATCACGCCGACGTTGCCGCCCGACATCCAGCTCCGGGTCGCGTATGACGGCACCGTCTTCATGCAGGACGCGCTCAAAGAGATCACCAAGACCCTGATGGAGACGATCCTCATCGTCGGCATCGTGGTGTTCCTGTTCCTTGGCTCGATCCGCACGGCGCTCGTCCCGCTAGTCGCGATGCCCGTGTCGCTGATCGGCGCGGGCGCCGCCATGATGGCGTTCGGATTCAGTCTCAACCTGTTGACCATTCTGGCGATCGTGCTCTCGGTCGGACTGGTGGTCGATGACGCGATCGTCGTCGTCGAGAACGTGGAACGGCACGTCCACCTTGGAAAGACACGCCTGCAGGCGGCCCTTGTCGGCGCGCGCGAGCTCGTTGGCCCCATCATCGCGATGACCATCACGCTCGCCGCGGTGTACGCGCCGATCGGATTCCAAGGCGGCCTCACCGGTTCGTTGTTCCTCGAGTTCGCTATCACTCTGGCGGCCGCGGTCGTCGTCTCCGGCATCGTCGCGGTGACCTTGTCGCCGGTAATGAGCTCGAAGTTCGTGCACCCGCAGGGCAAGGAAGGAAAGCTCACCCAGCTGGTCAATCGGGGGTTCGAGGTCGTGCGCAGCACCTACGCGCGGCTGCTCGACGGCGCGTTGCAGATGCGTCCTGCGATCGTCGCGGCCGCGATTCTCGTGATGCTCGCGGCGTGGCCGCTGTACAACTATTCCAAGCGGGAGCTCGCGCCCGTCGAGGACCAGAGTCACATCAGCCTGTTCATGGACGTGCCGCCCGACGCGACACTCGCCGCGAACAATCGTGCGTCGCTCGATGTCGTCAAAGCGGTCACGTCATTCCCCGAGGCGAAGTTCATGTGGTCGTTGACGGCCTCATGGGGCGCCTTCGGCGGCATGGTGGCGAAAGACTGGAAGGAACGGGAGCGCTCCACCGCCCAGATATTCCCGGCCCTCTACGGCGCCGTGTCGCAGATCCCGGGCGTGCGCGTGTTCCCGCGGCTCGACCCGCCGTTGCCGACTCCCGGCTCCTACGACGTCGAGCTCGTGCTGCAGAGCGATGAGCCGCCGGAGCAGATGCTGCAAAGGGCCGGTGCCGTGGTCGGCGCCGGGTGGCAGAGCGGCAAGTTCCTGTACGTCGATACCGATCTGAAGATCGATTTGCCCGAGGCGCGCGTCGTGATCGACCGTGATCAGGTCGCCGACCTGGGGCTCGATCTGGCCACCGTTGGCCGCGAGCTGGGAACGGCTCTCGGTGGTGGTTACGTGAACCGGTTCAACTACTTCGATCGCAGTTACAAGGTCATCCCGCAGATCGGGGAGGACGACCGGAGGACCGTCGGACCGCTGCTCGACCTCAAGATCAAGACGCCGACGGGTCAGCTCGTGCCGGTGTCCACGTTCACGCGGATCGAGGCGACGACCGCCCCACGCACCCTGACGCGGTTCCAGCAACGCAACTCGGTCCGCGTGTTCGGTGCGGTGAATGCTGGCGTGACCAAGGAAGAAGGGTTGCGGGTGCTGGAAACCGCGGCCACGAGCCTCAACGCGCCGGGTCTGACGATCGACCACGCCGGTGAGTCGCGGCAGATCCGCCGCGAAGGCGGCGCCCTGACCGTAACGCTGGGGTTCGCCGTGATTCTCATCTATCTCGTGCTCGCGGCACAGTTCCGGAGCTTCCGCGATCCGTTGATCGTGCTCTTGGGCTCGGTCCCGCTCGCGATTTCGGGCGCGCTGATCTTCAGCTTTCTCAATCTGACGACGCTCAACATCTACTCGCAGGTCGGGTTGATCACGCTCGTCGGACTGATAGCAAAAAACGGAATTCTGATCGTCCAATTCGCGAACACGCTGCAGGAGCGCGGCCTCGCCAAGATGGCGGCGCTGCGTGAAGCGACGCTGACGCGTTTGCGTCCGGTCCTGATGACGTCCGCCGCGACGGTGTTCGGCCACTTCCCGCTCGTCCTCGCCTCCGGTCCTGGATCGGCGGCACGCAACAGCATCGGCATGGTCCTCGTCACCGGAATGACACTGGGTACGGTGTTCACGCTGTTCATCGTGCCGGTCTTCTACTCACTCATCGCCGCAGAGCATAAGCCGGCGCCGGCCTATGAGCCGGTCGGCCAGGAGGTACTAGCATGAATCCGAAATCGGGAATTGGGGCGAGCACGCTCCTCGCCCTCCTCCTCGTGGGAGGCGCCGCGCAGGCTCGCGGTCAGGACCGGGAGCTCGCGCCCCCGGTGGCCTTCTGGAAGACGCTGGGCGATACGACGCTCGAGCGGCTCGCGGCCGAAGTCGTGAAGTCCAATCACGACGTCGTCGCCGCTCGCGCCCGGCTGCGCGGGGCGCGCGCGGCGCGGCTCGATGCGGCCCTCGACTTCGCACCGGCCGTCACAGCAACCGCGAGCTACACCCGGCAACGGCTGTCCAGCGTCGGGTTTCCCGGCACTGTCGGGAGCGCGTTCCCCGACCAGAATGTGTGGGACGCCGGCCTGCAGCTCTCCTGGGAGCTCGATGTCTTCGGCCGGATCCGCAAATCGACCCAGGGACGTGCCGCGCTGATCGGCGCTGCCGAGGAGGACGTGCAGGATCTCCAGGTGCTGCTGACCGCGGAGCTGGCCGTCGCCTACTTCGATCTGCGCGGTGCGCAGGATCGACTCCAGGTCGCGCGCCGTAATGCGGAGAATCAGCAGCACACGCTCGACGTCACGCTGCAACGCCTCGAGGCAGGTCGCGGCAACGAGTTCGACTCCGAACGCGCCCGTGCCCAGTTGAACTCGACCCTCGCGGGAATCCCGGAGCTCGAGGCGTCGATAATCGCCGTCGAGCATCGCATCGCTGTATTGGTGGGCCGGCCGGTGAGCGGGCTCGAGCAAGACAGTGTCGAAAGCCCGTCAGTCGTGGCGCTTCCCGACTCGATCCTGGTTCCCAACGCCGACGTCATAGTCCGGCTGCGGCCGGACGTGCGGAGCGCCGAGCGTCAGTTGGCCGCGGGCGGGGCATTTGTCGGTGCCGCGAAGGCGGCATACCTGCCTCGACTCACGATCGGCGGGGGGCTGGGGTACGTGGGCAATACGTTTGATGCGCTGGGCAATTCCAACCGGCCGCGCTACGCGATCGGTCCGGTGATCTCGTGGCCCGCACTCAACCTGGGCCGGGTGAAGGCCGGCGTCGACATCGCGCGAGCCCAGGAAGCGGAAGCCGAAGCGTATTACCGCAAGGCGCAGCTCCAGGCGTCCGAGGAAATCCAGACGACGGTTGTCGCATACAACAAGTCGCGTAAAGCTCTCGAGTATCTCGCGGCCGCCGCCCGTGCGAGCGAGCGAGCCGCGGCGCTGGCGCGCCTGCGGTTCGACGAAGGCGCGACCGATTTCCTGCAGGTGTTGGACGCCGAGCGCACGATGCTCGAGGCACAGGATCGGCTGGCCACCGGGCGCACGGCGGCGACCAGGGGGTTGGCGCAAGTCTATCGCGCGCTGGGGGGAGCACTCCCGTAGGAGGCGGCGCATGCGGCATAGCGTTGCCGGTAGGCCCGCGGGCTGACGCCGAACTCCGTTCGGAACGCCCGATTGAAGTTGGAGATGTCTCCGAAGCCAGAGTCGAGGGCGACATCGATGACTCTGCCCGCTTCGGTCGCGAGCCGCGTCGCCGCGGCACGCAGCCGAGCCCGCAACACATACTGGTGCGGTGTAACGCCCGTCAGCCGTTCGAACGTGCGCAGAAAGTGATACGGGCTGAGACCGCTCTCGCGCGCGAGCGTACCGAGGCTCAGATCTCCATCCAGCCGGTCATCAATGGCGCGCACGGACCGCGTCACGCGTGCCTCGGCGTTCAACGGCAAAGCGCCATCGTCCCACGATAGTCCCGCGGCGAGCCTCACCGCCCCGACGGCCAGCCGCACGCCAACCTCCTCCCATGGCACGCCAGGCGCCCCAATCGCACCCGCGCCAGTGCGTGCAACCAACGGGGCGAGTGGACGCACGGCAGGGAGCCGGGGAACGGGAAACCGCAGGTTCGCACCGCGGGCGCCGGCATCGGCCGCAAGTCGTTCGAAGTAATCGAGCTGAAAATAGAACGCGACGCAGCGGTCGCCTTCGCCATGCCGGTGACCGCACTCGTAGCAGTGCCCGGCATTCCCCAGCAGCAGCGAGCCCGGCGCCATGAATCCGCTGCCGAGCGGTGAGCGGTACTGAAAGCTGCCCGCGAGCACGATCGCGATGGTAGGCCGCGTGTGGCGCTCCTCAAAGGAACGGTCCTGCGGACCGGACGTGCAGGTGACATCCCCCACCGACCAACCCTGGCCGGCGGCGATGCTCCGGCCGACCGCACGGCCCGCCTCGCCCCGCTCTCTGCGGCGCTTCAGCGCCTCCTGCAACGCCACCGCAATTTTTCCCAAGACTTACCTCCGGCTCCGTTCTACACTCCCCAGACCCAAAAATGGAGCCACTATGACCACCACGACCGCCGTTCCTCCCGAATCACGCATCCTGAACGAAGGCTACGGCCCCGGCGCATGGCACGGCCCGGACATGAAGGCGGCGCTGGCTGACGTGAAACCCGCGCTCGCGTTCTGGAGACCGGCGACCGGACGCCACAACATTGCCGAGCTCGTGCTGCATCACGCCTTTTTCGTTCGCGCCGTCCGGTCGCAGATCTCCGGTCGGCCCGCAGAACCTTTCGTTCTGCCGGGCGAGGATTGGTTTGTCGTCACCGACCAAATGCCGATCTCATGGTCCAAGATTCAATCCACGCTCGAGTCCGAACAGCAACGCCTGGCTGAGCTGGTCGCTGCCATCGAGGCGGGCACGGTCACGCCTGCCACGGCCGCGCCCGAGCGCTTCGGTCTCATACTCGGGATCACGTGTCATGCGATCTATCACGCCGGTCAGGTGCAGCTGATCAAGCGGCTGCAGGAAGCTTAGCGGACTCACCGGGCGACCTTGACGATCGTATCCCATGTCCGGGTCGTCTGCTCCTTGCCAAACGTCTTCTCGATTAGCGTCATGAACACGGGACCCTTCGGGGTCGGCAGATAGTCGCTGAAGATTTCGCCGTCCTTCATCGCCAGGATGCGGGCGCCGTGCATCTCGACGGGCAGCTTGATCTTCGCCTTGGGACGCCCTCGCAAGAACGTGACGATGCGTTTCGCTTTGGGACTCACCTTGAACGCGCGGTAGGGATCGGTCTCCAAGAGTTTCCTGAGCTGCTCGACCGGCCGCACGATGGCGGGAAACACTCGGCCGAGGTGCTCCTGCATCGCGGCTTCAGCTTTCAGCTGCAGCGCTTCCTCCGATGTGCTGCGAGCGTCGAACACCACATTACCGCTGCCAAGCACCGTTTTCACATCGGTGAATCCCGCTGCTTCGAACGCCGCCTTCAGCGCCGGCATCTTGCAGTTCATCGGCATGACGCCGCGCAGAAACGCCGCATAGCGAGGCATCGCGATCAAGACCCACGGACCGACCGCACGTACCGGTAGATCGCGCGCAAGTCGTCGTCCGTGATGCGCTGGAATGCCTGCCACGGCATCGGACTACCCGGGATCCGCACTCCCGCGCGAAACCGCGCGACGAATTCGTCCTCCGTCCACATGGCGGCGCGGCCGGTTCCCGGATTCCCGGTGATGTCAGGAGGTACGAGCTTCG
>VBIU01000072.1 GCA_005880945.1 Chloroflexota bacterium | reverse complement strand
ACCGCGACCGACTGCCAGGCGCCGTTGGACCGCTGCCGACATGATCACGCGGTGGATCGCAGAGGGGCCGAAGCCCGCGGGCTCCTCAACACGGGTTCGTTTCCCGAAGGGGATTTGGCATACAGGCGTGTTTCCGGTTATCCCATTTGACGGCATAGCGATGGTCTTCTGAACCGGAGGCGCCGCCCAGGCTCGTTGCCCGTTCCGACTACTCTTTGGGCGATTCGTGGTCCGACCGCGAGGCAAGAAAGGGGATTATGGGCCGGCAGGATGCACCCGCGAGCTATCTCGGGATGTCGTCCTGGGTGATCTCGGCCACCTCACGGAACCGCTCCCCATCGACCACGTTGACAAAGATCACGGCACCCTTGTTGTCTCCCTTGAGGTCCCACTCCACCGGGCGCGCATAGGCAATGCCCTGAAAGCGGAGCGTTCGCAGCGCGGCCAGCACCTCCGCTCGTGTCGGCGGCCCGGTCTTCCCGTGAGCCGCCTGCTCGATGGCCAGCAACAGTACGCGGGCCGCGTCGTACGAGTTCGCCGCGTAGTTCGCGATCGGGCCAAATCGCTTCGCGTACTGCTCCGCGAACGCCTGGGATCCCGGCACGCGACCCACCGCCGGGGCGGCGGAGAGCACGAGCACCCCCTCGCCTTTCGTGGTCGCACCTTCGGCAGGCTGGATGAAGCCCTTCACGCTCCAGCACCCATCGCCGCAGGCAAAGAGTTGGTTGAGACCCAGTTCCCGCATCTGCTTCAACACGTACGCGGCCTCGGCGATCCCGCCGTAGAACAGGACATCGAAGTCCTTCGGCAGGGTGCCGAGCAACGCATGGAACTCTCGGTCGCCGACCTTCACCGCGGGTCGCGTCACGACTGTCCCGCCCAGTGCTGAAAATGCTCTCGCGAAGACATCCGCGAGGCCCTTCCCGTAGACGGTCTGATCGTCCATCACGACCGCCTTCCGCTTGCCGCGCTTCTGATAGAGATAGGCGGCCAGGCCGGGTCCTTTGTGGTCGTCCCGATTCGTCAACCGGAAGACGTTGGGGAGGCCGCGATCGGTGACCACCGGGTTCGACGACATGGGCGTGATCATCGGAAGCCCGCACGTTTGATAAATGATCGACGCGGTAATGCTCACATTGCTGTTGACGTGCCCAACGACCCCGAGGATGGTCCGATCGTCGCAGAAGGCCCGCGCGATGGTCTGACCTCTCGCGTCACTGCCCTCGTCATCTACCACCGCGGCCTCGAACTGTCGTCCGCCAATCGTGTTCTGTTCCTCGATGGCGAGCTCGACCGCCTGCTTCATCTCGACGCCAAACGAGGCGGCCCCGCCCGTCAACGGTGCCCCGATGCCGATGCGGATCGTCGGCCCTTTCGGCTGCGCTTCGGCCGACGGCGCGAGCACCAGACAGAGTCCTGCCGCCATGATGGCCAGAGCGCGAATGCGCCTCATGGTTCCTCCGTACGTCGGGTCGGGTTGGCGGTGACCGTCTATATCAAGAACGATGGTTAGGTCGAGATTTTCTGTCAGGACTTCAAAGTTGTCAACGCCCCAAGTCGGTGAGAGAAGAAGGTGACGATGGCAGAGAAACTCTGGAGATTCCACCTGTCGGGCCGCCCTGCTCTTGATTTCGCCAACACCGTCAGCTGGCGAGCGAGCAGCAGGCCGGTCGAACGTCTCGAGAGCGCTGAGGATCTCGTCCGATGGGCCAAGCAATCCCGAGTGCTTACCGATCGCGACGCTCGCCAATTAGCCCAGCAGGTCAGACGCAAGCTGGCCCCGACGACCGCAGCGGTGGCTCGAGTTCGTGTCCTCCGCGAGGCAATCTACAGAGTGTTCTCCATGATCGCCGATAGCCACCAGCCCAACCAGAGCGATATGGCCACGATCAACCGCGTCCTTTCCGAGGCGATGCGTCATATCCGAGTTACGCGACGGGCCCACGGCGGCTTTGTCAGCGCGTGGCAAAAAGGACCCCCGAGTCTGCGCCGGGTCCTCTGGCCTGTGGCACGGTCAGTGGCCGAAGTTTTGACGTCGGAGGACCTCGGACGGCTCAAGAAGTGCCCATCCGCGAATTGCGGCTGGATCTTCCTGGACACCACACGCAATCACACGCGTCGTTGGTGCGACATGAAGGTGTGCGGCAATCGGGCCAAGGCCCGTCGGTACTATCTTCGTCAGCGGTTGATGACGAGGCAACCCCGCGCCCGGCGTTCGTAAGTCAAGGATCGCATTTCGACTTCCTGAGAAAGCGTGTAAGCAGGATGCCGGGTCAAGGCTTCAACGGGATTTGGCAGGCGGGACGCCCCGGAAACCAGAGCTTCCGGGGCCTCTCTCTCGTCGAGACAAAAGCCGCTGCGTCAGGGCAGTGGCGACACCGGCGAGAGCGCGGCTGCCGCCGCCTTCTCGGCTGCTGCGTCGAGACAGTTGGGATGCCCGAAGCCGTTGTTGACGTCGAAGATGATGTTGTCGGGATGCGTCGTGTCGCCGACCAGCGTGGCTACGCCGGTCGGAACGAAGTCCAGGTGCAGGTTGCGGCGCAGCTCCCAGGCCACCATGTGGTCGCGGCAGGCGGTGTCGCCGCTGACGCCGACGCCGCCAACGCGACGGCCATGGTCGTCATACAGTGCAAGCCCGCCGCCGAAGACGTTCACACCACCGATCCGCCCTCCGACCATCGGATCGCCCGCCGTGCCAAAGGCCTGACTACTGCCCCGATAGGCGACCTCCGTGCTGACCGGGTTACTGTGCTGAAGGCCGTAGAGGCTGCCGCCGGGCTGCACCGCCTTCCAGAGGTTGGCGGTTGAGAGCGCGAGGCCCTTGAAGGTACTGTTCGGACCCTCCCCGGCTTGGAGACTAAGTCCGTTGGCCGTGTTCGCCTTCTGCGCCGAGATCACCCGGCTCAGGAGCCACTGCGCCTCGAGCGCGTCATCACCCGTGTAGGCCACGGCGCACACGGTCCCGTCCGCAGCGACGATCGTCGCCCACATGTTGTTGTTGAGAATCAGGTTGACGTGCGCATTCGCGGCGCTCAGCGACTGCCGGAGATCCTTCCAGTTCGGCAAGCTGGGGCAGCCGCCGGAACGCTCGTCCGCATTCGCCCGCCCTGTCGTGATGCCGACGGTCAACACACTCAGCAGGATCAGTGCGCGTCCGATCATCATGACCGTCCTCCTTTGATGTGTTTGCGTGCTTCCAAGCGACTCCACGCGGCGCGGGGCCGGCCACGAACCGGCTCCGCACCTCATTTCCCGCTTCGATGCCCTCGACTCCGACATACGTGCAACTCGGAGAACGCTACATGAAAAGCTGTTTTTCCAACAGCCTCAATACTTTTCTAACTTGGGTCTTTCGGCTACTTTTTCCGGGCATACTCGAACTTAGGCAACGCCTTGATCGCTTCCTTGCTGGCGCCGGGGAGCACGAACTTCCCGTCCTGTTGCTTCAACTGGCTAGCCGGAATCGCGATGTCGTGTTTGCCGACACCGAGGAATCCGCCCGCGCCGACGATGGCGTAGGACACCGAACTGTCGGGCGCGACGATGATGTCATCGATGCTTCCTACTTTCTCGTTCTTTTCGTTGTAGACAGGCTGGCCGAGTATCTGTTTCTTTGCGCTCCAGCCTAGTGCGACTGTCCTCAGCTCCTCTCGACGGCTACGCCGAGCCGGATCGAGCCGGCGACCTGGGCAGCGGCATGTCCACCCGGCCCAAAAGCGACAATCCACGACAACGCGATGAGGAGTCCACTTCGCCTCATATTCGGAATCTCCTTTTCTCCCAGATCCTGTTATGAGCGCCAAGATCGCCGTTCGCGCAGTTGCCAAAGGCCCGTACCGGCCTCGTTCCTCGGCAGCAGAACGTCCGAAACTTGCCCCACGCGCACGAAACCTTCCGCCTCGCCCGCCCATCTCGGGATCTTCGGAAAGCAAGGGGGCCGGGCTCTCGCCTCGACTACGCTGCGCCTAGCTCCCGGTGGATGGCAGCATCGCGCCGATCGCCCCCAGCGTCCTACACCTCATCGATGGCTGACCACGTGGTCCCGCAAGAATCCAATGATGTCCTCTCGACTCACCATGCCGAGGGGGTGGCTGTTCTCGATCACCGGCAGCTGGTTGACGCCGTCGCGGTCCATATGCTCCAGGACGTCGCGCAGATCGGCGTCCCGCCTCGTCGTTCGCATCTTGGTCCTCGGGATCATGACGTCCTCGGCCCTGACCGTGGGCCACGACGGTCGGGGCTGTCGCGTGATCCCATGCAGCGTCAGGAGACCCACGACACGACCGTCACGTTCCACCAGAAAACTGCGCTGCCCATGGACGAGCACATGCCCATCCACGAGCTGCTGGAGCGTTCGGTCGGCGGGAACGGAGGTGTAGTCGGGGCGCATCGCCTCACGGACCTTGTGACCGGTCAAGATCTCGAGGATCGCCTGGCCTTGCATCTCGCTCATGGCCGCATTCTCGAGGAACCAGCCGATGAAGCTGATCCAGAGCCCGTTGACGAAGTTGCCGCCGAACATCTGCCACACGCCGAACAGGACGAAGAGATAGCCGATGACCCGACCGACGGTCCCGGCGACCCGCAGGGCTCGATGTGCGTCATGGGTCACGCCCCACACGATCGCCTTGAAGACGCGCCCGCCATCGAGCGGGAACCCGGGGATGAGGTTGAAGAGTCCCAGCATGGCGTTGATGTACGCGAGGTACCTCAGCAGCGCGAGGGCCGGCGCCACGCCCACCGCCGCAGACTCAAGGACCCAGAAGAGCGCGGCGAGCAGCAGGCTCGCCGCCGGACCCGCGGCAGCGATCAGAAACTCCCTCGTTGCACTCGTCGTTCCTCCTCCCAACTGGGATACACCCCCGAAGATGAAGAGCGTGATGCTCCGCACCGAGGTCCCGAACCGTCGCGCCACTAGCGAGTGACTCAGCTCGTGTAGGAGAACGCTGACGAAGAACATGACAGCCGTCGCCGCGCCCATCACCCAGTACTCCCACGCGGGCCAGCCCTTGAACTCCGCGGGGTAGTAGCCGGCGGCCAGGGTCCACGTCACCAGCGCGAAGATGAGGAACCATGACGAATCGAGGCGGATCGGGATGCCCGCGATCCGACCGAGTGGAATCACGCGACCTGTCATGCGCGTCCCCCCCTTACTGTCATGCCGACGCCGCGAATGTCCCCACACGATCGATTCTGCGCGCCGGACCTCTGGCTCGCCAGGCGGCTCGGCCGCCGTGTGGGCCTCGACCTCTCAGGTGCTCGCCCTGCTTGAGCTCGCGACTCAGCGCGCCGACCGTCTTTTCGCCCGTTAGAATCTGCTGCACCGTGTCCCGCTTAAACTCGGCGCTGAAGACCCGCCTGCCGTCTGCCTTCCGCCGATGCTCACCCACGGGGCCTCCCGTCGCATCTTACGTCCCCAGGGTGAGCAGTCGAAACGGGAGCACGCCAAAAGCGCGTATCGGCGAACTAAATTAACAGGGTGGATCGGACATAGAGAACAGGGTCGTCGTATCCATTTGGGGACATGCCGGCGATCTCCGGGGTGGTAGGCGCCGAGCGGTGACGACGTTCGGGACATTCCTGCGCGCCGTCTGGGGCGACTCGCTGGCCCGTATGAGCGGTCCGGCTAGCGTGCCGTTTACCGGTTTGGCGCTGTACGTTGACCAGGCGACTTCCAAGGCTCTTTGGGGGGGCTTGGCGATCCTCTGTTTCGTTACAACCTGCTATCGCGTCTGGTTAAGGGAACATCGCCTCCTTGCGCAACTGACCAACGCGCTACCGCGCATCGTGTTTTGCGAAGTTCGGAGCGGCGAATTGTATAGTCAGGCACCCAGCAAGGAATTCATCGTCCAGGCGTGGTTCAAAAACATTCCCACGTCACCGGATAGACAGGTTCCTCGTGGCTGAGGCTAATTTAGTTGATCAGCGCAACCGTCAGAAGCGAATCGCAAGTCCCGCAGAGACTCCCCAATCGGCCGCCCCGTCCGTCAATCCCCTCGTCACCGCGCCGGTCACCTTCAGCGCCTTCGTGAGCTTGTACTCCGCGCCGACGCGGAGCTCGACGGGGTCCGACTGGCCCGGCGAGATCGCCGTCGAGCCCTCGAGGAAGGCGAACACAGCCAACGGCGGGGTCACCGAGTAGGCGGCGCCGACGCTCCAGCCGAACGAGTTGCGGAAGTCCGTCCCGGGAGGATCGCCCACGAACGTATAGGACAGGCTGAGATATCCATACAGGCGCTCGATAAGGCGCTTGCTCAGGTCCACGCCAATCGTCTCGTCGAACTCGCCCGTGCCGAGACCGCGGTCACTATCGGCGGTCGGAAACTTGATCTTCACGTAGGGCGCGATCTCGGGGACGAAGTCCCGTTCCTCGAGGACGGTATAGGACACCTTCAAGAGCAAGTCGCCGACGCCGCTCTCGCTGGTGGAGCGCTCCGGCCGCGCGAACTTCCCGCTGCCACCCTTCTTTCGCACCGCCACGCCGCCGGCGGTGACGACGACGTTCTCCCCCGACTGGTAGATCCACGGCAGGGTGAGGCTGATCCAAAGCTGATCGACGGGCCTCACGCCGAAGGTGACGGGCACGGAGACGATCGTGGTGTCCTTGTTTGTCCCGTAGTCGCCGACCGAGTAGTTGACGGAGGTCGACAACAACCACCGCGGATCGTCCTCGGCCAGCGCCGGCGTGACAGCGGTGATGATCAGTACGAGACCGATCAATGCTCCGCGAGTGCTCATGCCGTCTCCCCCATTCGCCGATTGATGAACGGGTCGCTCACAGCGCTACTCCAGAGTAGAGGGCGCCGGGCGCGAGACGCGAAGAAAAAGCAGCGCGGCGGTGGTCCGCCGCGCTGGGGTGTGGCATTCGCGTCAAATCCGCCCTGGAGCCCAGTGCCCGGTCAGCGGCCAGGTTTTTCCGGCTTGGCCGGCTTCTCCATCTTCTCCGGCTTCTCCGGCTTCTCCGGCTTCTCCGGCTTCTCGGCCTTCGCGACCTTGTCCGCCTTGTCGGGCTTCCCCGTCACACGGTCGGTGGCCTTTTCCGCCCGTTTCACGTCGCTCACCACGTGCCCGAGCTTCACGCCCAGCTCATGGGCGATCACGCCCCACCCTTTGCCCTCCTGTCGGAGCGCGACGATGTGGTCGAGCGCCGCCTGCTGACTCAGAGTCTTGTCTTGCTTCATCAGCTCCTGAGAAAGCGCCAGTGCGATCGTCGCCTGACCGTAGCCGCCCATGCGACTGTGGAGATCGGTGACGACCGAGGGCTGGACCTTGAACTCCTTGGCGATCCGCTCGGTCACGCGGCGCTGCCCGTCGGGCGTGTTTGAAGCACGCGTGGCGTCGGCGTCGAGCTGCCTGGCGTCCGCTTGGAGTTGTCGCTCGTGCTTCTGGTTGTCCTTGACGTCGTCGGCCGGCGCAGACATCGGCAACGCCAGGGCCACTCCCGCCATCAGGAGACCTCCGACGAACCACCGCGACATCGTTTCCCGTCTCATCGTTTCCTCCCGTCAGTCCTTCCCGCTTAATGCGGGCACAGCTGGTGCCAGATTCCTCCCAGCAGGCTTCGTGCCGGAAGCCGTACAGAAAAAAGGCCTTTCGCTGACTGACACATAGGACTATCGGCGTGAAGCCTGGTGTCAGAATGGCGGCCGCCAGCGTGCTTCGTGACAGTGGAGCGCGGTCTTCTACCAGGGCCACGGGTCAAGTCCGATTCTTGCTGGATAATCTGACGGGCGACGCACTCGCGCTCGGGCGCACCACGGGGCGCACGCGCTCGACGTGAGCACGATCGAGTTCTTCACGAATCACCTTCAGCTGCCGCTGCTCGAACTCCCCGACCGTGATGCCGCGCCAGCGGTCGGCCGCGCGGATCACCGCCGCGTACATCAGCTTCAGGACGGGCCGCTCCCCGAAGGCGTGCGGAATGATCTTCGTCCGTCGACGCTCCTCGAGGAAGAGCCGCTCCAGGAGATTGGTGGTCCGGATCACCTTCCGATGGCGGAGCGGGAAGCGCAGGTGCGCGATGCACGCATCAAAGTCGTCCGTGAAGCACTGGGCCACGGCCGGCAGCTCGCGCCCATAGGCCTGCACGAAGTCGTCGCGCAGCAACGCGGGGGAGGCTGCCTCGTAGGCCGCCCGGGCGCGAATCGCGATCTCCGGCCACTGGCTCTCGGGCGCTTTGCTGCGCAGATTCCGCGTCCGATGCACGAGACAGCGTTGGCGCAGGGCGCGTGGGAAGCATGTCTCGACGGCGCGGATCAGCCCCGGCGCCCCGTCGATGACGACGAGCAGCGGATCGGCCAACCCGCGCCGCTTGAGGTCCTCGAAGAACGCCGTGCAGCTCGCGGTGTCCTCCTTGGTGCCGGGCGCCAGGTGCAGTAACACCTTGTGGCCGTCCTCGGTGATCCCCCAGGCGCACAGCACCGCCTCGCGCGGCAGCCCGGCGTGGAGCCGCTCGGCGACGCCATCGACAAAGAGATAGGCCACGGCGAACTCGCTGAGATCCCGGCCGGCGAACGCCTCGTACTCCTGCCACAGCCGCTCGGTCACCGCGACCTGAGGCACGCCGTACTCGATCGCGCCCTCGGCCGTACGCAGCCGGCTGCGGCGATACCCGTTCCGGTAGCCGGCGCCGGGCGTCGCGCCACCTTCGTAGTAGCCACGTCCGACGACCTCGGCGACTTCGGCCTCCAGCGCTTCCTCCACGATCTTCCGCACGGCGAGCTTGAGCAATTCGGCGCGGGCGTCGCCGTCGGCCACGCCCTCGGTCAGCAGCTCACTGAGCTTCTGGCTTGTCCGCTCCGATGCCGGTATTCTCGACTCCACGGGGATGCCTCCTCTTGCCGAGGGTGCCACCCGGCGACTCTTGGTTTGGTTACCAAGCAAGAGTGCATCCCCGTCTCGTTATCCAGCAACTCTAGGACTTCACCGACCCTTTGCCACATGGATTCCGCATTGAGGCGACACGAGGCGGCGCATCGATTTCTTGCGGGCGACGTCGAGGCCGAGCTCGCGAGGCGAGGGGTCGTCGCGCACCGCGCACGCGCCGCTTCACGGTAGTGGGTCAGTATCGTCCGCCGAGCTTGCGGTGGTC
>VBIU01000081.1 GCA_005880945.1 Chloroflexota bacterium | reverse complement strand
TACACCGAGGTGCAGCCGCCGATTCTCGTCAACAGCGACTCGATGACAGGGACGGCCAACCTGCCGAAGTTCGGCGCTGAGGCATTCAGGGTCGAGGGCCACGACCTGTGGTTGGTGCCCACCGCCGAGGTGCCGCTGACCAACTACCACCGCGATGAGATCCTGGATGGCGAGCGGCTGCCCATGAAGTACGTGGCCTACACGCCATGCTTTCGCTCCGAGGCCGGCGCGGCCGGGAAGGATACGCGTGGATTCATCCGCCTCCACCAGTTCTCCAAGGTGGAGCTGGTCAAGGTCACGAGCGCAGAAACCTCGATGGAGGAGTTCGAAAAGCTGACGGCCGATGCCGAGGACATCCTCAAGCGCTTGGGACTGCACTACCAGGTGCTGGTGATGTGCTCCGGGGATATGGGGTTCGCGCAGTACAAGAAGTACGACCTCAATGCGTGGTGCCCGGGCCTCGACCGCTACCTGGAGGTGTCGTCGTGCTCGGTGTTCAACGACTTCCAGGCCATGCGGGCCAACATCCGGTACCGACCAGCGCGTGGAGCGTCACCCCGGTTTGCCCATACGATCAACGGCAGCGGCCTCGCCCTCACGCGCACGATCGACGCGATCATCGAGACGTACCAGCGGCCTAATGGAACGATCACGGTGCCCGAGCCGCTACGGCAGTACATGGGCGGCCTCGAGGTGATCGGGGCGCGCTGAGTTCCTAGAATCCGTGGTGCCCTCGGAGGGGTGGCCGAGTCCGGTTGATGGCGACGGTCTTGAAAACCGTTATAGGTGCAAGCCTATCCAGGGTTCAAATCCCTGCCCCTCCGCCACCTCTCTTTGGAGAGCCCGCGTTTGGCCCCTAAAGCGGGCTACATGGCGTTTCGAGTGCATGTCAGTCTCCAAGCTCTTCACGCGTGCTCATCCACAGCTGCCAGTTACCGGGCCCCGCCGCCGCGGTCCGTGCCGAGAAGAAATACAGCGTCCTGGCGTCCCATGACAGCGCTGGCCCACCTTCGCCGAAACCGCTGTTGACGGCCGGGACCCGCATGGGCACGTCCCAGTCATCGGTGGACGTGCTCGAACGCGTTGCGACCCAGAGGTTTTCGATTGGTCCTCCCGAGTACGAAAGTCCGCCGTGCCGGTTGGAGGTGATGAACATCTCGAGCCCATCCCGCCGGATGGCGGTCCGGGTGTCTCGCGACCACGTACCCGGAGTATCCCCCGGACTCGGAACGCTGTTCAAGGCCGGCACGAGCGTTCCCTCGCCGAAGGCGCCATCCTGGTCCTGGTCGCTCACATAGATGTTGAAGTCCTGGTTCGGGTCGCCGATGCTGCCGATGCCTGGGAAGCGAGAAAAGTAGAGGCGCACGGCGCCGCTGGTGCGATCCCGGAAATAAGTGGCGGCCGACTCGCTCGCTGTCGGCGTATTGAGCTGTCCCGGAACGAGCACAGGGAGCCCCCACGCATCGTCGGTGTGGCGGCGGGATGAAACGTACAGGTCGCCGCCGTGGCCAAGACGGTTGCTCTGAAAGTACATGAGAAGACCATCTGGGGTCAGATTTGGGGCGGCGGTGGCCCCGGCGGCATTCAGGCCCTCGACCGGGGTCAGTGTGCTCAGGTCCCAAGCCGCTTTGCGGTGCGGACGCCGGACGACCGCGATCGCGACTTTGAAATCCGGGGCATAGCGGCTCGTGCTGAAGTAAAGGCTCAAGCCGTCCCGGGAGATGGCCGGATGGTAGTCCATGGCATCGGACTCGAGTTCTTCGATCCGTACCGGAGGTGACCACGGCCCGAACGGTCCAAGCCCGTCCTCAGGCTCGTCGTCGGCGAGAACCCTCAAGGGCCCCAGCACCATGCTCGCGGCGGCCAAGCCGGTTGCCACCCCGGCGACCTTCAACACGTGACGGCGGGTGATGAGCAGGCGCTCCATTACAGCCTCCACAAATTCACTATTTCGGACACATTGCGAGGCCCACACCCTAGGAGGCACAGGCCCGCCTGGCACCGGGAGAATTACCGGAACTGGTACGGGTTTGAGTACCTGTTGTTGCTTTGGGCGCGCCGGCCGATCCGTGCCAGAATGTGGGCCACGCACTCGCCGCGGGGGAGCTTGCAATCTGGCCGACGCCGCTCATCCGGTCACTGCCTTGAAGACAGCACCAATCAGCCTGACCCAGCGCGAACGGGAGGTCGCCGGCCTTGTGGCCGAGGGTCTGACCAACCGCGAGATCGCCACGAAGCTGTTCATCTCCGAGCGCACCGCGGAGTACCACCTCGAGCAGATTCGCAACAAGCTCGGTTTCCATTCGCGCGCGCAGATCGCGGTCTGGATGACCGCGCAGGCGGCCAACCGCGGGCGCGTGGACCCCGCACGTGTAATTCAGGCCCGCTCATGGCCTCGAGCAAGGCGGTTGTCGGCGGTACTAGCAGTCACGGCAATCGCTGCCACAGGGGTTGCGATCGCCGCTTTGGCTATCAACCGTTCTGCGGTCCCAGTCGCGAGCCCGGTGGACAGCGTGATCCAGATCGACGACGGCACGGGCCGGCTGATAGGGACCATACCAACTGACGCACGCGGCAGCCAGCTTGCGTTTGGTGAGGGTTATCTGTGGGAGATCAGCTACAGCGCGCGAACTCTCATGCGGATCGATCCTCATAGCCGGGCGGTAGTCACGACCAAAGGAGTTCCTGTCGGGGCGCCTCCGATCGGACTTGCGGTGGGAGCCCACTGGGTTTGGGTCGTCATGGCTTTCGGCGAGAAGTCGCTGTGGCGGTTCGACCCGGCAACGAATCAGTGGAGTGATCCGATCGGATTAGGAACTGGACTGGCAGGAATTGCGTACGGAGACAACGAGATCTGGGTCAGCAACAAAAACAACAACCTCGTCTATCGGATCGACCCGACGAGTAACGCGGTTACGGCCACAATCCGAGTGGGCCGAGCGCCCGAGGCGATTTCTGTCGGGTTCGGGAAGGTATGGGTCGGCAATGCGTTGGACGCCACGATCTCGGAAATTGACGCGAACTCAGCTGCGGTCAAGGGCACGATTGCCCTTCGCGGCGCTCCCACGGCGATCGCGACGGGGTTTGGCGCGGTCTGGGTCGTGAGCGAAGCGGCGAGCCTCCTCGAGAGGATCGAACCATCAACTGACGCGGCATTAGTCGTCTCGGTCGATAGCGGGCCATCAGGAGTTGCCATCACGGGCTCTTCGCTGTGGGTCATCGCGGCCGGTCAGGTCGTTCGGGTCGATCCCATAACGCGCGCTCTAGGGACGACGCGGTACATCAATGGCGCGGAAGCGATCTCAGCCGATGACCGATCCATCTGGGTGACTGTGCATGCTCCCTAAGACCGCCTCACCGGGTCAGTACTCAGTCGCTCGGCGGACCGTGCTCATTGGCTGTGTCTTGATCGTTGCCACTGCCGCGTGTACCCCCGTCTCCGCGGGCCCGTCGACGGCGCCTTCTGGCCCTCCTTTTGGCGGTACCTTGCGAGTGGTGATGCCAGGGTTTGCCTTTTCGGACCTCGCCAACCCTGAACCGAAGCTGGACGCGCTCGACCCGCAAATCAGTCCCTGGTACGACGCCGGTGAGCTCTTCCGTTGCTGCCTGCTGCGAACGCTGGTCGGCTATACCGGGCGGCCCGCCTCGGAGGGCGGCGCCGAACTACAGCCCGATCTCGCTGTCAAGCTGCCCCAAGCCACTGAGAACGGGCACACCTGGACCTTTCGGATCCGGCCAGGCGTTCACTACTCCCCCCCGATGGAAGGAGTAGAAGTCACGGCGGCGGACTTCGTCAGGTCGCTGCAGCGCGACGCCCGGCTCTCGAACGACGGCTCGGCGGAGACCTACTCGGTGATCGAGGGCTTCGAGAGTTACGGCCAAGGAAAAGCGACAACCATCTCGGGCCTGGAGGCGCTCGACAGATACACGCTCAAGGTCCATCTCAACCAGGCGTTAGGCGACCTTCCCGATCGTTTCGCGCTGCCTGACAGCGCCCCCATCCCGCCAAGTCCGACGGATCCCGCAGCCCCATTCGGTGTCGCGAGCGGCCACGACAGCGGGTACGGCCGCTTCCTGGTGTCGTCCGGACCGTACATGATCGAGGGCAGCCCACGGCTCGACTTCTCGATGCCCGCCGATCAACAGTTGCCGGTGAGCGGTTACAGGCCAGGCCACTCTCTGACCCTGGTCCGCAATCCTGAGTGGAAGCGATCGCAAGACGCGCTGCGGCCGGCTTACCTCGACAGCATCCAGATCGTTATCGGGCCATCGCGCGACGATGCGGCGACGATGTTGGACTCGGGAAAGGCTGACCTCGTGCTGCTTGCCGCGCCGCCATTCCAGGTTCAGCGCTGGCTCGTTCAGAAAGTGCGCGCAAATCCCCGGTTGGGCAAGGTGAGTGTTTACTCCCGTGACTTCATGCGGGCGATCATGATGAATCTCGCGGTCCCCCCTTTTGACGACGTCCACGTCCGCAAGGCCGTCAACTACATCATCGACAAGGGTGCCATCCTCGACCTTTACGGCGGGCCGGACGCTGGCAAGGTCGCAACGCACTTCGCTGTCGACAGCCTCGAGACTGACGCGCTTGCCGCCTACGATCCGTACGGTTCGCCCCAAGGTGAGGGGCGCGTGGAGCTGGCCCAGCGAGAGATGAGGCATTCCAGTTATGACCTGAAGCACGCGGGAACTTGCAGCGCGCCGGTCTGCAAGCACGTCCTAGCGCTGACGATTCCCCAAACCGTGGGCGCTCCATGGCAAGAGATCGGAGCAAGCATCGCCAAAGATCTGGCCCAGATCGGGATCACGCTTGATCTGAAGGCGACAAAGGCCTACTTCGATTTGGCGGGTGATCCTACCAAGAGGATTCCCCTGGCGCTCACAACCGGGCTGGGCTATTCATTCATGAACGCATCGTCTGATTTCGACGAACTCTCCAGCTCCTCGATCCCCGGCGACAACGAATCCCTTGTCGGCGCGACGCCCGATCAGTTGCGACGTTGGGGCTACGCTGTGAGGGTCGTCCCGAGCATCGACAGCCGGATTTCTGATTGCCGATCCGTCATCGCCGTGCAGCGTCAAATTGAGTGCTGGGGCCAGTTGGACGCATACGTCATGGAGCAAGTGGTCCCCGTCGTCCCATACGTCGCCGAAAATGTGGTCGCGGTGTTCCCGCCCCAGATCGTGCATTACTCCTTCGACCAGGCCAACACGCTCCCGGCACTCGACCAGATCGCCTTGAAGCACTAGGGAGAGCAGCTCAAAAGACAGGTACTCAAACCGGTACATGGCCTGGTATTTCTCCCGGTGCGCTCGCGCCGGACCGAGCCTAGCCTGGCCAAATGGAAAATCAATTCGATCAGCTGACCAGAACCCTTTCGACATCGCCGTCGCGCCGGAACATGCTGAAGTTGATTGCTGGGAGCTCGGTTGCAGGTGCAATAACACTTGTAGCCGGCCTCAGTGCTCTTGCTGCAGCTCCGAGCACTGCCAGGCACCCACACAAGTGCACGTCTGGTGTGATATGCGGCGTCAATTGCTGCCCGCCAGGCACTTGTTGTATGCGTGGAGCTTGCTACAGCGCCGGCGACTGCATCTAGGTGTCGACAATGCAGGCGGTTCTCGTTGGCTCGACGCTTCTCGCCTTCGGAATTGCCGTGGCCGCCAACTGGGTGGTCCTGTACCAGGTGATCAGGCAGAACGGCCGGATGCTCGACCGACTGGATATGCTGGAGCGACGCTCCGGAAGCAGTGTCGCTCTGGCTCAAAGCCACATCGAGCGAGATGGGTTGCCGCCGGGTACGCCGGCCCCACGTTTTGAGCTCCCTGACATCGCAGGGGGCACTGTCTCCCTCGCTGGTTTCCTCCACCGACAGGTGCTGCTCGTCTTCAGCGATCCGCAGTGCGGGCCGTGCGACGAGGTTGCACCTCACCTCGTTCGACTTCACAGTGAGCAGTCCGGCCACGGCCTCTCGATCGTGATGATCGGTCGGGGAGACCGAAACGAAAATCGACGGAAAGCCGAGCAGCACGGCTTCGAGTTTCCGGTCGCTGTGCAGCGCCGATGGGAGATCTCGATGCTGTACGGCATCTTTGCGACGCCCGTGGCGTTCCTTATCGGAG
Source organism: Chloroflexota bacterium (assembly GCA_005880945.1). Taxonomy (GTDB): domain Bacteria; phylum Chloroflexota; class Dormibacteria; order Dormibacterales; family Dormibacteraceae; genus Palsa-872. The sequence goes on along the minus strand of VBIU01000081.1, from coordinate 813 downwards.
AAGACGGCGTCATTACGCAGAAGGTGGCGAGGGGAGTGGACGAGATTCTTGCCCTGGTGCCCGATGGGGTGGCCGCTGGCTAGCTTCGCAGCTCCGCCTTCTGCAGGCGCCCCGCGCACGTTCCTTATTGCTTGATCAGCTTTTCCACCACCACCTTGTCGAGCGCCAGCCAGGCGGCCAGCTCATTGAGCTCACCCTTGGCCGCCGCCACGTCCGCCGAACCGGTCTTGGGCTCCATGTGGAGCGCCGGCACTCGCAGGACCGACTTGTCGCGGTCCGCTTTTACATCGGCCCTACCGACGAACCGATCCCCCTGAAGTATCGGGAGCACGTAGTAGCCCCACCGCCGCTTGGCGGGCGGGACGTACATCTCCAGCACGTAGTCGAAACCAAAAAGGTCCAGCAAGCGGCGCCGATCATGCACCAGCCGGTCGAATGGCGACAGGATGGCGGTGCGGCCCTCGAACCGCCGCCGGAGCAGCTTTGGATCGACGACCCACGTGCCCTTGACCCCTTCCACCTCGACCGGCACGCCAACGCCACCCACTGAGGCCCACGTACCGAACGACCTCAGTGTGGCCTCGGGCCGGGCAATTCCGAGCGCGCTCAAACGCCGCTCGGCGCGGACGTGAGCGGCCGCCTCCGCCGTGAGCACCGGCTGATCGATTCGGTGCACGCGTTGAGCCAGATCCCAGAGCCTGTCGTTGCCCTCACGAGCCGAGATCGCGATCTCCCCGCGTGCGGACATGAACTCGAGCATCTGCCCGACGTTGCGGCCGTCGTTCCAGCCGGATGAGGGCCAGGCGGCGACCA
>VBIU01000041.1 GCA_005880945.1 Chloroflexota bacterium | reverse complement strand
ACGACTGAGCGCGAGGCGCATGAAGGCCTCACCCTGGCCGGTTCCGCAGACGGCCCCGAAACGATCGTCAGCGAAGATCCCGGCTCCCGGGATCGGCGAATCACCGATGCGGCCGGGCCATTTGTTGTGCACGCCGCCGGTTGAGACCGCCACTGCCAGGTGGCCCTGCGAGTCTCGCGCCACCGCCCCGACAGTATCGCCCTGACCCTCACCCCCGTGCTGCTGGCGCTCGCGGTCGATGATGAACGTCGACGGGTCGCACATCTCCACCCCGTGAGACCGCGCGAAGCGGGACGCTCCATCGCCAACCAGCAGCACGTGCCGGCCGTCCCGCATCACCTCGACCGCGAGATCGACGGGGTGCCGTACGTCACGCACGGCGCCGACGCCGCCGGCGCGCATCTCGGCGCCATCCATCACTCCAGCATCCAGCTCGACGTCGCCTTCGAGGTTGAGGCAGGCGCCGATGCCGGCGTTGAGAAGGGGTTCGTCCTCAAGCCTGCGGACGGCCGCCACCACCGCGGCCAAGGCGCCGTCACCGATCGACGACCATCCGTCGGCGAGCGCTCGCTCGACCGCGGCCTGACGCAGCGGTCGTTCGGTGACGGGAACCGGTCCGGCGCCGCCATGGACGATGAGAGCCGGGCGGGCCATCCCGTCAGGCACTCGTCGTGCGGAGAGCCGGAGCCAGGAGGTTAGAGGCTGAGCTCAGGCCAGGATTCGCGGCGCTCCAGGGCACGGCGTTCGGCAATCCGCCTGTCGAAGGGAAAGAGCGTTCGCCGGCCGGCCGTGGCCCGAACCGGATCTCGTCTCTCCCCGGCCCGGCGCTCGGCGATGAAGCGCCGTCCTTCGCCTCGCCGCTCAGGTCCCCGAGGCACCAGAACTTCGCTTGTCGGCCGGTCACCCAATCCCTCGATATTCATCGCCGCTCATGCTAGAGCACGCGTCCGGCAAGCGGACCTCGCCGGGCTTATTTATTGCGGTCGAGCGCGCTCAGCTTCGCGTCCATGCGCCGCTCCGACCGCCGGCGCTCCAGCTCGTCCCCCGGGCCCATGTCGACAAACCTGGCGTAGCGCGCCAGCCGAGGATGTACATCACCGACCAGGCGGAACATCTCCTGGGCGACCCAGCGGTAGTCCGGATGGCCCTGCGGAGTCGTCCTGAGCTCGCACAGGTGGTAGATCTCGCGCAGGTTGACGCGGAAGTACCAGCGGACGCGGAAGGCTAGCGGGACGACGTACTGCGCAAGGGCGGGTCCGGCGTCGCGCTCGAGCCCGGCATGGGCGGCCACGGCGGCATCGATCGCCGATCGAAAGGGGCCCTCCATTCCGAATTCGGATAGGCCGGGCGGGGTGTCATAGCCGAGGGCCGTGCCCAAGACCTGGCGGTCCTGCGTCAGCATCCGGTGACGGTGCAGGTCTCGGTAGGCGGCGAAGTTGGCGACGATCTCAAAGGCGTACTGGGCGTGCTCGAGGGCGCGCGGCGCCCGCTGCCGGCGATTGGCGCGGTCGCCGAGGATGGCCTCGAGGACCGCCCCGGGGTCGCCTTCCAGATCTTGCCAGCCGGCGTCGGAATGCGGGAAGAGCGCGGCCGCGACCACCTTGCGCTCAGCGTCAGGATCGTGCTCCAAGAGGCTGACCGACGGGCCCGTACCAGTTCGGCGGTGGCGGCGCGCTGTGCCTTCGGTCTTGGAACGGATCCTCGAGATGCGCTCGGCTGCCGGTGCGCCATAGCGCTCGTCGAGGGCCCGCTTGACGAAGGCAGGGATGACCAGGCTGAGCTCGCGGTGTAGCTCGGCGGCGAGCCGCCGGCATTCCGGGAGCTCGTGCGCGGACATCTTTGTGATCAGGTACTCGAAGGCCCGGCCGTTCCCGAAGAGGCCCAGGTTGGTGAGCGTGCCGGCCGGCAGCAGCCCGCGCAGCATGTCGAGCGCCTTCGCCCTGGTGGCCGACTTCCAGGCGCGATCCGTCTCTCCCTCCTCGAGTGGGAACCGTTCGCGGATGGACCGGGTCAGGGGTTCGATCAGCTCGCTGTAGGTCTTGAACAGGCTGTCGGCGGCCCCCTCGTAGTCCGGATGAGCGAGCTCCGGGCCGCGATGGTAGAGGTAGCGGCCGTCCGGACCCGGTCGATCGAACCGGACGTACCGGGTCGACTTTTCGAGCGGCGAGATGCCGATGCGACTGTCCTCCAGCGCTTTGGCCGCCAGGGTCGACACGCGCTCGACCGCGATATGAGCGCCTGCCAGCTCGGCGACCGAGTCGTCGCCGTAGCCGACCAGCACACGCTCGTAGAACTCCTCGGCGCGGCGGACGGCGACCATATCGTCGGCGTCGGCCGGAGCTCCTGCCAGCTGATGGAAGCCGGAGTCGGGCTCGTTGATGAACTCGTCGAGGAGGACGCGGCGAAGGCTCTTCTCGGTGCGTGAGTAACGCGAGAAGAGAGCCCCCTTGACCACCTCGGGCAGGTTCCGCAGACCGAAGACCGGCCGGTCGAGGTTGGTGAAGTACCTGCCGAGCAGAGCGGATTCGGCCGCTGTGAATTCGGGGCTAGGGGTGCCGGCCACGCTGGGAGCTATCGTAGACCGACCCCCACATCTGGTGGCCCGGCGGCTGAAGAGGCCCAGCATCTAGCTCGGAGGAGCGGGAATTGTCCCCGACTTATCCCCAACCATGTTAAAAACTGCCAGCGAAACGGCGACAACGCGCGCGGTTCGCGCCGGTTTTTGCGATGCGGTAGCCTCGGTTTGCCGATGAGAGACACCCCAGGCCGGACGAGCGAAGTCGACTGGGCCGCACAGTGGAAATCGCTGGTCGCGGAACGCTCCGCCGCCGCCGGCGCTCATGGCGACACCGCATATTGGGACCGCCGCGCACCGAGCTTTGCGCGCTCGACGCGCGCGAGGGCCGACGAATTCCTCGATGTGCTCACGCCCTACCTGTCCCCGCGCAAGACCCTGATCGACGTGGGAGCGGGCGCGGGACGCCACGCCCTGCCACTGGCCGACCGACTGGAATGGGTCACCGCTATCGAGCCGTCGGAGGGCATGCGCGCGCTGATCCCGCCGCGCGACAACATGACTGTTGTGGCGAGCACGTGGGAGGACGCCGCTGTCGCGCCGGCGGACCTGCTCATCTGCTGCCACGTGCTTTATGGCGTCGAGGACCCCGTGTCGTTCATCGCCAAGATGGAGCGGTCGGCACGCGAGCGGATCTTCCTGATGATGCGCGAGGTGCCTGTCGTCCACCCGGCGGCGGTGGTTCGCGAGAAGATGCTTGGCGGCGAGGAGCCACGATTCCCCCGCTTCAGCGATCTCTTCATGCTCCTGATGCAGATGGGGATCGCTCCGGACGTCGACTTCGTCCGCTACCCGATCTTCCAGCGATATGCGGACAGCGAAGAAGCGCTGGCCGACTGCCGCGCGCTGATTGGAGAGGGCTGGGACGAGGACAAGGCTCGAGCCATCCTGCGGGATGTGCTGGTCGAGGAAGGAGGCGAGCTGGTGTTCAACGGCGGCCTCACGCTGTCAGGGATCGCACATTGGCAACCGCGGACCGCCTGAGCCTCCGGCCGGTGCGGCCGGCAGACCGCGACAGGGTGATCGAGATGACGCGCGATGTCTGGGGTGGTCACGACTACGTGCCGCGCGTATTCGACGACTGGGTGGCCGACGCGGGCGCCGCATTCCAGGCGCTCGAGGTGGACGGCATCGTGGTCGGTCTGCAGCGCCTGAGGCCATACGCCTCCGGCTTGATCTGGTACGAGGGCTTGCGCGTCGCGAGCACGCATCGCCGGCAGGGTCTGGCACGCGCCATGCTGGAATCGGCGATCGCGGAAGCGCGCGAGCAGAGCTTCCGGGAGATGAGGCTCGCCACCGGCAACCTGGACGCGGCTGGCCTTTTTGAGGAGCTCGGTTTCGAGCGAATCCAGGACGATCGCTGGTGGCGAGGTGGGCGGGTCGAAGGCGGCGAGTCGGCGCGAATTCCCACCGCGGACGAGGCGGACAAGCTGTGGGCGGCCATCGCGTCGAGCCCGGGCATCGAACTTTGGGGAGGCGTCACCGCGGACTTCAACGGGGCACAGGACCTGGCCTCCGCCGAGCTGTCACGGTTGGCGGGTATCGGCATGCTGCGCGCCGGGCCCGGCGGCCGGGCGATCGCCGGACTCCGCGAGCCATGGGGCGACAACCTGGCCGTGGCGTTCGTCGCGGGCAAGGGTGGAGCGCTTCGCGAGCTGCTGATGGCGCTGCGTTTCGAGGCGGATGCGGACGGCCTCGATGACGTGGTGATCGCGTTGCCGCGCGATCACCCCGCCGGGAAAGACATGCATGCCAGCGGATACGATTTCGCGAATGACGACGACAACATGTACCTCTACCGCTTGAACCTTTAGTTGACGCGCAGGTACGTCATCCTCGGCAACGGCATCGCCGGACAGACTGCTGCCGAGGAGCTGCGCAAGATCGATGCCGAAGCCTCGGTCGTCATGATCGCGGCGGAGCGCCACCCCCTGTACAACCGCGTCGCATTGCCTCGATATCTGCGCGGGCAGGTGCGAAGAGAGAAGGTCTTCATGCGCACGGCCGAGGACTACGCAAGGCAGAACCTCGACATCCATTTCGAAACCTGGGCAACCGAGATCGACGCTGCGCACAAGATCGTGCGTACGAACCGCGACCAGGAGTTCGCGTACGACGCGCTCCTCGTCGCCACCGGCGGCCGGCCCAAACCGCCGCCATGGCCCGGGTCCGACCAGATCTCACAGTGCATCGGCTTTCAGACCCTTGACGACACCGACGCCATCATCGAGAAGGCGGATACATCGGAACGCGTGCTGGTCATGGGCGGGAGCTTCATCGGCTACGAGCTGGCCGAGGGTGTGAGCTATCGCAAAAAAGCGAAGCTGACCTGGATCATGCGCGGCCCGTGGTTCCTTCGATACGTCCTCGACGAGGAGGGTGGTCAGCTGTGCCGGCAGCTCGGCGAAGCTCAGGGCGTCGACTTCATCACATCGGACGAGGTGCAGAAGTTCAGCCGCAACAACGGGCGCTTCGTGGCCGAGACGGTGAACGGATATCGTGTCGAGTTCGACCTGCTCACTTACGGAGTCGGCCTGGACTACTACACAGAACCGGTGCGTGCAGCCGGGTTGGAGCTGAACAAGGGCATCGTCACCGACTCCAAGCTGCAGGCTTCGGCTCCGGACGTTTACGCGGCGGGCGACATTGCCGTCTTCTACGACCTAATGGTCGAACGGCACAACCAGATGGGCACCTGGGACAACGCGGAGGCGCATGGCAAGGTCGCGGCCAGAAACATGGCCGGAGGTTCGGAGGATTTCTTTGATGTTCCGACATACACGACCACGATGTTCGGGTCGACGCTCGCCGTCATGGGGGTGACCCCAGATGTGCAGCCGGGCCTCGAGTCGGTCAGGACCTTCAGCTTCGAGGAAAAGTTCTACCGCAAGCTTTTCTTCAAAGACGACCGCCTCGTCGGCGGGATCATGATCGGGCCACCGAAAGGGCGGAAGAAGCTGATCGAGATCATGCGGTCGCGCCAGCGGATCGAGCGCCCGAAACAGGAGCTCCTCGACCCGAACAACCTGAAGGACTAGAGTCGACCGGATGTCCGCCGAGTACCACTTCGTCACGATCTGGAAGGTCCGCGGCACAGCGCATGAGGTCGCTGAGGTGCTCGGCGATCCGCTCGGTCTGGTCCGCTGGTGGCCGTCGGTTTACCTGGGTGTGAAGGAGCTGGAGCCAGGCGACCCGAAGACAGGCGTCGGCCGCGTCGTCGAGCTGTACACCAAGGGCTGGCTTCCCTACACACTCAGGTGGAGCTTCAAGGTGACGGAGTCGCGCGGAGACGAAGGTTTCACGCTCGTCGCGGACGGCGACTTCGTCGGCACCGGAGTCTGGACGTTGGAGCAGCAAGGGGACATCGTGAGCGTCAAATACGACTGGCGAATCAGGGCGGACAAGCCGCTGTTGCGATACGGCACCTTCGCGTTCAGGCCGATCTTCGGCGCCAACCATCGTTGGGCGATGGCTCGCGGCCAGGAGAGCCTGAGGCTCGAGCTGGAGCGGCGTCACGCGAAGACAGAGGCCGAGCGCCGGGCTGTCCCGGCACCCCCGCCACCGACCTTCACGCGGAGGCCCAAACCAGGCTAGACTTCGCCTGTAAGGAATGTCGTTCGCCTACAGCGAATCAGCCCAGGCCGTGCGCGCTGCGCTCGGCGCCGTGCTTCGAGGCCGGCGCGAGGCGGTGCACCGCACCCTCACCGAGGTGGCGGCCGAGGCAGGACTGTCCCCCGCCCACCTCTCCGAGGTCGAGCGCGGACGCAAGGAGGTTTCGACCGAGCGCCTCCTGGCGGTCGCCCACGCGCTGGGCGCCCGGCCGGCCGACATCTACGCCGACCTCTCCAGGCTGCTGGGGGCGGATTCCGAGCGGCCGGCGTGGCCGGACGATCCGCCCGTCAAGCTCCGGCTCGCGACCGCCGGCCTCCCGATGGAGGCGTTGCGCAGCGTCGCCGACTTCAGCGCGTACCTCGCCATGTCCAACCCGCCGCCGAAGGCGCGGCCACCGATTGGCTTCCAGCCGAGGAGGTAACCAGATGCACCTGATTCCGACGGTGATCACCAATGACGGGCGCGGCGAGCGCGCTTACGACATCTACTCTCGCCTGCTCAAAGACGGCGTTATCTTCGTTCGCGGCGTCATCGACGACGACCTGGCGAGCACGGTGACCGCGCAGCTCCTCTTCCTCGAGAGCGAGGCTCCGAACCAGGACATTCAGCTCTACATCAACAGCCCCGGCGGTTCGCTGACGGCCGCCCTCTCCATCTACGACGCGATGCAGTACGTGGGGCCGAAGGTCGGCACGCTCTGCACAGGGCTGGCCGCGAGCGGGGCTTCGATCCTCCTTGCCGGCGGCGACAAGGGCAGCCGCATGTCGCTGCCGCACGCCCAGATCCTCATCCACCAGCCCTTCACTCAGGGCATCCAGGGGCAAGCAACGGACATACAGCTGCACGCGCAAGAGATCCTCCGGCAGCGCGAAGCGATGGCCCGCATCTACTCAAAGCACACGGGCCGGCCGCTGGAGGATGTCGAGAGGGCGATGGAGCGTGATTTCTTCATGAACCCCGCAGAGGCCAAGGACTGGGGCCTCATAGACCTAATAGTGGAGCGCAACCCCGCAGCCCTCCGCCCAGCTTGAGGGTCGTCGTCCTCGGCGGCACGCGCTTGAAGAATGAGGGAAAACCCGAATGGTTTTCCCTCATCGCCGGGCGCTTCGCGCGCGGCTCTCTCTTTCCGGTATATCGATGGGATTGTTTGAGAGTGCTACGCACCTGCGAGGTCAGAGTTGCGGAGGCGTAAGTGACGGCCGGAGTGAATCCGGCCTACAGCGCCACGTTGGGCACTAATTTTCGTTGAGAGTCGTCGTCCTCGGCGGCACGCGCTTCATCGGGCGCGCCATCGTCGACGACCTGGCCGCGGCGGGCCACCAGCTGCTCCTGGTGCACCGCGGGGTGCTGGAACCCGAGGGCTTGCCCCTGGCGGAGCACCTGCACGTCGAGCGCGCCGACCTTCCGGCACATCGGGCGGTGCTCGAGAAATTCAGTCCCGACGCCGCGATCGATTGCCGCGCACTCACACGCCCTGATGCCGAGACTGCTGTCGCTGCGCTCCCCACCGGCATCCGGCTCGCGGTCATCTCCAGCATGGACGTGTATCGCGCGTTCGGCGCGCTGAACGACGACGTGGAAACTGACCCGGTCCCTCTCGATGAGGAGTCGCCGGTGCGAACAAACCGGTATCCGTACAAGGGCAAGCGGGAAGGGATGGACGACTACGACAAGCTCGACGTGGAAGAGGTGTACCTGCCGCGCGGCGCGACATCGCTCCGGCTGCCCATGGTCTACGGCGAGCGCGACTATCAGCGCCGCGAGGAGTTCATCCTCCGCAGGGTCCGCGCCGGACGCACGCGCATTCCGATCGGCGCGGGCATGTGGCTCGCGTGCCGCGCCTACGTGCGCGACGTCGCCCTGGGAACTCGTCTGACGCTGGAGTCGCCGGCCGCCGCGGGCGTGGTGCTCAACCTGTGCGAGGACCGAACCTTCTCGATCGGGCTGTGGAGCCGGATGATCCTGGACGCCGCCGGTTCGGAGGCCGAGCTGGTTCGGGTGACCGACGACTTGCTGCCGGACGACCTCAAGCCCACAGGCGCCATGGCGCAACACATCATCGCCAGCGGACGCAAGGCTCGTGGGCTCCTTGGTTGGACCACATCAGACCCCGCGACCGCGCTTCGCGCAACTGTGGCGTGGCACCTTGCGAATCCGCCGGACGGCTCGGACCCGGACTTCAGCGCCGACGACCGAGCCCTCGACGGCCGGTAGATCAAAAGTCCCCTCCCGGGAGCGGTTAACCTGATTCGTTACTCATGAGCCGTCGCCCGGGATACCGCCCGTTCGATCCGTTCGAGCGTGGCGGACCATTTGAGGGGGCGCGTGAGATCCGCATCCCTCGACCGCCGCGTCGCTTCTGGTTCGGCGCCGCCCTCTTCGGTCTGGCGATCATCGTTTTCATATTCGCCAGCCCTGTGGTCTGGGTCTTCACCGAGCGCGAGTGGTACGACGCGTTGGGCTATCGCGACGTGTTCACGACCCGGCTCCTACTTGGTGCGTCCCTCTTCCTAGGCAGCTTCGCGATCGCTTTCCTCTACCTCGCGGCGAACGTGATCATCGCCCTGCGGGTGCGTTCGGGACCGGCGCTTCGGGCAGTCGGCATCAGGCGCGCGATTGTGCGCAGCCCGACCGGCGGGATCGCCCTGGCCGCGGCCGCGCTGGTTGCCCTGATCCTCTCGGGCGGCGTGGGCACGCAGTGGCAGTCCCTCGCCCTCTTCCAGCACGCGTCACCCACCGGCATCAGCGACCCCGTCCTCCACCAGGACGTCTCCTTCTACCTGCTCACGCTGCCCTTTCTGCATTCGATCGCGAACTGGGCCCTGGGGCTGGGATTCATGTCGGCGCTGGTCATCGGAGGGCTGTACGCCTGGCGAGGCGACGCGTTCGACTTCAACCTCACCCCCCTGTCGATAGCGCACCTGTCCGCGCTGCTGGGGATCTTCGCGTTGGTGCTTGCCGGCTGGATGTGGCTCGGCCGCTACGACCTGCTCTTCGAGCACAACAGCAGCGTCGTGTGGGGCGCCGCCTACACCGACGTCAATGCGCGGCTTCCGCTGTTCACCTTTCAGGCCGGCGCGGGTGTCGTCCTGGCCGGTGCGTTGCTCGCAAACATGTGGCTGAGGCGGATCTGGTTACCGGTGACCGCGGCTGGGCTGTGGGTCTTAATGCTCGTGATCGGACAGGTCTATCCGTCCATCGTGCAGAGCTTCTTCGTGACTCCGAGCGCCCAGTCGTACGAGCTCCCTTACATCGAAAGAGAGATTGCCGGCACGAGGGCCGCCTACGGGCTCACGAACGTGACTGTCAGCAACTTCACTGGCGACAAGCCGTTGACCAAGAAAGACGTGCAGAACGACCAGGCCACTGTCGACAACCTGAGGTTGTGGGACTACACACCGCTCAAGGACGTCTACGAGCAACTGCAGACAATCCGTACGTACTACAGCTTCAACGACATCGACATCGACCGGTACACAGTGTCCCGGTCGGCCACCACACCGACGGCGTACACGTCGCTCGAAATCAGCGCACGGGAGCTCGACGTGAACAAGCTGCCTCCCGCGGCACAGAACTGGGTCAACGAGCACCTCCAGTACACGCACGGATACGGCGTCGCCGCCAGCCCGGTCAACGCGGTTGTCGGAGAGGGCCTGCCCGACTACATCGTCGGCGACCTGCCACCCACCGGCACCCTCAAGGTCACCGAGCCGGCCATCTACTTCGGCGAGCTCACCGACAACTACGTGCTTGCGCCATCGAACACGCGCGAGTTCGACTTCCCGCAGGGAAGCCAGGACGTGTTCACCACCTTCACCGGCAGCCACGGTGTTCCGATGACCCCGGTCAACCGCGCCCTGTGGGCCCTCAGGCTGGGCGATTTCAACCTACTCGTGTCACCCCAGGTGACCGACAAGAGCGAGATGCTCTTCCGCCGCAAGATCCTCGACCGCGCGCAGGAGCTGGCTCCCTTCCTAACCTTCGACCAGGACCCGTACGCGGTCGTCGTCGACGGCCGCGTCTACTGGATCCTCGACGCGTACACGACCGGCTCGACTTACCCCTACTCGCAGTCGAGCACCTTCCAGCCCACCTCCACCAACCCCTTCGACATCAACTACGTCCGCAACTCGGTGAAGGTCGTGATCGACGCCTACGAAGGCACCGCCGACTTTTACGTGATCGACCCCAAGGACCCGATCATCAATGCTTACCAGGCGACCTTTCCGTCCCTCTTCAAGCCGATCGACGCGATGCCGGCCGGGCTCCGGGCCCACCTGCGGGTACCGGTCGACCTGTTCGACGTCCAGGTCGGAATCTACGCGACCTATCACATCACCGACCCCAGGGTGTTCTTCGCGCGCGAGGACGTATGGGACATCCCAACCGCGCAGACGGCCCCGGGAAGCGCGTCCACGCCAGTGCAGCCGTACTACGTGCTGTTTCGGTTGCCCGGTGAGCAGAATCCCGAGTTCCTGCTCATCATGCCGTTCACTCCGCACCTGAAGAACAACATGGTCTCGTGGATGGCCGCTCGGGCCGACGGTTCGAACTACGGCGAATACGTTTCATACGTTTTGCCCAAGGACAAGGTCATCTTCGGTCCCCAGCAGGTCGCGAATCGGATCAACCAGGATCCGGTCATCTCTCGCGACTTCACTCTGTTCCATGGCACGGGATCCACGGTCCAGCAGGGCAACCTGCTCGTCGTGCCGATCGGCGACTCCTTCCTCTACTTCGAACCCATCTACCTCAGAGCAACCTCGGCGTCGGGTCTGCCGGAGCTGAAGAAGGTGATCCTCGCCGACCAGGTTCAGGTCGTTTACACCGATACGCTCCAGCAGGCGATCGACCAGCTGGTCGGCACGTCGACCGCGCCGCCGCCAACCAACATTCCGCCGCCCGTGATCACCCCAGCCGTGATCGCGCAGATCGCCGACCTGGTGAGCCAGGCGAACCTGCACTATGCCGCGGCCTACGCCGCGCTCAAGTCGGGAGACCTCACCACCTACGCGTCGGAGATGGTGAAAGTGGGCGACATCTTGAAGCAGCTGCAAACCTTGACGGCCACCGCTAAAGCCACGCCGAGCCCAAGCCCGAAAGCTTCACCCAGTCCGTGACGGCGGTCTTCGACGCCCAACGCTTGTGTGGAGAGGACAAAGAAACGGCCGGGGGGGACCCCGGCCAACCCTGCCCCGCCAGCTGTTAGGTCATCCAGTCCTTAAGGGGACGAACCGGACCGGGAAGAGCGAGCGCGATGACAGCTCGCCCTGGTGGAGCTCGTAGATGCGAAGGTCCTGGTGCTCGTCGGCCGAGCTCCCGAGAGGAATCACCATCCGGCCGTTCGGGGCGAGCTGCTCGACCAGGGCGGAGGGCACCTCGGGCGTGGCGCATGCGACGAGGATCAAGTCATATGGAGCGGACGCGGGCCAGCCCTGGCTGCCGTCGGCCACCGCCACCTCCACGTTCGTGAACCCCAGCCGCCCGAGCGTCTCGGAAGCGTGCTCGGCGAGCGCGGGCTCCCTGTCCAGGGTGATGACCTTCTTGCACAGCCGGCTGAGCACGGCTGCCTGATAGCCCGATCCGGTTCCGACCTCGAGCGCGATATCTTCCGGCCGGGGCATGAGTACCTGGGTCATCAACGCGACCACCAGCGGCTGCGAGATCGTCTGGCCGCAGTCGATGGCGAGGGCGCGATTCTCGTAGGCGTGGCGCCGCAGCCGGCCGGACAGAAACTCCTCGCGCGGGATCGCCGACATCACCTCCAGCACGCGCTCGTCAGTGACGCCATTCGGAAGCAGCTGCTCGGCAACCATCCTCTGCGCCGGTGTGCTCATGAGTCCTGCTCAAGACCGAGAGTACAATTTCAGGGCTTCCTTGGCGTCGTCCGCCCAGATTTCCGTTCCGCAAAAATGGCGCCGCCCCGTCAGGCAGCGCTCGCGCCTGGTCAGACGCACTGGTCCGGCCCATGCGCGTGTGGAGTTCGCACACCCTTCCGAGCAGGAGTTCGCGCGCTTCCTCGACTACTACCGGATCCGCTGGGTCTACGAGCCGGTCTCCTTCCCGATCGCCTGGGAGGGCGAACGCGTCGCGGAGATGTTCACCCCGGACTTCTATCTCCCTGAGCACGACCTGTACCTCGAGCTCACGACGATGAAGCAATCCCTGGTGACGCCGAAGAACCGGAAGGTGCGCCTACTGCGCGAGCTGTACCCGGACGTCAACGTCAGGCTCCTGTATAGAAAGGACTACCAGCAGCTCCTCGCCAAGGCCGGGTACGGCGCGGTGGAGGTTCAAAACCTGCGCAAGCAGGACATCGGCGACATCGTCATCTCACCCGTCGAGCTGGAGACGCGCGTCCGGGCTCTGGCTCGAAAGATCACGCGTGACTATCGCGGGCGATCGATAGTGCTGGTAGGAGTGCTCAAGGGCATCACCTTCTTTTTCGCCGACCTGGCGCGAGAGATCAAAGTCCCGTTCGTCATCGACTACCTGGATCTCCGGCGTTACGCCGGCGCGCTGCCGCGCGAAAGGGTTCGCATCGCCCGCGACATCGACTACCCGATCGAAGGCCGCCACGTCCTCCTGGTCGAGGACATCGTGAACACCGGCCTCACCCTCGACTACGTTCTGTCGGAGCTGCGTTCGCGAAATCCAGCCTCGGTCGAAGTCGTGACGCTGCTGGATCGCGCGACACGACGTCTGGCCAAGGTGCCCGTGCGATACGTCGGCTTCCAGATCCCCAACGACTACGTGGTCGGCTACGGGCTCGACTACCGTGAGCTCTACCGCAACCTTCCTTTTATATGCACGCTGCGTTCGAGCCTCTACGAGATCGCGGCCGTGCCGTCCAGCCCCCTGCCGCCCGAGGCATCGAGGTAGACCCCGGCTCCCGGCTCGACCTGCTGCTCGGGTGGATGGCCGGCCAGGATTTTGCGAGGGTCAGCGCCGGCGAGCCTGGCCTGCTGTCGCAGGTCGAGCAGATAGTGATCGATGCGCATCGCCGGCTCTACGAATCCGAGGGTCGCGAATGGTCCAGGCCGATCGCCTACCGCTGGCTTCGGTTCGAGGACCCGATGCCGGTGGTCCGGCTTCAGGAGGGCGTCCAAGAGCTCGTGAGGCGGGGTGGCAGCTTCAACCCCGGTGCTGTGGAGAAAGCTTGCATGGATGCCAGAAAAGACGGCTTTTCGTATTGAGGTAAGGTGTGCAGGGGTTGTGGAAAAAGATGCCCCAAGCGACCTTCCTGTTTACCCTGAAGTCCCCTATGCGTTTTTCGGTTTCCACCCCGGCTTGCGCCGGACCTTCCACCTACTCGACGTTCGGTATCCTCAGGTTTACCGTACTCAGCCGCTTGGGGCGTCGCGAAAGTTATCAGCGGATTAAGACGGAGTCAACACAAAAAATTTTGCTCATGCCAGGCAAATGTTTGTGGCTTGACACAGAACACCGCGACCGACTAATGCGCGTCGGAATGCGCGCCTAGAATGAAAGTGACCAAAGGTACAAGGAGACGTTGAAGATGCGCGAAGCCGTGATCGTCGAGGCCGTCCGGACACCGATTGGGCGTCGCAACGGCAAGCTCAAGGACATTCATCCTGTCGTCCTCGGCTCGCTCGTCTTGAAAGAAATCGTCAACCGCGCGGGCATCAAACCCGAGCAAGTGGAAGACGTCGTCTTCGGATGCGTGACCCAGGCGGGCGAGCAGAGTCTCAACGTCGCGCGCAGCGCGTGGCTCACTGCGGGCTTCCCCGTCACTACACCGGCGACGACAGTTGACCGGCAGTGTGGTTCCAGCCAGCAGGCGATTCATTTCGCCACCAACCTCATCCAGTCCGGCGTATGCGACATCACCATCGCGGGTGGAGTCGAGTCGATGACGAGGATTCCGATGGGGTCCAATGCGATGTCCCCAGGGTCGCCATTCCCGCCGGAGCTGATGGAGCTGTACGACCTCGTCCCGCAGGGCATCTCCGCTGAGCTCATCGCCCGAAAGTACGGCGTCTCGCGCAAGCAGATGGACGAGTTCGGCGTTCGCAGTCACCAGCTTGCCAACGAAGCGACTGTGAAGGGCTATTTCAAGTCCCAGATCATGCAGGTGGAGGTATCGGGAAACGGCAACGGCCACAGCGAGCTCTTCAGCAA
Organism: Chloroflexota bacterium; assembly: GCA_005880945.1. GTDB lineage: Bacteria > Chloroflexota > Dormibacteria > Dormibacterales > Dormibacteraceae > Palsa-872. The sequence goes on along the minus strand of VBIU01000041.1, from coordinate 9,336 downwards.
GGATGAAGGCATCCGGCCGAACGCGAGCTACGAAGCCACCTCGGCGCTCCAACCCGCATTCAATCCAGAGCATTCGATCACCGCCGGCAACTCGAGCCAGATCTCCGACGGCGCTGCCGCGGTGCTGCTCATGTCTCTCGAAAAGGCCAAGCAGCTCGGCCTGAAGCCGCGCGCTCGCATCCGTGCGCAGGCCGTGGTCGGCACCGATCCTGTCCTGATGCTGGAGGGGCCGATCCCGGGAACCGCTGCGGTCTTAAAGAAGGCGGGACTCGACCTGAAGAGCATCGACCTCTTCGAGGTCAACGAGGCGTTCGCCTCGGTTGTGCTCGCATGGGAGAAGGAGACCGGCGCCGACATCAACAAGACCAACGTCAACGGCGGCGCGATCGCGGTCGGTCACCCGCTCGGCGCTTCGGGCGCGATTTTGATGAACCGGCTCCTGTACGAGCTAGAGCGGCGCGACCTGCGTTACGGTCTCGAGACTATGTGCTGCGGCGGCGGCCTGGGCACTGCGACGATCATCGACCGCGTCGTCGAGTGAGCACCTTCCTCGAGCTGCACAAAATCAGGCCGCACGTTCTTCGCGAAGGCGTCCATGCGCGCGCGGTCACGGGCGAGCGGATGACGCTGGCCGTCGTCGACCTCGAACCGAACGCCGGCGTCCCCGAGCACAAGCACGAGAACGAGCAGCTCGGCTTCGTCATCAGCGGCAGCCTCACCATGCGAATCGGCTCGGAGAAGAGGGAGCTCCACGCAGGGGACACCTATACCATCCCGAGCGACATGCCTCATGAGGCAACCGCCGGCGCCCAAGGCGCGACGGTGGTCGACGCTTTCGCCCCGCTACGAGCCGATTGGGCGAGCTTGCAACGGACCGACCCTTCTAAAGGACGCTGGCCCTAAACAACCCGCAGCGCTTTCGGGATCGGCCGCGAGAGGTCTGGCGAGTCCCAGCAGAACCGCATCGGACGGTCACGCCAATCGCCTGTGCCGTCGATTCCGATCCGTGGCGTCTCGTAGATCCGGCGTGCCGGCTCGTGGTCGTCGATGACATAGAGCGTCGGGGGGATCAGTGCCACCCCGTTCAGGTTGCGGTCGATGCTGAAGGCCCGGCACACCAGCCCCGGGCCGCCACATCGCCCGACGCCTGGTCCGGGCTCGAGCGCGCGCACCAGCACAGCCTGCGGTGTGCCTTCAGGCTGCGTCACGAAGTTGAGGCAGTGGTGCATGCCGTAGGTGAAATAGACATACGCGTGCCCGGGAGGTCCGTACATGACCTCGTTGCGCGGGCTTCGCCGGCCGCCTGACGAGTGCGCCGCAAGGTCGTCAGGCCCGAGATAGGCTTCGACCTCCACGAGCCGCCCCCACAACCTCGTGCCCTCGACCTCGCGCACCAGCACCTTGCCCAGCAGCTCGCGCGCGACCGCCATCGTGTCCCGATCGAAGAACTCCTGTCCCAAGACGGGGCCGGCAGGGGCCGCTGCGCTCCCCGAGCTAGCTACCGACGTCACCGACTGCATTGCGCCCGGCGTGACGTCGACGCTTGTCGATATACAGCGCTTTGTCGGCCACCTGGTACATGGCCTGCCAGTCCATGCCCGTCCTCCATGAGGTGATGCCGATGCTGAACTGCACGGGGACCGGCGACCTGCCGGTGCGGTTCAGCTCTGCGAGGGACTGGCGCACGCGCGTCGCGACATCGCTCGCATGACGCTCGTCGGCGTCGGGCATCGCGACCCCGAACTCGTCGCCTCCCAGCCTGCCGCAGGTGTCGGTGGCTCGAACCGCCCGCTGCAGCTCCTGCGCCAGCACGCGGATGGCCTCGTCGCCCACGTGATGGCCCTGGGAGTCGTTGATGGACTTGAGGTTGTCGAGATCGATCATCATGAGGGCGAGACGTCGCTTGTGGCGCTGGGCGGCGGCGACCGCGCGATCGATAGCGCGCTCGAACTCCGGCCGGTTGGCCAGCCCTGTGAGGTAGTCGGTCCGAGCCTCCCTCGTGTGCTGGCGAGCGCGATCGAGCGCGACGGCGATCTGGTCGGCCACCGCGGCCACGAACTCCAGGTCGCTCGACTCGAAGGTGCGCGGAAGTCGAGTCGCCACCGTCATGGCGCCGAGCAGCACCCCCTTCGTCCTCAGCTCGGCCCGGATCGCGCTCCATTCGCCGGTGATGCGATCGACACGAGACTCAGCGGCGCCGGAGGCGATCTCGACGACCTTGACCAGTCGCGACCGGCCGGACTCCGTGAACTCCTCCTCCTCGCCCGGCTGCATGCCCAGCGTCTTGGCGAGCTTGAGCCGCGCGCCTTCGCGCACCCAGACGGCGCCCGCCTGGAGGCGCAGCACCTGCAGTGTCTCGCGCAGGCCCACCTCGGCGATCTCCGAAACGTCCAACGAGCGCCCGAGGGCGCTGGCGATGTGGTACAGGCCGTGCAGCTCGCTCTGGCGCGCGCGGTGACGGGCCTCGGTGTAATCGAGGTAACCAAGGATGAAGTTGGAGTTCAGATGCTCGATCACGTCCCCGACCCGCCCCTGGGTCAGGCGGAGGACCTCCTCGCCGACAGGGCTTCCCGCAACCTCCTCGCCGACGCGCGCGACGACCGAGCGCCGGAAGACGGCCAGGCCCTCCATGAGGGCTTCGAGGGGAATCCCCATCTCGGCGTAGCGCCGCGAGGACTCCCGGGCTATCCCGTAGTACTCCGGCCAGGGAATTTGGGAGTCGTCGCGGAGGGATCGGAAGAGCAGCGCCAGGAACCTGACAGAGGTCCGGACCAGCTCGTCGACCGTGCCGCCTTTCTGGGATTTCAGGATCTCCGGAGCAAGGGCGCGCACCGATTCGGCAGCCACCAGGCCGCTCTCCTCGGCATCACCCGAGAGGCGGTCGGCGAGCTGACTTAGCAGTTCGCTGGCTCGCTCCGTCATGAGGTGCCACTATAGAGTGACGCCTGTATACCCGCGAACCTGCGGGAGGCACTAATCAAATGTGTAAGAGGGATTGATGGCTACAGTGACCCGGGGATCGTTGGGCAAGCTGGAGGAGATACTGGGGGAGGACGCCCGAAACCTCCTCGAGCACAAGTGCGAAACGGTGCCCAAAGCGCAGCTGCACCTCCCGGGCCCCGACTTTGTGGACCGGGTCTGGAAGGACAGCGACCGCCCCACGCGGGTGCTCCGAAGCCTGCAGTCGTTGTTCGAGCACGGCCGCCTCTCGGGCACCGGTTACCTGTCCATCCTTCCTGTCGACCAGGGGATCGAACACACGGCGGGCAGCTCCTTCGCGCCCAACCCGATCTACTTCGACGGCGAGAAGGTCGTCGAGCTCGCCATTGAGGGCGGGTGCAACGCTGTGGCGTCGACCTTCGGCGTCCTCGGCTCGGTGGCCCGCCGCTACGCCCACCGCATTCCCTTCATCTGCAAGATCAACCACAACGAGCTGCTCACCTACCCGAACAAGTACGACCAGATCCTGTTCGGGACGGTCAAAGAAGCGTCTGAGATGGGCGCCGTGGCGCTTGGGGCCACGGTCTACTTCGGATCCGCGGAATCCAACCGCCAGCTGCAGGAGATCGCTGTCGCGTTCCACGAAGCCCATGAGCGAGGCCTGGCGACAGTGCTCTGGTGCTACGTCCGCAACAACGCCTTCAAGAAGGACGGGGTCAACTACGAAACCGCCGCCGATCTGACGGCGCAGGCCAACCATCTCGGGGTGACCATCGAGGCGGACATCATCAAGCAGAAGCTGCCGGACACCAACCGCGGTTTCGAGGTGATCAACTTCGGCAAGACAGCCCCCGCCGTCTATGACAAGCTCACCACCGATCATCCGATCGACCTGTGCCGTTACCAGGTGATCAACTGCTACATGGGCCGTGCCGGCCTGATCAACTCAGGCGGCGAGTCCCACGGGTCGACGGACCTGAAGGAGGCGGTCAGAACCGCGGTCATCAACAAGCGTGCGGGCGGGATGGGCTTGATCAGCGGGCGTAAGTCGTTTCAGCGGCCGATGAAGGAGGGTGTCGAATTGCTGCACGCGATCCAGGATGTCTACCTGAACCAATCGGTGACCGTCGCCTGAGACCGCGCAGCCGGATCAGCGATTGGCCCCCACGCGGCGGTAAGGGTGGGCCTTACTGATTTGCGGCTCGCTTTCCTGGGCACCGGCGCCGCTTTTTCACCTGAGCGCTACAACGGCGCTGTGGCGGTCAACGGGCGTCTTCTCCTGGACGGGGGGGCACCTCTGCTGCCGCACATGCATCGGTGCGGCATCGACCCTGGCGCGATCGACGCGGTATTTCTGACTCATTTTCACGGCGACCACACGCTGGGGCTGCCGACCTTCGTGCTGTACCGAATCTTCGTGGACCCGCGCCCGGTGACGATAGTTGGACCCGAAGGCGTCGAGGCTCGGATGGAAGCCCTTTTCGAGGTGAGCTGGGGCCAGGACTGGCAGCTCGCGATGCGCCATCGCTTCAACGTGACGTACCAGGCGGCGCAGCCATCCGGCACCGCGGCAGGCTACAAGTACGACTCGGTCAAGCTCGACCACGGGACCAGCGGTTCGAACGGATACCGCATCAGGATCGACGACAGGATCCTGGCGTACTCGGGCGACACCGAAGCCACCGCGCCGCTCGACGAGCTGGTCGATGGCGCCGACGTCGCCATCGTCGAGGCAACCGGTCCCGGGGATGTCTTCAGCCACATGAGCTGGGAAGCCGCCTCCGACCTGAAGGCTCGGCACCCGAAGACCCGGTTTCTCTTCAACCACGTCTACGCTGGAACCGTGGATGGCGCTGTGGCCGACTTTCAGGTGGTCGAAGTCTGAACCCACGGACGATTGCCGGCGCACTGGCGGGCGCGATAGCGGGCATCATCGTGTTCGGGTTGTTCATCGGTCTTGGTCTGACGCTGCTTAACCGCGTGGCCACAGACCTGCCAGTGATCATCCTCGGCATCGCGGGCGCTTATGCCGGCTGGCTGGTGGGCGTCATCGTGTTCGGGGCGGTTCGAGGGTCCAAAGACCAGGAAGAGCAACCGTGAGCCCGGACGTCGCGAGCAATCGGCCTCTCCTCGACAAGCTCGGCGTCAAGCCCGGGGCCAGGATCGCAATCGTTCACCTCGATGATCCGAAATTCGTCTCGCTGCTTCGCGGGCGCACCTCGGACATCGTTCAAGGAAGGCCGTCGTCACCGTGCGATCTGGTCTTCTTCGGCGCTGAGCAACCCACAGACCTGGAACGGATCCGCGACCTCAAGGCGTGGATCGAGCCGGATGGCGCGATCTGGGTCGTCCGGCCGAAAGGAGGCCGCGCGCTGCTGCGCGACACCGACGTGATCGACGCCGGCCTGGCGGCCGGACTCGTCGACAACAAGATCGCGAGCTTCTCGGAAACCCACGGCGCCATGCGGCTCGTGTTCCGGCTTCGAGACCGCCCCCCGAAGGCTCGAGCACGCAGTGCCTCGACAGCACGCAAGCGCGGACTCGTCAGGTGACGCTTCGAATCCGCCCCGCCGAACGGGCGGACGTCCCGCTGGTTGCCGGCCTGATCCGGCAGCTGGCGCGCTTCGAGAAGCTGGAGCACGAGGTGGTCTTGACGGAGGAGCTGCTCGATGCCGGTCTCTTCGGCGCGCGCCCGTACGCGGAGGCAGTGATGGCGGAGCAGGACGGAGAGGCGATCGGTTTCGCCCTCTTCTTTCACACTTTCTCGACATTCCTGGCTCGGCCCGGCCTCTACCTCGAGGACCTGTTCGTTCTTCCTGACCACCGCGGCCACGGCGTCGGTCGCGCGCTGCTCGCCCATCTCGCCCAACTCGCCCTGGAGCGCGGGTGCGGCAGGCTCGAGTGGGCGGTGCTCAACTGGAACCAGGAGGCGATTCGTTTCTACGAGCGCCTGGGCGCCCGGCCGAACTCCGAGTGGACCGTCTACCGGCTGGCCGGCGAGGCGCTCCAGGCGCTTGGCCGAGAATAGCTCTGCTGTGGAAGTGCTGCGACCGAAGGAGCTCGACACGCACCCAGGCGAAAAGATCATCCCGTGGGCGCGCGGTCAGCTCGAGATCGCCGATTCGATCCTCGACAACCCGGGCGGCGGCCTGCTCTTCGCGACTCAGACCGTCGGCCAGGTCAAGGCCGCTCTCGGCGAGCGCGATTCGGATCGTTGGGAGCCGGTCGTGACGATCCTCGACCGCGTCGAGGATGCCGCCATCCGCCGCGAGTTCGATACTGCACACTCCCTCCTGGACGAGGCGATCAAGAAGCTGGGCAGCGGCTAGCCTGCTCAGGCGCCAGCGGCTCACGCGATGTCTTTAGGTCAGGCCCTGTTCATGGGGCTGCTGCAGGGAGCAACCGAGCTCTTTCCCGTCTCCTCCCTCGGTCATGCGGTCCTCGTGCCAAGCCTTCTCCACTGGAGCTTCAAACAGTCGGACCCCTCTTTCGTTCCATTCCTGGTCCTGCTGCACCTGGGGACTGCCGGCGCCCTGCTCTTCATCTACCGGGCGCAATGGGTAGAGCTGGTAAGGAGCTTCTTCACCGCGGCGCTGCGAGGAAATATCGAGACACCTTCGGAGCGCTTGTCGATGCTTCTGCTTGTCGGGACCATCCCGGCGGGAATCCTCGGCGTCTTCCTCGAGCACGAGCTCAAGAGCCTCTTCGCAAGCCCGACTGCCGCGGCGTCGTTCCTGACCGTAAACGGTTTCCTGATGCTCGGCGCCGAAGTGTTGCGGCGGCGCGCTGAACGGCTCGCGGCGGCGGGCGCCCAGACGAGGATCGAGCAGGAGGAGAGGTTCGCCGTCGCGGAGCAGATCAGCTTCAAGGCAGCGGCCCTGGTGGGCGCATGCCAGGCACTCGCGCTCCTGCCCGGCATCTCGCGGTCCGGGGTCACCATCGGCGGCGGCCTCATGGCAGGTCTTCGTCACCAGGAGGCGGCACGCTTCTCGTTTCTGCTGGCGACACCGATCATCGCCGCGGCCGGGGTCCTCGAAATCCCTCAGCTGCTTTCGAATCCGGTTCCTCTGGGGGAATACCTGGCGGCAGCGGCGCTGGCGGGCATCGCCGCTTACCTGAGCGCGCGCTTCCTGCTTCGCTACTTCCGGTCCGGCCGGCTCGACCCTTACGGCTGGTACTGCGCCGGCGCCGGGATCCTCAGCCTCGCTTTGCTAACGTTCAGGCCGTGAGGGGTAACACGCTGGCGATGGCGCTGGTCGTGCTGGCTGTCGTTTTCGCGGTGGTCGCCGGACTCTACGCGGTCGGCGTGCTGCAGTTCCTGGTCAGCGACCCGCACGCATCACATCACTACACGCACGCGATCCTGTTCGGGGTGCTCGCCATCGCCAGCTTGATCGGGGCGAACTTCGCCCGATCCAAAGGGACCGCTTAGCTCCGGACCTCGCCCGCCAGGCGCTGTGGGACCTGCCTGCCGGTCATGTCCCGCTCACCGACGTGCACGTCTTCGTGGTACACGGCCTCGGCGTTGACCTTCCACGCGTCGTAGCTCGAACCCGTGGCGATGTTCCTCGCCACGAGCAACGCGGTCATCATCGAATGGTCCTGGTTGTTGTACTTGTGCATGCCGTTCCGGCCTGCCAGGTGAAGGTTGGTCAGCTGGGACTGCAGGTACTCGCGCACCGCCTCGACGTGGGACTGATACGCGTCGTCGTAGACCGGATACGCCTTCGCCTGCCGGACCACCACGCCGTCGAAGACCTGATCGGCTGAGCAGACGCCCAGGTGCGCGAGCTCCTTGGTGGCGAGCGCAACAAGGGCCGCATCGTCCGAGGTCCACATGCCGTCGCCCTCGAAACAGAAGTACTCGAGGCCCAGGCACGTCTTGCTCGGGTCGGGAACCATCGAGGGACTCCAATTCTTGAAGTTCTGAATGCGACCGACGCGGACGGTTGGGTCGTGGATGTAAATCCAGTTGTCGGGAAAGACGTCGGCCTTGTCGATCATCAGCGCAACACTGATGAAGTCGCGGTAGGAGAGGCTGTTCGCCGCCTTCTGCACGGCTTCGGGCGCGGGTGGGTCGAGACGCGCGATCACCTCGCGGACCGGGATGCTCGAGATGAAATCGGTGCCTGGGTGCTCTGCGATCTTGCCCGCCGCCGTCCGGGTGATGACGCTGAGGACGCGACCGCGATCGTGCTTGATCGCATCGACGCTCTGTCCGAAGACGACAGGCTGTCCCCTCTCATCACAGATTGCGGCGACTCGCTCCCACATCTGTCCAGGGCCAAGTCGGGGATAGCGGAAGCTGTCGATGAGGGTGGTGACGATATCGTCGCGACGGCTTGGTTTCCGCCGGGGCAGCAGGGCGCTCTTCAGAACCTCCCACATGTCCAGGCTCTTGATCCTCTGGGCGGCCCAGTCCGCCGACAGCTCGGTGGTGCTGATCCCCCACACCTTCTCCGTGTACGTCTTGAAAAAGATTCTGTACAGGCGCCAGCCGAACTGGTTGCGCACCCAATCTTCGAAGGTTCGCGGATGCGGGATGGGAAACACGCGCGCGCGTGCGTAGCTGGCAAGACACAGCACGGTTTCCACGAGGCCAAGATTCCAGAGCGCGTTCGCCGCTTTCAGCGGATACGCGAAGAAGCGCCCCCTGTAGTAGATGCGGGACAGGCGGTCCCGCGTCAGCATCTCGGGGCCGAGGATCTCCGTCCAGAGGTCCTCCACCTCCTGGTTCTTGGAGAAGAACCGGTGCCCGCCGATGTCGAATCGGTAGCCGTTGTGCTCAACGGTCCGAGCAAGGCCACCCACGTAGCTGGGGTCCTTCTCGACGACCGTCACCGGTACGCCGTGCTTCATCAGCTCGTAGGCGGCGGTGAGCCCGGCCGGGCCCGCGCCCATGATCACGACGTGCTGCCGCTCGCCGACGGCGGTCAAAGTGCCCACAGGGTATCAACGGTCCCGACGGTGTTCCGGTTCGGAACCTGCGAGACCCTGCTAGTTCAGCGGCCCTTTGCTCCGAACCTCGTCGACTTTGACCAGGGCGTCGCGCAGGCCCTTGATCCAGTCCGCCTGGTGCATGCCGACCAGCCGGACGCACCACGCCAGGGCGTCGCTCCGGCTGCGTGCGACCCCGCCGGCGACAAGGGTGTCCAGGATCGACCTCTCCGACATGCGCAGGCGGGTCATGACCGGGACGCTCAGGGTGGTGAAGACCTTCATCTCGTCGCCGCATCTCGCCCCCCACGCGACCTTGCGCTGGAAGTGGCGCTCAGCCTCGCGCGCGATCTTGACGCGCTCCTCGCGCGTCTCCTCCCGGAAGCGGTCGATGCGGGCTGCCCGGGCGGCCGAGCGCCCTTCGGCAGACGTGTCCTTGGCCAGCTCGACGTCCGGCAG
>VBIU01000080.1 GCA_005880945.1 Chloroflexota bacterium | reverse complement strand
AGGACACGTCCGGCCTCCACTTCAATGACAAAGAGTCAATCAGTGGAGATCCCACTCGTCCGGGCTATGTCTACGCCGTCTGGGATCGCGGCACGTTCCCGAGCGATCGCCGCAACATTCGGTCCTTCTTCGGATCCCACGCGTACCGAGGCCAGCCAATGTTCTCGCGGACGACCGATGGCGGCCAGACCTGGTCAGCTCCACTGGGAATGGCCAACCAGAACATCTTCACCATCGGCAACCAGATCGCGGTGCTGCCGGACGGGACCCTTGTCGACATGTTCCTCGATGGCCAGGGCTCGGGCGTCCAGCCATCGCCCAACCACGCGTTCGAGGCAGTGATGGTCTCCGGTGATGCAGGCTTGACCTGGTCGCAGCCGATCAAGATCGCCAACTGGTTCCCGGAAGTGACGGTGGATCCAGACAACGGCAACCTGGTGCGAACCGGTAACGGCATCGCCGACCTGGCTGTAGATCCCAACAGCGGGACCATCTACGCGGTCTGGGAAGACGGCTCCTTCTCGAGCGACGGCCACGCTGACGTCGCCTTCTCGAAGTCCACTGACGGTGGCCAGAAGTGGGCGCCGCCGATCAAAGTCAACATGTCACCCAGCGGTGTCCAGGCGTTCACCCCCTCGGTGGCGGTGTCCGCCGATGGCACAGTGGGCATCACCTACTACGACTTCCGCAACAACACTGCGGCAGCCGGCGTGCCCACCGACGTGTGGTTCGTGCACTCGCATGACGCCGGAACCACGTGGACAGAGCAGCACGTATCCGGCCCCTTCGACATCGAGACTGCGCCAGTGTCGCGCGGCAACTTTCTCGGCGACTACGAGGGTCTGGCCAGCGCGGGCAACGACTTCCTTGCCTTCTTCGTGATGGCGAACACCGGTAATGTCGCCAACCGCACCGATGTGTTCTTCGTGAGGTTGTCGAAGTAGCTCCAGCGGCGGGCAGGAGTGTTCCTGCCCGCCTCCCCTAACTCCCGCCACCACTTTTGATCCGGCGCAGGGCCAGGACCGCCAACACAGCGCCGACCACACCGACGAGCAGTGGTACGACCACGTGGCTCCTGAAGTCGATCACGCAAGCAATGAGTGAACATGGCCCAGGCGGGGTGCATACAAGGCATCCGGTCGGACCCCATTGCGCTTCCGCAAGCGCCGTTGTCAACCCAACCACGATGCCGAAGACAAGGGCGGCCAGGGCGATGAGCGCTGCTCTCATGCTGCGAATCTAACGCGCCCGTCGCGGTCTGGTCAGGACCTCGGCGCGATTGCAAGTAGGGTGACGACCCGGAAGATCAGCAAGCCACCGCAGATGATTCGGATGATCAGGCCGATCCAGCCCCACCGGCCGACGAACCGGAAGATGAGCACGAGCACGAGGATGTAGAGGACGTTCCCGACCCAGAAGCCGGCGTCGTAGGCACTGACATTCATGGTCGCTCCTCGGTGGTTGACGGCGGACGCCGTGGGGAATTGCGCAAGAACGTACTGCTCACGTGCGTCCTAGCGCCTAAGCGCGACCAGGATCACCAGCGCCGCGTTGAACACCAGGTTCATGGAGTTCAGGATGATGCCGATCCATGCCCAGTTCCTCCGTGGGCTCCTTCGGAGTGCGATGACCCCGGCGAGCAGGCCGAGCGCGAACATGAGCATGTAAGCCACGAACACGCGGGCTTCAACAATTGAAAGGAAGGCCCCCGCGACGGACAGCAGGATCGAGGTGGTCGCCCAATCCAGGCCGCGTGCTCGGCCTGCCTGGGGCACGTTCGGCGCCACGCCGCGAACTATAGGGAATGGCCCTGCTGTGATCGCGGGTATCTCTATATATGAGCAGCTCTTTTAACGACTTCAACCGCAACCTGATCGCCGACCTTCGTGCCCACGGCGGAAAGGCCACATCCGGACCCTTCTTCGGGCGCGACGTTCTCATCATCACAACCAAGGGGGCAAAGTCCGGCGAGGTTCGGGAGAACCCCCTTGTTTACACGCGTGATGGCAACAAGTACGTGATCGTCGCGTCCAAGGGAGGCGCGCCCACCAACCCCTCCTGGTACCACAACCTCGTCGCCCACCCGGAGGTCACGATCGAGCTCGGCGGCGAGAAGTTCAAGGCACGGGCCCGCGTTGCCGGCGACAGCGACTATGAGCGCCTCTACCAGCACCACGCCAGCATCAACCCCGCCTTCAACGAATACCGCCAGAAGACGACCCGAAAGATCCCCGTCGTGCTCCTGGAGCGCCTCGATTCCCGCTAAGCCGTAGCGACTCGCGGGCAAACCGGTTAACCTTCGGCCCGGTGCCGATTTGAACCATTTGTGGCAGCGCTTCCTGCTGGCCAGCTCGCTCATCGTGGGCCTCCTGATCGGGGTCGGCGTGACCGTGTTCGGCTACAGCAACCTCGCTAAGGTGGACGTCCACTGGTCGGTCCTCCACCTCAACGGCGTTCCCCTTTGGACCGTGGCCGTGGTGCCCCTCGCCCTCTTCCTGATTGCCGGCACTCTGTACCACTGGGTCGACGGCCTTCACCACTTCACCGAGCACATGCGCCATCGCCGGCGCGTCCACGAGCTCGAGACGGAGGTCGCCTCCCTGCGAGCCCACCTGGACCAGGTGCTCGAGATGCCCGACCACTCTGCCTCCAAGCTGCCGAGCCGCAAGGCGAGCGCGGTGTCGCTCGCGGCCGCTGACGAAGCGATGGCTGACCTCGGCGCATCGACCACCGAGCCCGCACCAGCAGAGCCGCCGGAGGACGGCGTTGCGGTCGCTGAGGCCGGGGCCGGCAAGAAATCGCGGTCGGGGCAGCGAAAGCGCGTGACCCTCGAGATTGCGAGCGCCCGCGAGCTGCCGGCGGCATCCGAACCGCAGGTCGAAGTTCCGGTCGGAAATGGCAAGCCGGCCGAGCCTGGAGACGGCATAGAGCGGGAGGCCTAAGCCGGGGTGCCCAACCGCCGCCGCGCCGGTCGCCTTGTCGTGCCTTCGCAGCGTCCGCCCGCGGACAAGATGCTGCTCGAGCGCAGCGCCATCGAGGAGCTCGCGCATCACGCCGACCCCTGGCGCGTGCTGCGCATCCTGTCCGAGTTCGTCGAGGGGTTCGACGCCCTCAACGAGGTCGGCCCCGCGGTCACCGTCTTCGGGTCAGCCCGCGCGACGGCGAACGATCCTTACTACGCCGCGGGCCGGGCCCTTGGGGCCGCGTTGGCGCGGCGCGGTTTCGCCGTCATCACCGGCGGCGGCCCGGGGATCATGGAAGCCGTCAACCGCGGGTGCCAGGAGGCCGGCGGGCTGTCGGTCGGCTGCAACATCGAGCTGCCCAACGAGCAGGAGCTCAACGACTACGTCGACCTCGGCGTCGAGTTCCGCTACTTCTTCGTCCGCAAGAACATGTTCGTCAAATACGCTCGCGGCTTCGTCATCTTTCCCGGCGGTCTGGGCACTCTCGACGAGCTCTTCGAGTCTCTGACCCTTGCCCAGACGGGCAAGATCGAGCACTTTCCGATCGTCCTCTATGGGACCGAGTACTGGACCGGTCTGCTCAGCTGGATGCGGAAGGTGGTGCTCGCTCGCGGCGCGATCTCTCCACAAGACCTCGACCTGATGACCATCACCGACGATCCGGAGGAGGCCGCCGAGATGGCCACCAAGCCGCTGCCCATCGGCATCGGCGAGCCACGGGAGGACCCCGGCGAGCCAGAGGTAAAGGCGCGATAGCGGCAGCTTCGCCGCTCGACATCTTTTTCCTGACCGACGGCGGCCAGAACCCGGAAGCTGTGGCGCAGCGCGTCGCGGCATTCATAGGCGGCGCGACGAAGACCCTCGAGATCGCCATCTACGACCTTCGGCTGGCGACCGATCCAGCAGCCACCGTCCTTGGCGCCTTCGACGCTGCGCAGAAGCGTGGGGTCGCTGTCCGCCTGATGTTCAACCAGGACAACCCCGACACGATTCCGGTCCCGCCACCGGCGCAGGTGGACTGGGAGTTCATCGACAGGCTCAAGGCGATCGGGGTCCAGACCAAAGCGGTCCACGGCGTCCCCGACCTCATGCACCACAAGTACGTGGTTCGCGATGCGGGCACTGCTCAGGCTGCCGTCCTCACCGGCTCCATGAACTGGACAAACGATTCCTTCACACGCGAGGAGAACGTCGTCTTCTCGATGGCGTCGGCCGAGATCGCCGCCGACTACGAGCGCAACTTCGAGGAGCTGTGGCAGCGTCCGGTTGTCGCCGCCTCGGGGCATTTCACCTCGCCCTGGGTGACCCTCGCGGACGCGACCCGCATCCGGCCGTACTTTTGTCCCGGGCGCGGGCCCAAGCTCGTGCACGAGATGGCGAGGTCGATTTCAGAAGCCAAGTCGAGGCTCCGCGTCTGCTCGCCGGTGATCACGTCCGGCCCCATCCTCGGTGCGCTGGCGGAGGCGTGCGCGCACAGCCAGGCCGACATCAGCGGTGTGTACGATGCGACGCAGATGGACGAGGTGCAGAGCCAGTGGGGGACGCAGGCGACGGTATCGTGGAAGATCGCGGCGTTCCAGACCATCATCACCAGCGTGCAGTTCGGCTCGAAACGCTCGACGCCTTACTCGAAAGGCTCGGTGCATGACTTCATGCACGCGAAGATCATGGTCGCCGACGACTATGTCTACTCGGGCAGCTTCAACCTTTCGCACAGCGGTGAGCAGAACGCGGAGAACGTCGTCCAGCTCCGGAGTCCACAGGTCGCCGACCTTTGCACCGCCTATATCGACGCTGTCGCGGCCAGGTACGGCGGCCGTCCACTGACAGGAAAGTAAGAGATCCCGAGGAATCGGTGGCTCTGGGTTGGAGCCGTGGCGGCCGCATTGCTGGTCGGAACGCTGCTCATCTCCTTGCCGCGCTTGCAGCCTGCAACCGGAACGCTGGTGGTAGTCGGGGCAGGACGGTCCGCCGGATCGCTTCAACCCACGTCGATGCAGCTGCACGGCAGCGCCGGGTGGACCGCACTCGGCCAGGTCTCGGGCGACGTGCCTGCAGCGCCGGACCAGCGGCAGCTCCTGGCGCTGCCGGTCGTCGTCGGGAGCTACGACGGCGTGCGGTTGGGCGACGACGAAGCCGTCCTCCGCGTGGTGGTGACCGCGGGCCAGGTCGAGCCCGTTCTGCTCGGCATCGAGTCCGGTCGTCTCATCCCTGGCGCTGCATACGCCGGCAACGACCAGCTGAACCTCGGGCTCGGCGAGCTCTCCGGCAAGTTCGTCCCGATGCCCGCCTTCAGCCTCCAGGACCAGCTCGGCCATGTTTTCGATAGCCGCGCAGCAGCCGGCAAAGACCTCGTCATCGCGGCATTCCACACGACCTGCCACCAGACCTGCCCGCTTTACACCGCTCTCTTCTTCCAGCTGCAGAAGCACCTGCCCGCAGGCGTGATGCTCGTCGAGGTGACCACCGACCCAGGCGTTGACAAGCCGGCGGTCCTCGACGAGTACGGCCGGCGGATCGGCGCGAGCTGGACCTTTGCGACCGGGTCGCCGGCGGCGCTGGCGGCGTTCTGGAAACCGTTCGGGGTCGAGCTCGCATCGGGCGACAGCCATGTCTCGACGCTCGCGCTCGTCGACCGTCACGGCTACGTGCGCCTGGTCTATCGGGGAGTGCCCGACATAGGCAACGACATCCCCGCCTCGCTGGTCACGACCCTCGGCGCGCAAGGGCTGACGGAGCTCGCCTCGCATGGCGACGGCTGGGGCGCGCCCAGCGTCCTGCAGTCGCTCCTCACGATCAGCGGTCCCGAGCAGGTCGCGTCGAACCCGGGCGGCCGGGCGCCGAGCTTTTCGCTCCAGAGCACAGATGGAGGTAAGGTCAGCCTCTCCGACCTCGCCGGCAAGCCGCTCGTCATCAATTTCTGGGCGAGCTATTGCCCACCGTGTCGCGCCGAGATGCCGCTGCTGCAAAGGCGTGTCGGCGCGACAGGCGCAGTGAGGCTCGTGCTGATCGACGAAGGCGACAGCGGCGCACGCGCAAAGGATTTCCTGAACTCGGTTGGCGTGCAGCAGGCAGCGCTGCTCGACTCGGACCTCAGCGTGGGTCGCGCGTACGGCGTGCTCCCGCTGCCCACCACCGTCTTCGTGCGGGCGGACGGGACGATCGCCGGCCGCCAGGTGGGCGAGCTCGACGACCGGGTCCTGGCCGCGTGGCTTTCGATCCTGACCACTCAGTAGACTTCGCCTGGTGTCCGATGTGGGTCGGTTTCGCCGTCTCGCGGTCGTCACCGCCCTCTTCGCCTATCTCCAGATAGCGCTCGGCGGCGTGGTCCGTGTGTCGGGTTCCGGGCTCGGTTGTCCGGATTGGCCGCTGTGCAACGGGCGCCCCTACCCGCCGGCTGACGCGCACGCCATCGTCGAGTACTCGCATCGCGCCGTCGGCAGCGTGACCGGCCTGCTGATCATCGCCACCGTCGTGCTGGCGTGGATCGTCTTTCGCAAGCGCCGCCCGCTCGTCCCCTGGCTTGCGACAGCGTCGCTCATCGGCGTCGTCGGCGAAGGGATCCTCGGCGGGATCGTGGTCGCGCAAGAGCTCACACCGTGGCTCGTCCTGGTCCACCTCGGCCTGGCGATGATGATCCTGGGATTCCTGGTTGCGACAGCGGTGTCCGCGATGCCGGCATCGAGCGGAGTGCCTGACGTTGGGTTCCGGCGTCTCGCGGCTGTCGCGACTGCAGCGACCTACCTGCTGTTGCTAACAGGCTCGTCGGTCGTCGCGAGCGGCGCTGATGAATCGTGCCACTCCTGGCCGCTCTGCGGCAGTGGATTCGCACTCGATATCGCCGGGGTCAACGCCTACACGATGCTCCACCGGGGCTCAGTGCTCATGATCGGCCTGCTGCTGCTTTACGTTCTATGGACCGCCATTCGGAGATGGCGTAGCGTCGACGGCATGGGCCTCATCGCGGGCGCGACGATCGGGATCTTCCTGCTGCAGGTCGCGGTCGGCGCCGGATCGGCGGTCGTGGGCGGGGGGCTCTTCGACGGCCTCCATGTCGCGATGGCCACGTTGGTGTGGTCGGGAGTCCTCGCGACGACGCTTCTCGCGCTCCCTCGAGCCGACACCGAACCCGAGCTGTCCCGGCTGGCCGTCGGCCGGAGGTCGGCTTGAGCGCCGTCACCGCGCCGGTGGCCGGCGGCGCCTTCCAGGCAGT
>VBIU01000079.1 GCA_005880945.1 Chloroflexota bacterium | reverse complement strand
ATATGCGATGGGCGGGCAGTATTTATACTCGTGATTCCTCTCAGCCCGAGTCATAGGAGCGCGCCCGTTGAAGACCGAGTCCCCTGAACACCTCAAGCCACGCTCGCAATATGGCGACGAAGCGGTGCAGCTCGCGATCGCCGGCAAGTGGGACGAGGCGGTGAAGCTCAACAAATTCATCATCGAGAGCTTCGGCACCGATGAGGAGACGCAGAACCGGCTCGGGAAGGCCCTCTCAGAGCTGGGCAAGCTTAAGGACGCGAAGGCCTCTTACGAGATCGCGTTGAAGCTCAACCCGATGAACTCGATAGCCAAGAAGAACGCGGCGCGCATCAACGCTCTGCTGCACCAGAAGGAAGGGCTGAAGGTCGGCGGCACGAAGGTCGACCTGAACCTCTTCGTCGAGGAGATGGGCAAGACCGTCATCACCACCCTCGACAATCCCCCCGGCTCCGACATCTGCTCCAGGGTCGCTGCGGGCGATGTGGCCGAGCTGAGCATCGATGGAGACGGCGTGGTGGCGGAGACGTCACGCGGGGTGAAGCTGGGCCTGCTGGAGCCAAAGTTGGCTCGACGGCTGATCAAGTTCATGCGCGGTGGCAACCGCTATCAGGCCGGGGTGACCTCATGCGAAGGCACCGCCGTCAAGCTGATCGTTCGCGAGACATATCAGGATCCGAAGTTCGCCGGCAAGCCGAGCTTCCCCATGCGCCGCAAGCGCGAGGTCGAGTTTCGGCCGTACACCAAGGAGAGCCTGCTCGCTCGCGAGGTCGAGATCTTCGCCGGCGAGGACGATGAGGGCGAGGCCATCACCGGCGGCGTGGCCGAGGGCGCTGAGATCGAGGAAGGCATGCACGCGGTCGACGACGATGCCGAACCGCTCGACTTTGCAGAGAGCCCCGACGCCGAAGAAGACGACGATGACGAGGACGACGATGACGCCTGAGACGCAACCAGAGGCCCGGGCCCGGAGGTCTCTTCACCGAGAGTAGTCCCGGGTCGATCAAGTTCGAAACTTGTCTCCCTCCACCCGTTAGGGGGGAGGGCCAGGGATGAGGGGTCCTTCTGGCACGCCCTCCCAGCCGGTGATACCTGCACTGGGTGGTGTGCCCGGGTTTCGCGACCTCCTTCCGGCGGAAGCCGAGGTGCTTCGCGAGGCCCAGGAGTCGTTGTTGGCGGAGATGCGTCGCTGGGGTTACCGGCACGTCATCACGCCGATGGTGGAGAGCATCGATGTGCTCGAGCTGGGCCTGGGCGCCGACCAGAGGCGGCGCCTCTTCAAGTTCGCTGACGCGCGAGGCGAGGTCGTCGCCCTCGTCGGCGAGCGAACGGTGCCGGTCGCTCGGGTCGTGGCCGGAAAGCTGCGGGCCGCGTCGCTGCCATTGCGGCTGTGCTACGCGGGCCCGGTGCTGTCAACAGACGAGGGCCGCTTCCAGCAGAGGCGCGAGACGTACCAGGTGGGAGCCGAGCTCGTCGGCGCACCGGGGCTGGTGGCCGACGCCGAGGTGATCGCGCTGGCCGCCCGCTGCCTGGAGGCGACCGGCCTGCGGCGCTACCAGGTCGACGTAGGACACGCGGAGTTCTTCCAGGGAATCATGGACGCGGTCAAGCTTCCCGACGAGGTCAAGGCCGGTGTGCGGAGCGCCCTTGCTGCGCGTGACTTCGTCGCCCTCGAGGAGCTTCTCGAGCGCACGACCCTTCGCTCGGCCGAACATGAGCTTCTTCTTCGATTTCCGGCTCTGCGCGGTGGTGCCGAGATCTTGCAAGCGGCCGGCGGGCTCGTTCGGAACCGGCGATCGGAGCAGGCGCTGTCAGCGCTCGCCGGCGTCCTCGACCTGCTGCGTGCCCACGGTCTTGGCGACGTCGTCAGCCTCGATCTTGGGGCGATCCGCGATTTCGACTACTACACCGGGATCATCTTCGAGGGCTATGGCCCCGATCTAGGACGGCCGGTCGCCCAGGGCGGCCGCTACGACGGGCTGCTCGCGCGTTTCGGCCGGCCCGCGCCAGCCACTGGGTTTGTGGTTCAGCTCGACCTCGTCTGGGAGATGCTGAACCGCTCAGCGCGTCCGCCCGCGCTGCCACGAATCGATGCGGCGATCGCGTGGAGCGCCCCAGGGCTCGAGACCGCGCTGCGTCTCGGTTCGACGCTCCGCCTGTTCGGCATGCGAGCGGTCGTCGACACTGAACCTCGCGGCCACGCCGAAGCACGGGCCTGGTGGCGCGGAGTCGGAGCTGCCAACCTCGTTCATTGCCGCACCGCCGCCACGGCTTCGTGGACGGCGCCAGGCCGCCGAACTCGAAGGCTGCCGCCGGAGCAGGTGGCCGCCCGCCTGGCGGGGACGCTCGCATGAGCAAGCCGAGGGTGCCGGCCCGCAGGGTCGCCATCGCGCTGCCGACCGGCGTCCTTCTGCCTGGCGCGCTCAGGATCCTGGGCCGGTCTGGGGTCGCCCGCCTCGGCGCCATCGAGCTTGGGCGCAAGCTGCTGGTGGAGCGGCCGGCAGTCAGGGTCGTGCTCGTCCGCCCGGCCGACGTTCCCGCATACGTCGACCACGGTGCGGCCGACCTTGGAATCGTCGGCAAGGACGTCCTCTGGGAGTCTCCCGGAGCTCATTACGAGCTGGCGGACCTCCGGTTCGGCGGCTGCCGCCTGGTGCTCGCCGTTCCCGCCACATCGAAGGTGGCCGGTCGCGAGACGTGGCCGCCTCTTTTCCGCGTTGCGACCAAATACCCACGCACCACTGCGGCATGGTTCGAGGCCCACGGCCAATCGGTTGAGGTCGTGGCCCTTCACGGTTCGGTCGAGCTGGCGCCCCAGGTGGGACTGGTCGACGGCATCGTGGACCTGACCGCCTCAGGCCGGACGCTGCGCGAGAACAACCTTCGCGTCGCGGCCGTGCTCGGAACCTCCACCGCGCGGCTGATCGCCAACCAGGCGAGCCTCAAGACCCGCACCGACGCCGTTCAGTCCATGGTCGCGCGCCTGCGCGCGGCTACCGACCAACCGGCCGCGCGCGTGCGTGCGGCGTCGTAGGAAGAGCGATGCCGGTCAAGCGCTTCAATGTCGGCTCATGGCTTGACTCGCCGCTTTCGCGGCGGCGCCTCGACCTCTCGCAGTTCGATGCAGAGCGCGCCGCGGTGGTCGAGATCTGCGCGCGGGTCGCGGCCGATGGCGACGACGCGCTGCGCAGCTACAGCGCCAAGTTCGACGGGTGGTCGCCCGCGGCGAACGAGAGCTTCCAGGTCGGTGGCAAGGAGCTTGCCGCCGCGGCGCGCCGGCTTCCTGGCCAGGATCGTGCGGCGCTGGAGTTCGCCGCCGAACGCATCCGCGAGTTTCACTCGAAACAGGCGATGGACGCGACCATTGGCTCCCCCGGCCTGAAGCTGCTAACCCGGCCGGTGAGGCGTGCCGGCCTCTATGCGCCCGGCGGTCGCGCCGCGTATCCGTCCACTGTCCTCATGACGGCGATCCCCGCTCGCGTCGCCGGCGTGGCCGAGGTTGTGCTGGCCACGCCGCCGCGCGCGGACGGCAGCATCCCGGCGGCGATCCTCGCCGCGGCGCACATCGCCGGCGTCGATGCCGTCTATCGAATCGGCGGTGCGCAGGCGATCGCGGCAATGGCTTACGGGACGGCTTCCATCCCTCGGGTCGATGTGGTCGCCGGTCCCGGCAACATCTATGTGACGCTCGCGAAGCGCGAAGTCTTCGGCGCTGTCGGGGTGGACGGTATCGCGGGACCGACCGAGGTCATGGTCATCGCGGATGCCAACGCGCGGCCCGATTTCGTTGCGGCCGACCTCGCCGCGCAGCTGGAGCACGACCCACTGGCCTCGGCCGTGCTGGTGACCGACTCTGAGGCGCTTGCCGACCGCGTGCAGGAGGAGCTCGAGAACCTGGTGCTGGGGTTGGAGCGCGCGGAGATCATCAGGGCGGCAACGTGCTGCGTGATCGTCGCCGACAACCTCGGCCAGGCCGTTCAGCTGGCGAACGACTTCGCCCCCGAGCATGCCCTCATCGTCACCGAGGACGCGGCGCGCCTCGCGACACAGGTCGAGAATGCCGGCGCGGTCTTCGTGGGAGCCTATGCCACAGTGCCGCTTGGTGACTATGCGGCCGGCCCCAACCACACGCTTCCGACATCCGGGGCGGCTCGGTTCGGGTCCCCACTTGGCGTTCACACATTCATGAAGCGAACCAGCGTGTTGAGCCTCAACCGCGGCGACCTCGAGATGCTGCGCGACGCATGCGTGCGGCTGGCCGCGATGGAGGGGTTGGGCGCGCACGCTCATGCCATCGAGGTGCGCCTTGAGTAGATCGGCCGAGGTCACGCGCAACAGCAAGGAGACCCGCTTGAGCGCGAAGGTCGCGCTGGACGGACGCGGGCGCGTCAAGGTCGCGACTGGCCTTGCGTTCCTCGACCATATGGTCGAGCAGGTCGCGCGCTACGGCGGATTCGACCTCACGTTTCGTGGGTCCGGTGACGTTCACGTCGACACGCATCACCTTGTCGAGGATGCCGGCATCGTCCTCGGCCAGGCACTCTCGCAAGCGCTTGGTGATCGGGCCGGCATCACACGCTTCGCCTCGGCTTACGCACCACTTGACGAGTCGCTTGCGCGCGTTGTGATCGACCTCGGCAAGCGACCTTATCTCTCGTACAACGTCCCTCTGCGCGGGCGCATCGGGACGATGGAGTCCGAAGTCCTCGAAGAGTTCTGGCGAGCGTTGTCGATCCATCTCGGCGCAACCATTCACGTGGATGTGATCCGCGGCCGGAACCGTCACCACGTCGCCGAGGCCACGTTCAAGGCCTTGGGCCTGGCGCTGCGTCAGGCGATGGCCGCCGGAGGCGGGCCTGGCGTTCCTTCATCGAAAGGTCTGCTCGGATGATCGCGATCGTCGACTACGGCGTGGGCAACGTGCGTTCGGTCGAACGCGCTCTTCTCCACGTCGGAGCCAACGCCACGCTGACGGCTGACCCCGACGAGCTCGATGACGCCGATGGCATGGTCCTGCCGGGCGTCGGGGCGTTTGCGCCGGCCCTCGAAAAGCTCTCCGAGCGTGGGTTGGGGCGGCGCGTGGTCGAGCTGGCCCAGAAGGGACGGCCGATCCTCGGTGTCTGCCTCGGCTACCAGCTGCTCTTCGATGAGTCGTCGGAGCACGGCCTCCACCAGGGCCTCGGGCTGCTGCCGGGGCGCGTGCGCGAGGTCGACAGCAGCGAGCACCTGCCGGTCATCGGATGGTGCCGGTTGACCCAGACCGACGAATCGGTTCTGTGGAAGGGCATCGCGGATGGTTCCTACATGTACTTCGTGCACTCGTACACGCCCGAATCCAATCGGTATGCGATAGCGTCGACTGAGCACTCGCCTTCAGCCGCGGCCGCGCGGCGCAACGTGATGGGAACGCAGTTTCACCCCGAGAAGAGCGGGCCGGACGGGCTTCGAATCTACGAAAGCTTCGTGAAGTTCTGCGGCTGACCCATGCCGGCAAAGAGGATCATCCCCTGCCTTGACGTCGACGCCGGCCGCGTTGTCAAGGGCGTGCGCTTCAAAGAGCTGCGCGATGCCGGCGACCCCGCGGAGCTGGCTGCCTTCTACGACCACGAGGGTGCCGATGAGATCGTGTTTCTCGACATCACCGCCTCTTCAGACGCGCGAAAGATCCTGCTCGACGCCGTGGAACGGACGGCGGACCAGGTCTTCATCCCGCTGACCGTCGGCGGTGGAGTGCGCAGCGTCGACGACATGGCCGAGCTGCTGACGCATGGCGCGGACAAGGTGTCGGTCAACACCGCGGCACTCGCCGAGCCCGAGCTGATCACGCGATGCGCTGAGGTCTTCGGGTCGCAATGCGTGGTGCTCGCCATCGACGCGCGGCGGCGAACCGAAGGGACCGGATGGGAGGTTTTCAGTCATGGGGGCCGGCAGCTCTCCGGTCGCGACGCCGTCGAGTGGGCGGAGCTGGGCGAGGAGCTGGGGGCGGGGGAGATCCTGCTCACGTCGATGGACAGGGACGGGACCCACGATGGTTATGACGTCCAGCTGTTGAAGGCGGTCAGCTCGGCTGTCCGGCTCCCGGTGATCGCCTCGGGCGGGGCGGGCACGTCGGGTCACTTGTACGAGGCGCTGACCGAAGGGGGGGCGGAGGCCGCGCTGGCCGCCACGATCTTTCATTTTGGGGAGCTGAGCATCAAGGCGGTGAAACAAGAGCTGGCGGGACGCGGGTTGGAGATCAGGCGATGAAACCGGACTTTTCGAAAGGGCTCGTGCCCGCAGTGGTGCAGGACGCGGATACGGGCAAGGTGTTGATGGTCGCCTACATGGATGAGGATTCGTGGTCCAAGACTCGGGAGAGCGGGCGCGCCTGGTTCCACTCGCGCGAGCGGGGCCTGTGGGAGAAAGGAGCGACCTCGGGCAATGTGATGGAGGTGGTCGAGGTCCGCCTCGACTGCGACCTCGACAGCGTTCTCCTGAGGGTGCACCCAGCCGGACCGGCTTGCCACACCGGGGCGGAGTCTTGCTTCTTCAACGAGGTGGAGTAGGCGGGGAGGAGGCTGAAGGCGCGCGGGGTGGTGGTGTTGCGCGGGGAAGGACTGGGAAGAGGGAGTCGGCGGGCGGCTTGGGAGGCAGAGAAGTTGGCGGGTTGGGGTGGGTTTGCGAGAAATCTACGACCCAATCTATTGACTTAGCGAACGTTTGTTTGTACCATTCTCTTATGCTCGCGACGCAAGACGCTTGTCCAATCGACCTGCCCGAAGCCTTTGTCGACACCCGCGATCGTGGCGAGCGGCTGATCGCGAAAGCCCACGTCATCGATTTGATGCGCCTCTCTTTGGCCGAAGAAGCGGCCGAGTTCGCCGCCACCAACGACTACCTGGATGACGGCGCCGCCACCTCGATCGATTGGATCCGCATCAACTGCCACTTGACCGGTCCGGCAGCCGCCGACCTGGTGGCCGTGGGCGAACACGTCGCCGAGCTGCCGCAGAGCGTCGACGCGCTTGCCGATGGCCACATCGGCTTTGGCCACCTCGTCGTCATGGCCAGGACGGCCAACGCGCTCTCCAGCTCGGCCACCGCGCCGGCCTTCGACGAGCGGCGGTTCCTCGATACAGCGCTCGAGAACACCGTGGGCAAGTTCCACCACCTCTGCCGCCATGCCCGGCATGCCGCCGATCCCAAGGGTTATGCGGCGGCCGAGGCCAACCTGGTCGAGAACC
>VBIU01000030.1 GCA_005880945.1 Chloroflexota bacterium | reverse complement strand
AGTCGCAACCGGGACCCTCAACTCCACGACCCCGGAAACCAAGACGGTGTCGGCGACGATTAGTGGGGTGGCGATCGCCCAGACGGCGACCGTGACCGTGACGGCGGGCGGGGTGTCGGCCTCGCAATCGACCGTGACGGCGGCGCCGACTTCGATCACGGCAGGGAGTGGGACGTCGACGATCACGGTGACGGCTCGGGATGCGAGC
>VBIU01000029.1 GCA_005880945.1 Chloroflexota bacterium | reverse complement strand
ATTAGTGGGGTGGCGATCACGCAGACGGCGACCGTGACCGTGACGGCGGGCGGGGTGTCGGCCTCGCAATCGACCGTGACGGCGGCGCCGACGTCGATCACGGCGGGTAGCGGGACGTCGACAATTACGGTCACCGCGCGGGATGCGAACGGCAACCCCGTGAGCGGCGTGACGGTGGCGCTGAGTGCGACGGGCTCGGGGAATACCCTGACGCAGCCGGTAAGCCCAACCAACGCGAGTGGTGTCGCCACAGGCACGCTGCGGTCCACGGTAGCGGGGTCGAAGACGATTTCAGCCACGGCCGGTGGCGTCGCGCTCAACCAGACAGCGAGTGTGACGGTGACGGCCGGACCGGTCTCCGCGTCGCAATCGACGGTGACGGCGTCGCCGACTTCGATCACCGCTGGCAGCGGGACGTCGACGATCACAGTCACGGCGCGCGACGCAAACGGGAACACGGTGAGCGGGGCGACGGTGGTGCTCGCGGCGACGGGCTCAGGCAACACGCTGACGCAGCCGGCAAGCCCGACGAACGGGAGCGGGGTCGCGACCGGCGCGCTCAGCTCCACGACCCCGGAGACCAAGACCGTGTCGGCGACGATTAGCGGGGTGGCGATCACACAGACCGCGACCGTGACGGTGACGGCCCCGAACCAGCCGCCGACGGCGAACTTCACGTTCAGCTGCTCGGCGCTGAGCTGCAACTTCACGAGCACCAGCAGTGATCCCGATGGCTCGATTGCGAGCTACAGCTGGACGTTCGGCGATGGCGGGACGTCGACGGCGCAGAATCCGTCGCACAGCTACGCGGCGGCGGGCAGCTACACCGTGTCGCTGCGGGTGACCGACAACCAAGGCGCCCAGAGCACCACGACGTCGAAGACGGTGACGGTGACGGCTCCCAACCAGCCGCCGGTCGTGAACGCCGGAGCGGACGAGACCGTGGTGCTCGGGGTCCTCTACACGCTGACCGCATCATTCAGCGACCCAGACAACGGGCCCTGGAATTACACGATCGATTGGGGCGACGGGTCGACGTCATCGGGGAGCCGGTCGAGCGCGGGCTCGTTCTCGGCGACGCACACCTATCTCGGCATCCTGACCCAGCGCACGATTCGCGTCACGGTGACGGATAGTCTCGGCGCGTCCGGCTCGGACACGAAAGTGATCACGCTCGTGCTGTGACCGCTGACTGTAGCGTCGCCGCCACGCGTTGCCGCACGGGCCCAACGCATCACCCAGGGGCGGCGCGGGGATTAACAGGCACACACGTTGCACCTCTGCGAGCCATGATCGCTCACCACTTCACGGTCGACCTCGAGGAGTACTTCCAGGTCTCGGCGTTCGAGTCCCGCGTGGCGCGGTCCCAATGGGGGCGGTTCGAGTCCCGGGTGGTGGGGCAGGTCGCCCAGCTGCTCGATCTCTTGGACCGGCACGAAGCGCGCGCGACGTTCTTCGTGCTCGGCTGGCTGGCGTACCGGCAGGGCGACTTGATCCGCGCAATCGCGCGCGCGGGGCATGAAGTCGCGTCGCACGGCTGGAATCATGCGCGCGTGACCCACCAGAGCCCGGCTCAGTTTCGGTCCTCGATCCGGCGAACCAAGGACACGCTCGAACAGATTAGCGGGGCGCCTGTCCTGGGCTTCCGGGCGCCCAGCTTCTCCATCGTGCCGGGTCGGGAGTGGGCGCTCGACATCCTTGTAGAGGAAGGCTATCGCTACGACTCCAGCCTGTTCCCGGTCCGGCGCCCGGGTTACGGCTATCCAGCCGGGTCGCCGGACCCGCATTGGCTCGAGCGCCCCAGCGGCTGGCTCGCCGAGATCCCCCCAACGACGCTGCACTGGTTCGGTCTACGCTTGCCCGCCGCGGGCGGGGCCTACTTCCGCCTGCTCCCTTACGGTCTCGTTCGAGCTGCCTTCCGCCAGTGCGAGGGTCGCGGCGTGTCTGGCACTTTCTATATCCATCCGTGGGAGCTTGACCCTGCGCAGCCCCGTCTCCCGGTCTCCTGGTTGACGCGCGTGCGCCACTACACCGGCCTGCGGCGGACGGCGGAGCGGCTTGACTGGTTGCTGGGTGACTTCCGGTTCACGGCGGTCCGCGACACTGTCGCCGCGCTTGCAGCCGCGCCAGGCCATCAGCTCGCAGCCACGCGGCCATGATCGCTACCGTGCCTCAGGTGGAGGTGTTTGCCGGACCGGGAGTCGAGTGGGACGCGTGCGTACAGACAGCGTCGGCGTGGACACACTTCCATCGCTGGGGTTGGAAGGCCGTCATCGAACAGGTTTTCGGGCACGAATGCCTGTATCTCGCGGCGCGCGATGCGGAAGGGCACGTGGCCGCCGTGCTGCCGCTTGTCCAGGTCAGGAGCTTCCTCTTTGGAGACTACTTGGTCTCCATGCCGTTCGTGAACTACGGAGGTCCGCTCGGTGACGACTTGGCAATGCGCATGCTGGTGCGACATGCGGTGCGCGTTGCGCGGGAACGTCGAGTCGATCTGCTGGAGCTGCGCAGCCGGGAACGCCTCGCCTTGGATTTTCCCGTTTCCCGTCGCAAGATCACTTGCGTCCTCGATCTGACGGCCGGGGCCGGCAACGGGGAAGCAGTATGGGAGCGGCTGAGTTCAAACGTGCGCCGGAAGGTGCGCCACGCGCAAAAGGATGGCGTCAACGTCAGGTTCGGGCTCGAACAACTGGACGGATTCTACGAGGTGTTCTCTCGGCACATGCGCGACCTCGGCACACCCACGCTGCCACGACGGTTCTTCGAGGCTCTCGCCGAGCAGTTTCCGCAGGACATGTGGGTCGGTTGTGCGTACAATGAGGGGAAACCAGTAGCGGCCGGCTGCGGATTTCAGTGGGCTGGCGAGCTCGAGCTGACTTGGGTATCGGCCCTCCAGGAGTATCACCGCGGCTACGCAAACATGCTGTTGTATTGGGCATTCATCGAGCGGGCGGCGAATCAGGGTCTCCGCGTCTTCAATTTTGGCCGCTGTACGCCGGGTGGCGGTACCCATCGGTTCAAGCAACAGTGGGGCTCGCGCGATGTGCCTCTGATGTGGTATCAACCCGTCGTGGGCCGCCGAGCCGCTACGCCCTCACCCCACGAGCGCACGTTTGCCTGGGGGCCGGTCGTCTGGAAGCGCCTGCCGATGGCCGTCGCGAACGCCCTCGGCCCAGCGATCGTTCGGCTGATCCCGTGAAGGCCTACCAGACGGCGTCGGCGCCGTGGGGACGCGGGCCTGCCGCTGATCGCGCCAGGACATAGACGCGCGTCGTGCCGCGCGGCTCCCCTGGGAGCAAGCGGCAGATTCCCAGGTACACGAGGCGTCGCACCGTCGCCAGTCGGGACCGCGGCAGGAGGAAGCGACCGACCAGGTGCTTCTCACACACGCGCAACCCCGCCTCTTCGATGAGGAACTCAAGGCCTTCGCGCCACAGCATCGAGATGTGCCGGTTGTGGCGCACCTCGTCCCCGCTGAAGCTGAGGGGCGTGCCGCGGACCAACCACTGCAGGCGCGCGGCGGCTGATTCGACGTTCGGCGTGGAGAGCACGAGCCGGCCGTCGTCATCGAGCAGGCTCTCGCAGCTCCGCAGGAACGCCGCCGGGTTCTCGACATGCTCGATGATCTCGATGCAGCACACCAGCGGGAAGCGCTGATTGCCGACGTCTGCCGGCCCGAACGAATGGTCGAGGTCGAGCCGGTAGGTCGGGATGGGGACGCGGCACTCGCCGTTCCAGCTGGTGCACGCAACGCGGAAACCGGCATCCAACAGTTGCTTCGCCAGCGCACCTTGGCCCGCCGCGACATCGAGGACTCTCGTGCCGCTTGCCCAGTGGCTTCGGGCGTAGTCAAGCGCGAATCGGTGCGTCTCGAGCTCTGCCTGGATGCGGAGGCCGTCGTAGAACCAATGACCGGGGCTGCCCGGGTCCGCCGCGTAGCCTTTGATCACGAGCTCGAGGGCGGCAGCTGCGCGTAAAGGGCCAGGTAACGCTGCACCATGGTATCGAGCGTGTACTCCTCGGCGGCTCGCGTCGCGGCCGTCGCGCTTAGCCGCCGCGCCTGCGCCGGATCGGCGAGTATCGAGGCCAGGGCGCTCGCGAGCGCGGCCGCATCGCCAGGTGGCACGACGACGCCCGCTCGTCCGCTCAAGACCGTAGGGACCTCACCTACCGCCGTCGCCACGATTGGCCGCGCGGCCAGCATCGCCTCGAGCAACGCGAGCGGGACACCCTCCGAGAGGGACGGCAGCACGAAGACGTCCGCCCCGGCCAGTACGTTGCCAACGTCCGACCGCAGCCCCAGCAGATGAAAGCGATCGCCGACATCGAGCGCCTGCGCGCGAGCGCGCAGCGGGCCTTCCAGGTCACCGCGACCGGCGATGGCGACATGCAGCCGCGGAAAACGGGGGGCGAGCAAGGCGAGGGCTTCCAGGAGAAAGTGATGCCCCTTGACGGGGTACAGGTTCCCGACCGCGACGGCCAGTTGATCGGCAGGTCCCAGCCGCAGCTCGTCTCGCAGTGATGACTGGGTGACCAGCGCCAGCCGCGCTCCGTTCGGGATAGTGGCGATGCGGGATGCGCGAATCCAAAGGTCGCGGCGCAGGTGTCCCGCGAGGCCCCGCGACACCGCCACGACCGAGCCGCTCAGCGCGGCCGCGACCCGCAAGGCCACGCGTCGCCGCAATCGCTCCGCGTAGTACCGACTGCCGTGCATCGTGAACACGTGCGGGACGCCGGCGCCCCGGGCAGCCCAAGCTCCGTACACGGCCATGGTGAACTCGTGACTGTGGGTCAGCGTGACGCGGTGACGGCGTAGCGTGTCGGCGAGCCAGCGCGCGAACGCGGGCGAGAGCCCGCGATCGAAGCGAAACAACTCTATCTGCACGCCGGTCCCGCTCAGCTCGCGGGCGAGCCATCCTTCTCCCCCGGCCGGCGCGAAGACTACGTTCCTTGCACCGGCGGCCTGCAGCTCGGCGGCCAGGCTTGCCAGCATGCGCTCGGCGCCCCCCGGACCATCCGACTCGATCAGATGCGCGAAACACGCGCCGCGCAAGTTCATGAGGCGTGCCGGCGCCGAAGGTTGAGGCCCGCCGTCCACGCTTCGAAGGCGGCGTCGTCGATACCTGCCGGGACGTTCATTCTCGGGAGGGCCCAGGCATCGGCGGTGGAGTCTCCGCTCTCGAGGGTGAACGCGGCGCGATACCCGGCCGAGCGTACCGCGCGCCGGACGCGGTCGTTCCACAGGCCGTACGGATAGGCGAAGAACTCCGCCGTCACGCCCGTGCGGAGCTGGATGACGTCGCGGCTCTCCACCACTTCACGGTGCAGGTCGCGCTCGTCCAGGGCCGGGAGCGATCGATGCGTGGCCGAGTGCACTCCGAGCTGCAGCCCCCGCCCGGGCGCGGCGGCCGCCGCGATCGTCTCCCATGGTGCGGGCATACGGGCGCTTGGAGCCTTACCTGGCGAAGGGCGGCGTGCGCGCGTCAGCGACTCGACAATGGTCGCGCTGTCACCACGCAGCGCGGTGAGCCAGTGCTCGCGTCGAGCCGGCGAGTACGCGCGCAACACTTCCGGATCGTCCCACCAGAAGGGCTCGTCGCGGCCGGGCGCCTCGGCGACGATGAAGACCGTCGCCGGAATACTCAAGTCTCGCAGCAGTGGCCACGCGTGATCGAAGACGCCGGCGTAGCCGTCGTCGAACGTCAGCGCCGCTACGCCACGGAGCGATTCCCGATTCGACCAGCGTTCCACGAACTCGTGGAGCTAGACGACCTCGTTGTTGCCCGCGAGCCATCGCACTTGTCGTTCGAAGGTGGGCAGCGGCATATGGAGGCCGAGATTGTCACGCCAACCAGCATCGGTGTCTGCGACGATGTTGTGGTAGCACAAGACGACGCCCCCGGTCGACAGTCGTCGCGCGAGGGCAGTCAGTCCCGACAATTGCAGCGCCCGGTAGCACAGGGACGCTAATCTCAAGGCACGCCCACCGTCAGATTGCTGGGGACCAGCTTCTCTGCCGCACGGCCAGTGCCGGGCAGGTATACCTCGACCAGGTCGCTGAGGCGAATTAAGAGCTTCTCCGGATTGAAGCGCTCATTCACGTCGCGGCGGGCGTTGCGGCCCATCTCCGCTGCGGTTGTCGGGCTCGCCAGGAGCGAGGCGATTGCCTGGGCCAGGGTCGCGTCGTTGCCGGGGGGCACCAAGAGGCCGGTCACGCCGGGCTGGATGATCTCGGGAATCCCACCGACTTGAGTAGCCACCACGGGCTTGCCCCTCGCCATCGCCTCGAGGGCGGCCAACCCGAACG
>VBIU01000255.1 GCA_005880945.1 Chloroflexota bacterium | reverse complement strand
ATGCTGGTCGGGAATATCGAGCTGCGCTTTCCGCCGTTCGGGCTGCTGCACGTTGGCGGGGGCTATTACGGCGCGTTGCCGGTCGAGGCAGCCATCTTCTATGACGCCGGCGTCGCGTGGACGGACAGCGCCAAAGCGCAGATCTTCGGCGGGACGCGCAAACTCGTGCGCAGCACGGGTGTCTCGTTCCGCTTGAATCTGCTCGGCTACGCGATCGGCCAAATGGATGTTGTGCATCCATTGGACCGGCCGCAGAAGAACTGGATCGTGCGGTTCAGTATTACGGAAGGGTTCTAGGCAGACGTTCGGAAACACGTCGGGGCGCAGCATGCTGCGCCCCGACGTGCCTTCCAACCATCTCCAATCACCACCAGCCCCGACAACGCGGGCAGCCAAACCCCGGATAGCCCCAGCCCCAACCTCCCCACCAGCCCCAGCCCCATCCCGGGCCCCACGGCGAGCGGCGCAGTGGTGGATGCGCGGTGACGGTGTAGGTGACAACATCGTAGTCGAAGTGGCCAGCCGCCATCTGGTCTACAACGGCGAGTAGTGTCGCCTCCGGATCGGCAGCGCTGTCATCCCCCGCCAGTGCACGATAGTCCCAGTGCCCGGCACGGGCGAAGGAGTCCGCTCGAAATGGCTGGCTCGAAACCGCGGCGAGGATCTTCCCCGAGCCGTCGGCGTCATCGACCGTAAAGGCTTCACGATTGCCGCGACCCCGGATCTCGACCTCGCGTCCGCCGCGGATGGCCGCATCGCCGCCCGGCTCCGGAGGGAACAGCACCCGGATGCGACCCTGGGCATCGGCGCGCAGGACGAGCAGGTAACCGTTGTCAGTGGTCTTCACCTTCACGCGCGCACGCTGGCCGCGAATGTAGACGTCGTCGGAGAGTTTGATCTTGATCGGTGGGTCGCGGCGCGCGGGCGGGGCAAGCAGCAAAAACACCAGGGGGGCTAGGGCGAGCAGCATCGTTCCTCCGTTGTCGGATGGGTCTCAACAACGGGAGCGCAGTCAAAAAGCGTGCCCGGTGACGACGTCGCAAGCCGCGACGTCCCGGGCACGAAATGCCTTCGCGGCAGGTCCTGCGCCGGTCTCCCGACGCGGACAGGTGTCCCCTGGCGTCACCGGGGTAAGACTGAAGATTTTCGTACTGCCGCAACAGGGGGAGACGAATGGAGCAGCGTCAACTCGGGTCGCAGGGATTGCGAGTCTCGGCATTGGGCCTGGGATGCATGGGGATGTCGGATTTCTACGGCTCGCGCAATGACACGGAATCGATTGCGACCATTCATCGCGCGCTCGAGCTCGGTATCAATCTCCTCGATACGGCCGACGTATATGGGCCGTACACGAACGAAGTGCTTGTCGGCAAGGCGATCAAGGGTCGTCGCAATCAGGTGATTCTCGCGACGAAGTTCGGTAACGTCCGCACTCCTGATGGAAAGTGGGCTGGACAAAACGGCCGGCCGGAGTACGTCAAGGCGGCATGTGACGCTTCGCTCGGCCGGCTCGGTGTCGATCATATCGATCTGTACTACCAGCATCGCGTGGATCGGTCGGTGCCGATCGAAGACACGGTTGGCGCGATGGCCGACCTCGTCCGCCAAGGCAAGGTTCGCTACCTCGGTCTCTCCGAAGCGTCGGCGGAGACGGTGGCCCGGGCACATGCCGTTCATCCCATCACGGCGCTGCAGACGGAGTACTCCCTCTGGAGCCGCGACGTGGAGGAGGAGATTCTGCCGACCGTGCGCCTCACGGGTCAGATCAAGCGGCCGGAGGACATTGCCGAGGGCGACTGGCGCAAGAACCACCCACGGTTTCAAGGCGAGAACTTTCAGAGGAATCTCGATCTGGTGCGCCGGGTCGAGGCGCTTGCGCGCGAGAAACGATGCACGCCGGGGCAGCTGGCGCTCGCCTGGCTGCTTCACAGGGGCGAGGAGATCGTCCCTATCCCCGGAACCAAGCATCGCGAATATGTCGAGGAAAACGTCGGCGCCCTCAACGTGCAGTTGTCGGACGCCGACGTGGCGCAACTCGAAGATGTGGGGGTCGCCGCCGGGGCGCGCTATCCCGAAGGAGGAATGCGGACCGTCAACGGCTGACTGTGGCTTTGCCGTCGGCCGCCGCTTGCAGTTTGGCGATGTCGAGCTTCTTCATCTTGAGCAGCGCCTGCATCACGCCGTTTGCCTTTTGGGGATCCCGGTCGCTCATCAGCTTCCCAAGCACCGTGGGCACGATCTGCCAGGAGAACCCAAACTTGTCTTTCAGCCAGCCGCACATGCTTTCTTCGCCGCCGCCGGACGTGAGCTTGCTCCAGTACTCGTCGATCTCCTGCTGATTCTCGCAGTTCACGACAAAGGAGAACGCCTCGCTGAACTTGAACAGCGGGCCGCCGTTCAACGCCGTGAATTCCTGCCCCGCGAGCTGGAAGTTCACCACCATCACAGAGCCCTTGGGCCCCGGCCCGGCGTCACCGTAGCGGCTGACGTGGAGGATTTTCGAGTTCTTGAAAATCGACGTGTAGAACTGCGCCGCTTCCTCGGCCTGGTTATCGAACCACAGGAACGGCGTAATCTTTTGGCCAACCATCGGCGTCTCCGCTAGTGAAATGGTTTACGCTTTCAGCAGCTCTTCCAGACGGTGGTAGCTCGCCTCCAAACCCTTCGTCGCGCCCATCTTGAGGGCCGCGTCCCTTGCTTCGCGTGACGCATAGCGGACTGTCGTGCTGAGTGTGGTCTGGTTGTGGGTCTCGACGAGCTCCGTGGTAACGAGGGTCTCACCACCCGTCCAGTAATCCTCGTACACCTCCGTGGCGACGATGCGCGACGGCCGGACGATCTCCTTGAACGTACCCCCCATCCCCATTTTCCGGTCGTCGGCATTTTGCCAGACATAGCGATACTGACCGCCGACGCGGAGATCGATCTCGCATACGGGCATCGTCCAGCCGGGTGGACCGAGCAGCCAGCGCCGCACGAGATCGGGTTGCGTGAGCGCGTCGAACACCATGCCCCGAGGGGCGTCGAACATCCGCATCATTACTAACTCGCGGTCGCTCGGGGTCGTAACCTTCATTGCGGCGGTCTTGGTCATCTCAGTTTCCTTTTCCTCGGCTTGGGTTTTGTGTCCTCGATCAGCGCGTCGACGGCCTTCTTCTGCTTGCCCTTCAGCTCCTCCAGCACGGCGTCGAGGCGCTTGAAGTTCGCCTCCCAGATCCTGCGGTAACGCTCGATCCAGTCCGTCGCCTCGGCGAGGGGCCGCGGCTCGAGCTTGCGGGGCCGGCGCTGCGCCTCCCGGCCCCGCGTGATCAAGCCGGCGCGCTCCAGAACCTTGAGGTGCTTGGAGATCGCCGGCTGGCTCATGTCGAACGGCGCGGCCAGCTCCGTGACCGTCGCTGCGCCGTCCGCCAGCCGCGCCAGGATCGC
>VBIU01000028.1 GCA_005880945.1 Chloroflexota bacterium | reverse complement strand
ATGTGGGTTCTGATGGTGGTCGGAGCCGTGTACAGGATGTCCGGCCGGTAGCGCTCCACGATCTTCCACCAGCGGTCCTTGTCGGGAAAATCTGGGGTGCCTTCGTAAACGATGCCCGTGGTGCCATTTGCGAGCGGTCCGAAGACGATGTAGCTGTGGCCTGTCACCCAACCTATGTCCGCCGCGCACCAGTACACCGAGTCAGGCTTGATGTCGAAGATGTAGTGATGCGTCGTCGCGACACCGACGAGGTAGCCGCCCGTGGTGTGGATGATGCCCTTCGGCTTGGCCGTCGTCCCGCTTGTATATAGAAGGTAGAGGAGGTCTTCCGAGTCCATCGGCTCGCATGGACATGAGGCCGGGTCCTCGCTGAGCCCATCCATCACGTCGTTCGCCCAGAGGTCGCGTCCCTCGGTCATCGCGATATCCCCGCCAGTCCTTTTCACCACGACGCAGGTCTTGATGGTCGGCGACGTCTCCATCGCCGCGTCCGCATTGGCCTTGAGCGGCACGCGGTTGCCGCGGCGCCACCCTTCGTCCTGGGTGAGCAGCACTTCGCACTCCATGTCGTTGATGCGTCCGGACAACGACTCGCCGCTGAAGCCACCGAACACGACGGTGAAGGGTGCCCCGATCCGGGCGCAGGCGAGCATCGCCACCGGGAGCTCGGGGATCATGCCCATGTAGATCGCTACGTGGGTGCCCTTCTTGACGCCGATCTTCTTGAGGCCGTTGGCGGCGCGAACCACGGATTTCTGGAGCTCGCGGAACGTGATCTCGCGGCGGTCGTCCTCGGGCTCACCCTCCCAAAAGTAGGCGACCTTGTCTCCGATGCCCGCTTCGACATGACGGTCGACGCAGTTGTAGCAAACGTTCAGCTTGCCGCCCAGGTACCACTTGGCGTAGGGCGGCTTCCATTCATAAAGCCCTTTCCACGGGTGGGACCAGGTGATCCTGGCGGCCTCCTGGGTCCAGAATTCGTCGAAGCCGCGCTGGTAGATATCCGGCTGGGCGTTGGCCTGCCCGCTGAACTCGGGAGAGGGCTTGTAGCGCCGCTCCTCGACCTGCATCGTCTCGATGGCATGGTCCTGGCTGGGCGTCACACAGCTAAACATCCCACCGCCAACTGGGCCGTGTCAAACAGTTCTGAGACCGGTATACCGAGCTGACACGTTGGACGTAGCAGACATACCCGTCGGGGGCTAACCTGTGTTGCCGCCCGCGGGGCATCTGAGAACCCGGTTCAGGAGATAGCACATTGCAACCCGGTGTCGTCGGTTTGAGGGCAGCCGTCACGGCGGCTTGGGAAGACGACCTTCGGGCCGTCCGCCAGGATAGCTACGAAACAGGGGCCGGAAAGGAGGCGTTGGCCTTCATTCAACGGTTCTACGCGCTCGTGTCCCTGCTTCGAACGCCGATCCAGCGCGCGTGGGGCCCGGGCGGCCTGGTGCACGTGGCTGACAACCCGGACGTCGCCGGCCCAGGCCAGCGGGTGTCCCAAACGCGCGTCAAGCTCCGGAACCACGGCGACCTGGTGGCGATCGAGGCGTTCACGTATACCGACGGGACGGCCAAGGCCAACCCCGCCCTCGGTCTCGATCGCGAGATCAAGGTCGCCGGCGTCGGCGGTTTGCTCTTCGTTCAGGAGCTGCACCGGACGATGGTGACGTTCCTCCAGGCGGCCCTCGGCGTCGACCTCCAGTTGCCTGGGTCGGCGTGGCTATACGAGCAGATCGCGGCTAGCTACTTCGTCGCCAACGCCAAATGGCCGACTGTGGGGGAGGTCTACCAGCGGGCGACGCGGGAGCTTGCCGTGGACGACAGCTTCGAAAAAGTCATTGCCACGTTCGCCTCGGAGGAGGCGTCGAACGGGGAGACGGAGATCAAGCTGAGCCTCGAGCAACTGGACCGCTGCCGGGATACCCAAGCCGCCCTCGAGACCTTCGTGCAGGCCGTCCGGCTGGCGGTCGATGCCGATCAGTCTGTCGAACGCGTCACCAGCGAGGATGCGGCGCTGGAGCTCCAGCTCGACGCGCCGGCGACGGCCAGGCTCGGCCGGCTGCTCAGCATGGCGCCGGACATCTGCCGCGAGGGCGAGATTGGCGACGACTTCGCGACCTGGACGTTCCTCCCGTCGTACAACGTCCACTTCTTCCGGCGGGTGAAGACTATCGACGACTACCTCGGCGTCGTCGCCAACCTCAATCCACGGGAGGGCGGCGGGGTCGGGCTGCTTTCCGCCCGGGGCTCGCACAACGGTGAGGCGCCTGACGCATTGCCCGACGGGGTGGTCACCTTCCTCATGACCGATGTCGTCGAGTCGACCCCAATGTGGCTCCAGAGCCGGGCCCAGATGTACGCCGCGATGAAGCGTCACGACCAGCTGCTCACGGCGGCGATCGAACGGAACGGAGGCATCGTCCTGAAGGAGCGGGGGGAGGGAGACAGCTTCTTCGCCGTGTTCCTGCGCGCGACCGACGCGGTGGCGGCCGCCCTGGCTGCCCAGCGGACGCTGATGGCGGAACCCTGGACGGACAGGATTCCGATCAGCGTGCGGATGGCGGTCCTCACCGGAGAGGCCGACGCCCAGGATCGCGACTACCGGGCGCCCGCCGTCAATCGGTGCGCCAAGCTCCGCCGCCGGGCGGTGGGGAACCAGATCCTGGTCTCTGAGACCACCTACTCGATCGTGGCGGACATCCTGCGGGACGACATCCGCCTGGTCAGCGTCGGCAAGCGCCGCCTGGAAGGGCACGACCGCCAGGAAGAGGTCTTCGTGGTGCAGCACCCGGAAATCGCCCTCGAGGCGGCTGTCGCGGAGGACGACCTGCCCGTCGCGAAGTAAGAATTCGCGATAAGAGGGATGAAAAATCCCCCGCTCACCCTATTCTTCACCCCAGCCGAGTACGGCTGAGTATTGATCGAACCGGTAAGGATGGGAGTGTGGGCTCGATGAGGCTTCGGAAGGTTGGTTTGACGTGGGCGCTGGCGGGTGCTGCGCTCCTCGCCTCGGCTCTTCTTCCTGCTGCGACGGCCCTGGCCGCCTTCCACGCTGACGACACCCTGGCCTCCACCTCGGACGAGAGTGGGACCCCGTCGTTCACCACCGAGGGGTCAGTCACCGACTTCCAGACGTCACGCACCATCCCCTACTGGAGCTCCTCGTTCACCGACCCCACCAACCAGGTCGAATACCCGTTCACCATGGTCGGCTCAGACCCTCGACTGGGAGGCTCGACGACTGTCGCGACCGAGATCATCCCCCTGACGTTCAACTTCGTCGCCGGGGACCAGGACGTCTCGGTTCTCAACGTTCCCGCTCGCAACTACGTCGCGGTTGCGGTCACGGCTTCGATGGACGCCGGCGCCAGCGCTGACGCGACGATCGCATCCCCGATTTTCACGCCATCGACCTTTTCGATCTCGGGCGATGCGGCGGTGCAGTACGGAGATGCGGTGATGCGCGCTCAGTTCGGCCAGGTCGGAACCGGCTACCACGTAGTGCTGGA
This sequence comes from Chloroflexota bacterium, assembly GCA_005880945.1. Classification (GTDB taxonomy): domain Bacteria; phylum Chloroflexota; class Dormibacteria; order Dormibacterales; family Dormibacteraceae; genus Palsa-872. The sequence continues at coordinate 3,497 of VBIU01000028.1, read as the reverse complement.
CCAGCCGGCGGTGCTGGATGCCGCATCGATCGACGTACCCGAGAGCAAGGGGGTCGCGGTGAACAACCCGCTCGGCGTCCTGGTCGGCCGCATCGACGAGAAGTGGTTCCGGGCGCACCTCCACAAGCTGCTCGGCTCGCTGCACATCGATTCGACGACGCTGCCGATCTTCCTGACCAAGAACGTGTTCGTCTACCGGGACGGCGACTACCTGGCCTGCTGTGGGTTGGGTGGCCACGGCGCCGGATCGACCACCGGCAACGGCGGCGGCTCGATCAATGGAAACGGCAACCAGGCGGTGCAGACCTACGTCTGGGCCGCCTACATCACCCCGAACTCGTTCCCGCGTTTTCCGGCTCCCTACGCCGGCCTGTCGGACATCCACTCGCTGAGCCACGAGATCGCCGAGTGGATGACCAACCCGTTCGGCATCAACACCGCTCAGTCATACCTGAGCCCTCTGGCACCGCCAACGGCGCCGGTCTGCAGCGCTTTGCTCGAGAGCGGCGACCCGGTCACCGGTTTGTGGTTCCCGATGGCGGGCAACCCGGATCCCGCGGCCCGTGGCGTCTGGCATCCGGAGGACGTGGTCTTCCTCAACTGGTTCGCGCGCGACGGACAGGACGCCGCGCTCGCCCCGGCCGACGGACGCTACACGTACATGGGGCACCTGACGACGATGCTGGGAGGTCCGTTTTTGGGCTTCGGCATCCTCCCGCACAGCTGTTAGCGAGACCTCGCACTCTGGATTAGCCCGGGAGTAGGGCCGGGGACCGCTCCGCCCGGCCTCTGCGCCATGCGGGATCATGTGGAAGCTATCCATGCCCGCAGGTGTTTGAAGTGGGGCCGATGAATCGACTGATCGACAGGTACGCGGTGGTCTTCGTGGCGGTCGCGGCGACTCTATGGGCGTCCGACGCCTACTTCCGCAACCAGCTCGTTCAGCACCTGAGCGCCACTCAGATCGTGGTCGCGGAAGACGCTCTCGTCACGCTCTTCCTGCTGCCGGTGCTGATTCGCAACCGGCACGAGCTGCGCCTGCTCGGAAGGCGCGGTTGGACGGCGGTGGCCATCATCGCCGCAGGGGCGCAAGCCCTCGCCACGATCCTGTTCACCGCCTCGTTCTCGATCGCCGCACAGCACCAGGTGTTCGCGGAGACGTTCGTGCTGCAGCAGACCCAGCCACTGATCGCGATAGTGCTGGCGTGGATCGTGCTTGGCGAGCGGCGGCGTCCGTGGTTCTGGCCCGCGGCCGCCGTGGCCATGGTCGGCGTCTACATGGTCGTTTTCGCGAGCGATCCTTTTTCCCCGCTCTCGGCTCTGCAGAACGGCCGCCTGGAGGTCGGGCTGCTCGCTCTCGGCGCGGCGGGACTGTGGGCCAGCGGCACCGTTCTCGGCCGCTTCGCGCTGGGCTCGATCTCGTTCTGGAGCATGACCGCGCTTCGCTTTTCGCTCGCTCTCCCGGTGCTCGTGATGGTCGTGCTGGTGCAGAGTGGACTTGGCGGCTTCGGTCATTACCGCGTCAGCGATTTCGTCCCCAACCTGCTCGCGATCGCGATCGTCCCCGGTCTGCTGGCACTGCTCCTCTACTACCGTGCGCTGTCCAAGACGCCGGCTTCGCTTGCAACGATCGCTGAGATGGCATATCCAGTGGCGGCGACCTTGATCGCTTCGGCCCCTCCGCCCTGGGGTTTCAATCAACCGATCTACCCGGTCCAGGTTCTCGGCACGGCGCTGCTGCTCGGCGTGATCTTCTTTTTCAACTGGACGAGAGAGAAGGCGCCGCCCGTGGTCGTGCGACCACTGTCGGTCGCCGAGGTCTAATCTCGCCAACGCACGCCGATGCTTGATCCGTACGACCCGGAAACGTGGCACGACTTCTTCCTGGCATCTGCGGGCGCGGCGGCTGCTCTGACCGGTCTGCTCTTCATCGGCCTGTCGCTGCACGTTCGCTATATAGCGTCGAGCTCGAGACACCGCAACATGGCGCGGGGCAGCTTGATCGGCTTGGTCCTTGTGCTGGTCATCAGCCTTGTCGCCCTGCTGCCGCAGGCGGAATCGTGGGCGGGCGGCGAGCTTGTCGTCGTGAACCTCTTCTATATCGTCGCCGTCGGCGGCTACCAGCTGTCGATCTATCGCCGGATGAACTGGGTGGTTCCCGCCGCCAGCGTGCTGCGCCAGACCCTCGGTCTGCTACTCGCTGCGGCGGGCATGTTCGGGGGCATCGGCCTGTACTTCCACTTCGGTGGCGGGCTCTACGTGGTTGCCCTGCAAGTCGTCGCCATCGTCATCTGGAACTTACAGAACGCCTGGCTGCTGTTGATGGGGGTTGCCGACGAGGACATGGCCAAGACTCTGAAGTCGTGAGCGAACACGTGGTTTACGCCGATCCCCACAGCTGTTGGGCTCGGACGCCCAGGCCGTGCACCACGGCGGTGAATGCGTCGCGCTGCTCGAGGCGGTCTTGGCCGAACGTCGCGGCCAGGTCGGCGCGGAAGGCCGGAATGTAGGCAGAACCGCCTGTCAGGAGTACGTGGTCGACATCCTTCGCCTCGATCCCCGCTTCTGTCAGCGCCGACGCGATGGCTTTTCCAACCAGGTCGAGCTCGGGCCGGATCATCGACTCGAACGAGATGCGCCGCAGCGGGATGCGCAGGTCCAGCGCCGGATATTTCAGCTCCACGTGCTCGGCGTCTGAGAGCGCGATCTTCGCCGACTCGATCGCCTTGTAGAAGTCGTACGCGTGGCCTTCGTACAGAAGGGCGTGGACGAGCTCGGCCTCACGGCCGCCGATGCGGGCCAGGATCGCGGGGATTCCCGGGTCGGCCATCAGGAGGCGCACCGAGCTGGCGGTGCGAAGCTCGTTGAAAAGCCAGCTTGGAAGCCGCTCGAGGCCCAGGGCGGGTCCGACGCTTGTCTCGAAGAGGACGCCGTCGAGGACCTCGCCGCCGACCGCCACCCCGGCCATGCCGGTGATCCGCGGCGCCCCAACCCGCGAATCCATCACCGCGACGTCGAACGTGCCGCCGCCAAAATCAACGGCGATCTCGACGCCCCGATGGGTTTTCTCCGCGACCACGGCAGCGGTCGGCTCGGGCAGGAATGCGATCTCGGTAAACCCTGCCGCGGAGGCGGCATCGTGGAGCCGCTTGAACGCCTCTGCGTCTGATGCGGCACGGTTGAGCGGGTCCGATCCGGCGAACACGACGGGATGGCCGAGCACGACGCGGTTCGGTGCGGCTTCAACTGTCGAGTCGGCCTCGCCCTTCAATCGCGACAGGACCACGCTCACCAGCGATGCAACCGAGAAGTCCGTCGCCCATGAGTTGGTGCCCGCAAAGCCAAGCTTCGCGAGCTCGTGCTTCACCCCCGACAGAAGCCGGGCGTCATTGCAGCCGCCGCCCTTGCGGTACTGGCGGCAATCCGTGTCCCACCCGTAAGGGGCCAGGGGACACTTCCAGCAATCGGTTTTCTCGTGGCCGGACTTGAGAAAGGTC
>VBIU01000040.1 GCA_005880945.1 Chloroflexota bacterium | reverse complement strand
GGCAAGAGCGGTTGCCAGTCGCTCCATGTCAGAGTCGTCGTTATAAATCTGACAGGACACGCGAATTGTCCATCTATCTGTGTCCGGCGCCGGCCGCCAACGAATCATCGGAATCTCGATGTGATATTTCTCACGGAGAATCAGCTCGAGCCTCTGCCGCATCTCAGGGTCGGGGACGAGATCGTCGACTGGAAACGCAACCATCGATCCGATCATCGAATCTGGCGCCGGTGGCTCGACCCGGAGAATGGGGCACAACGCCTTGCGAAATGACAGGGCCAGCTCATGGTTTCGCGCCGCAAGGCCCGGAATGCCACCATGGACGCGGCTCGCCAGAAACGAAATTGCCGTCGGTATGGCGAGGAATCCGGTGGGGTCGGCGACTCCCTGCCAGTCGAACTCCTTCCGAAAAACCGATAGATCCGTTCGTGGATCGTTCATGCCGTGGGAGATGATCAGCGGGTGGATCAGCAGCTGGCGGTCGCGGCGGACGTGAAGAAAGCCGGTCCCTTTCGGACAACACAGCCACTTGTGGCAGTTGCCGGCGTAGTACGACGCGCCCAGTCTATCCAGGTCTAGGTCGACCTGGCCGGGCGCATGCGCGCCGTCGACGATGACCTGAACGCCACGACTCTCGAGCTCGCCCACGATCTCCTGCATCGGGAAGACCAGGCCCGTCGCGCTTGTGATGTGGCTGATCATCGCGAGCCGTGTGCGTGGAGTGACGTGGGCAAGGATCGCCGCGGTCACCTCCGACGCGTTGGTGATCGGGAACGGAATTCCTACGCGGACAACCCTGGCGCCCGACCGCCCCGCGACGAAATCCAGTGAGTTCAGACAGGCGTTGTAATCGTGAGTGGTGGCGAGCAGTTCGTCGCCCGGAGCGAACTCCAGCGACCGCAGCACCGCGTTGATGCACGACTCAGCGTTCGGCATGAGCGCCAGGTCATCGGGATTGCTCCCGAACAGGTCGCCGAGGCACGAACGCACCTCGGCCATTCGAGCCGAAAGATCCCGGAGCAAGAATTGAATCGGCCGTCTCTCCATCTCCTGGCGCCACCTGGCCTGCGCCTCCAGGACAGGTCCTGGACATGAGCCCAGAGAGCCGTGATTCAGGAAAGTGACGTCGGGATCGAGCAGCCATGCGCCTTCGGGGTTATTCACACCTCAGCGGCCCGGACTCCACCGCCAGTCTCGAGGCGCCGGGCTGTCGTTGGTCCACATGCGCACGACGAGGCCGATGGCCTCTAGCTCTTGGATGAGCCGCCTCGCATCGTCGGTTGGGAGCAGCAGCAACACGCCACCACCACGGCCGTCATCGCGCACCACCGCACGGCGCATCAGCTCAGCAGGCTGCGGTTCGACACCCGCAAACGCTCGCTCCTTGAAGCTGTTGAGCAGCACCACCCAGCGTTCGCCCGACGGCCGACGCCACAGGGTCGCCATCGCCGCGAAGTGGCCCACGCCCCACCGGTCTCGAGGTATGACGGCGGATGCATCTGCGCGCCCGAGTGTCTGCGCGTTGTACGCCTCGTCCCGGGCGGCGAGAAGCTGGTCGGTGTCGTAGTTGAAAACCACGTCTATGGCGCCCTCCAGGAATCGCGGAGCTAAGACTTCGAGCAGCCCATCCCAGCGGTGGGTGTCTAGCTGAGGACGGCCGGAGGCGTCCCTGCCCGGCACCGGTATCGTGGCCAATCGCCCGCCTGACGCGATGGCGACAGCACGCGCCACGCCTTCTGGGCTGGTGCCCTGCTGTGACGGGTCCGCGGAGACATCGACTGGAAATCGATATGTCGCCGGGTCTTCGCGTGCGGTGATCGTCACGCGGGCCAGGTGCGCCATGTAATCCTCGGCGCCTAGCGGCTGGCCCTCTAGCTCGGTAAAGCCCCGCGCGGGCAGCACATAAGTAAGGACGTAAGCGCCGCAGGTTGCCGGCCGCTGGTCGGGCAGCGCTGCATGCAGGTGAAGCAGGGGCTCGGTATGAGGGGGAAGCCGGATGTTCTCGCCGACGAAGATCTGCCTAAGCAGGTCCCCTAACGCGGCGGCCGAGGCGATCGCCGGGACTGGCTTCCGCAGCGCGCTCATGGCACGACCACCATACCCTTGGCGGTGCTACGGTAGTTCTTGCCGATGGACGCCATGTTTCTGGCCTGTTGCGTCAGAGGTATGGAAGTGACCAGGCACTTCACGCCAGAGCTCGGCCTGACCGTCGCCATCATGCTGGCCTTTGCGCTGACCGTCGGCGGAGCGCTCTACCTCCTTAGGCCCGTCCTGCTGTCGAGGTAGGCATCGTGAAAATCGCGCTCGGGCAGTTCGGATCCGGGCCCGAGAAGCGGCAGAACCTAGCTCGGATAAGCAAGCTCGCCGAGGGCGCGGTTGCAGTAGGTGCCGAAATGGTGCTGTTTCCCGAGGCGGCGATGGTCGGCGGTGCGCCCGACCAGAGCCTTGTGCCTTTCGCCGAGCCGCTGGGCGGGCAGTTCGTCGGCGAGCTTCAGCGCCTCGCAGCCAAGCACGGCATTGCGATCGTCGCCGGCATGTTCGAGCCGGCCGATTCCGCGCGCGTCTACAACACTGTGGTGGCGGTCGCGCAGGATGGGCGGCTGATCGGCTCCTACCGGAAGATCCACCTCTACGACGCGTTCGGCCACCGCGAGTCCGACCGCATCGCGCCGGGCGATGGAAAGACGCTGGTCTTCGAGCTCGGCGGCATGCGACTCGGCATCATGACGTGCTACGAGGTCAGGTTTCCCGAGGTGGCGCGCAGGCTCGCCGATCTGGGCGCCGAGGTGCTGCTGCTGCCCGCGGCGTGGGTGCGCGGTCCGCTCAAGGAGCTCCATTGGGAGACGCTGACGCGAGCGCGCGCCATCGAGAACACGATCTACGTCGCGGCGGCGGGCCAGGTGAGCGCCATCTATGCCGGCCTGAGCGCGATCTACGACCCCATGGGCGTGGCGATCGTCAACGCCGGTGACAGTGAAGGGGTGGCGGTCGGTGAGGTGACGCGCGAGCGACTTGAAGAGGTCCGGCTCATCAATCCATCGCTCGCCATGCGCCGGCCGGATGTGTACGCCGACTGGCAGCTCGTCCGCACCTGAATTCGTAGCGCGCGAGCCGGGCCTTGACAACTTTCAGGGCTGGATTTAGCCTGCTGCGAAAGGGGGGCTAATGGTTCAACGTTTAGCCCAGAGCCCGAAGCGCTACAGGCTCGGGGACCAGGTAGCCGAGTTGCTGCTTGCCGCCATCCGGCTCCACGAATACCTTCCCGGGCAGCGCCTCCCCTCCGAGCGTGAGCTCTGCTTTCGGCTCGGGGTAAACCGCATGGCCGTCCGGGAGGGCTTGCGCTGGCTCGAGCACGAGCGCTACGTGGAGATACGGCGAGGCAAGTTCGGCGGAGCATTTGTCTGCCACCCGGTGCGCGAGCTGGCGCTGGAGAGGGTGCGCGGTCGGGCCGAGCAGCTGCGGTCGCTGTTCGAGTACCGCGCCGCGATCGAGCCTTCGGCGGCGGCGCTGGCCGCTGACCGCATCACGGGCGGGGAGGTCGACCGGCTGCGCGGACTCCTCACGGCCGAAGCCGATGAACCGAGGCGGTTCCAGCGACGCGCCCTGGATGTCGAGTTCCATCAGGCCATCGCCGACGCGTCGCGCAATGACCTGATGTCTAACGCTGTACGTGAGATTCGGGTGCAGCTGGCGCTCGGACTCGACCTGATTCCTTGGTCGGTGCCTCGCCGCGATGAGTCACACCGCGAGCACGTGGCCCTCGTCAAAGCCCTCGCGACGGCGAACGCTTCGGCCGCACGCGTCGCGATGCAGCGGCATGTGGTTGCCACCGAGAAGGTGATTCGCGCCTCCCTGGTCGAGCTCGGCGTCCGGGCCGAGTTGGACGTCACGGAAGACGAGGGGGTTGGGTGACCACCCCAAAAAATCTTCGATTTTTCGGGGTCCCCTGGTGAGGCTCGAGGGCAAGACCGCGATCATCACCGGCGCGGGCAGCGGCCAGGGACGCGCGGCGGCGCTGCTGTTCGCCCGCGAAGGCGCGAACGTCGTGGTCGCCGACGTCAACGAGAAGGGTGGCCACGAAACAGTTGCGGAGATCGAGGCGGCCGGCGGCAAGGCCACCTTCAAGCGCGCCGACGTGTCTGACGAGGGGCAGTGCAAGGCGCTGGTCGAACACGCTGTCGGCACTTACGGCCAGCTGAACATCCTGTACAACAACGCGGGCGTCTGGTACGTCGCCCATCACGGATACGTCGTCGGCGAGACCGATGCCCCGTCGCCGTTGCTGACGCAGAACATCTGGGACCGGACCGTCGACGTGAACCTGAAAGGCACGTACCTTTGCTGCAAGTACGCGATCCCCGCGATGCAGAAGTCCGACGGCATCGGGGCCATCATCAACGTCTCGTCGGTGGGTGCGATCCGTGTTGGGCGTGGCGCCTCGGACGCGTATATCTCATCCAAGGGCGGTGTGATGGCGGTCACGCGGAATCTCGCCATCGAGCACGCGCCGAAGATCCGCTGCAACTGCCTTTTCCCAGGTCCGATCGAAACCCCGATGGTGGGGCAGATGACGGATGAGCGCAAGCAGTGGTCGCGGGAGAATGTCCCGCTCGGCCGCTGGGGCCAGCCCGAGGACGTTGCCAGGATGGCGCTGTTCCTCGCGTCGGATGACGCTTCGTTCATCACTGCGGCGATGTTCGTGGTCGATGGAGGTTTCACAGCGATCTGACATGGCATCAGTGACACAGCGATCCAAGACCGACAAGCAAGACCTGCGCCGTCAGGTGACGCAAAAGATCGAGTCGGCCGGGATCAAGCAGGTGCGCATCGTCACCGTCGATATGAACGGCGTTCCGCGGGCCAAGATGCTCACTGCGGATCGTTTCCTCGGCCACACCGTCGACCACGGCCATGCTTGGGCGCTGCCGCTCGTCGCGGTGGACATCTGGCAGAACCTCCCAGACCGCACCGGCTTCGGCGAGGAGATCGGCTTCGGAAACGGCCTCCTCATCCCTGACCTCAGCTCTTTTCGCCAACTTCCCTGGGAGCCGGAGACGGCGCACGTCTTCTGCGACCTCGTCGACCGGGACCACAAGCCGGTGCCCACGCCGCGCCAGGTCCTGGCGCGCGTGCTCGAGCGCGCGACGGCACTGGGATATGAGCCGGTCTTTGGCTCCGAGTGCGAGTTCTACATCTTCCGGCCCGTCGACGAGTCGAAGCCGTCGAACCCTGGATTCGCTCCTCTGCAAGGGATGCAGGTCTGGTTCACGGACCAGGGGCTGGGGCAGATGCATCCACTCCTCGACCAGATACGCCGGCACCTGGTCGCGCTCGAAGTTCCCGTTTACGAGATCTTCAACGAACACGGCGGCGGCCAGTACGAGCTCAACCTGTCGCCCGCGACGGGGCTGGCGGCCATCGATGCCGTGTGCCTGATGAAGATCGCGGTCAAGGAGATCTGCTACCGCAACGGCCTGCGCGCAACTTTCCTGGGCAAGATCACCAACGATCCCGAGTTTCCCGTCAGCGGCTATCACCTCCACCAGTCACTTCGCGATCGACGAGGAAACGACGTCATGACCGATCCGTCAGGGTCACTAGGACTCTCCGACATCGGGCGCCACTACGTGGCGGGTGTGCTCGAGCACGCTGCCGGGATGACAGCCATCGCGGCGCCCACTGTGACGGCATACAAGCGCTTCACCCCCGGCACCTGGGCGCCGACTCGTGTGTCCTGGGGTTTCGACAACCGCACGGCAATGCTTCGCGTCGTGCCGGGCACGGAAGGCCTGCACATCGAGAACAGGCTCGCGAGCGCGGAGGCCAACCCGTATCTCCTCGCAGCCGCCATGACAGCCGCGGGTCTAGACGGGATCGAACGCAAGGTGGAGCCCGGCGAGCCTGGAAGCGGCAACCTGCTCGAAGACGCGAAGTACCCGTTGCTGCCCACGACGATGATCGACGCTGTCGAAGCCTTCGCAAAGGACGAGATGCTCACAGCGGCGCTGGGCAAGGAGTTCGTGCACATCTACGCAGCGCTGCTCAGATACGTGTGGAAGAGGTTCCTGAGCTACGTGACCGACTGGGAGATCCAGGAGTACCGCGACCTGCTCTAGGCGCGGAAGGCAAGCAAGGAGGAGGATGCGATGTCAAGCGGTTTGACGACAGTCGAGGGAAGCACTTCCGGTCCAGAGCCCGCGCTCCGACGCGACGCTGTCGGGCTCTGGGGCTCGATCTTCCAGGGTCTGACCCATATGGCTCCGGCTGCAGGCGTGATGACCGGCATCGGGTTCATCGCTGCCTCGGCCGGCTCGGCCATCCCGTTGGCGTTCATCCTCGCCGGCGTCATCTCTATTTTGATTGCCTATTCGATCAACCAGCTCGCGAAGCACCTGCCCTCGGCAGGCGGCTACTACACGTACGTGGCCCGAGGCATCAACCCGACGTTCGGCTTCATGACCGGCTGGATCTACTTCCTGTACGACCCGCTGATCCCCAACCTCTGCACGCTGGTCGTCGCGACCTACGTCTCGTCGACCCTCTCCCTCCTGTTCGGCATAAACGTGCCGTGGTGGCTGTACGCAAGCGTGGTCTACATCGGCCTGGGTGTGATCACCTTCCTCGGCATCCAGCCGTCGATCCGCACGGCGATTACCTTCACTGTGATCGAGGTCGCCATCACCATGGCCTTCTCGGTCGTCCTGATCAGCGTGCATGGAATCTCGGGCAGCGACCTGCAGGCCAACTTCACTCTGTCAGGCGTGCCCACAGGCTTCTCCGGCCTGGCCTTCGGAATGATCTTCGCGGTGCTCAGCTATACGGGCTTCGAGTCCACCATCCCGCTCGCCGAAGAGACGAAGAATCCTCGTTTGACGGTGGCCAGATCCGCCGTGATCTCGGTCGTGATGATCCTGGTCTATTACGTCATCTTCACCTTCGCGACAACGGTCGGCTGGGGTACGGGCCGCATGCCAGCGCTCACCGCTGACCCAGCGCCATACAACACGATGGGCAACTTCTACTGGGGCAAACTCGGCATCGGGCTGCTGACCATCGCCCTGATGAACAGCAGCTGGGGCTGCTCGCTGGCCGGCCAGAACGCGGTCGTGCGAGTGCTCTACAAGATGGGCCAGGTCGGGGTGCTGCCCAAGGCATTCGCGACCGTGCACCCGAAATACCGGTCGCCGCACGTCGCGATCATTTCCATGACGGCGCTCAGCTTCGTGGTCACGATCGGCCTCGGGCTCTGGCTCGGCCCGATCAGCGGCTTCGGCCTGCTGGCCACGATGATCAGCATCGGCACAATCCTGGTCTACGCGCTGGGCATGATCGCGGTCCCGATCTTCTACCGCCGCGAGCACCCGGACGAGATCAACATCTTCCTGACCTACGTCTTCCCGATCGTCGGCACGCTCATGCTGCTCCCTGTCCTCTACGCGAGCGTTTACCCGCCGCCGCCCTTCCCGCTGAACCTGGCGCCTTACATCGACATCGTCTGGATCCTGATCGGCATCGGCACCGTGATCTGGCTGGGCCGCACGCGGCCCCAGCAGCTGGCGGCGGGAGCCCAGGCAATCTTCGCCGACACCGGCGCGGCCAGCGACCTGCCGCGATGAGCCAGGCCCCGACTGCCGTCGCGCAGCGCCACATGATCATCGACGGGAAGGAGGTGGACGCCGCCTCGGGCGAGACGTTCACCACGTCCAACCCGGCGACGGGAGCCGTGCTCGCACGGCTCCCGAGCGGCGGCGCCGAGGACGTCGACCGCGCGGTCAACGCGGCCGACCGGGCGTTCGAAGGCGGCGCGTGGAAGAAGCTGCACGCGCGGGAGCGGGGCAAGATTCTTTTCAAGATCGCCGCGGCGATCCGATCGCGCGTCGACGAGATAGCCGAGATACAGACTCGCGACAACGGCAAGACCATCACCGAGAGCAGGGGCGAGGTCTCGTACGCGGCTGACGTCTTCGAGTACTACGGCGGAGCTGCCAACAAGATCTTCGGCAAGACGATCCCTGTCGCCGCCGACGGTCTCGACTTCACCCTTCGCGAGCCGCTGGGCGTGACGGCCGCGATCATTCCGTGGAACGGGCCGTTTGCCATCTCCGCATACAAGGTCGCGCCGGCGCTGGCCACGGGTAACACTGTCGTGCTCAAGCCGCCGAGCCTGGCTCCCCTGTCGGCGCTCGAGCTCGGGCGCATCGGCATAGAAGTCGGCCTGCCGAACGGCGTCCTCAACGTCGTCACCGGGGGCGGCGGCACGGCTGGCAACGCGCTCGTCGAGCACCCCAAGGTCGCGTTCATCGGCTTCACGGGCGAAACGACGACCGGCCAGCAGATCGTGCGCAAGAGCGCCGACACGCTCAAGCGCCTGCTCCTTGAGCTGGGCGGCAAGTCGCCGAACATCGTGTTCGAGGACGCGGACCTCGACAAGATGGTGCCTTCGTCGGTCATCGCCGTGTTCAACATGGCGGGCCAGGACTGCTGCGCGCGCAGCCGTGCCCTCGTGCACCGCAAGGTCTACGACCAGTTCCTGGAGAAGTTCGCCGCGCGGACCAGGAAGCTGCGGGTCGGTGATCCGCTCGACCCGAAGACCGAGATCGGCCCGGTGGTCAGCCGCGCCCAGCTCGAAAGGGTCGAAAACTACCTGCAGATCGGGCAGGAGGAGGGAGCCCACCTCGTGTGCGGGGGCAAGCGCCTCGGGCCGCCCGAGGGCAACCTGATCGAGCCGGCGGTGCTCGATCACGTAGACAACACTTACCGCATCGCGCAGGAGGAGATCTTCGGCCCGGTCCTCGTCGCCATTCCTTTCGACGACGAGGAGGAGGTGATCCGCCTGGCCAACGCAACTCCGTACGGCCTGGCGGGCTCGCTGTGGACGCGGGACATCGGTCGCGCACTCCGCGTGGCGCGCGGCGTCCGCACCGGCCAGTTCAGCATCAACACCAACTGGAGCGTGCACCTGGAGGCGCCGTTTGGCGGCTACAAGATGAGCGGCATCGGTCGCCAGCTGGGCATGGAGATGCTGGACCACTACACCCAGATCAAGAACATCTTCATCGGCCACGAGTGAGCCGCAGGGGTGTGTGAGATCCTCGCCGTCCGCTGGGCGACGCCAACGCGTTTCCAGGAGCTGGTTCCGTGGGCCGAGAAGGTCGAGTACTACGGCATCGCCAGCTTCGGCTGGGGCGTGGCGTGGCTGGAGCATGGTCAGGTGAAGCGGCACCGCTACGAGGGCCGTCTGTCCGAGGACCCTTCCGGTGTGAAGCAGCTCGCCAACGTCGTCTCGACCCATTTCCTCGTCCACTTCCGGCGCCCGAACCGGCTCAGCACTATCCAGATGGCGGACACGCAGCCGTTCCTGGCGGAGAAGGGCCGTTTCGCCTTCTGCCACAACGGCTCGTTCACACGCGAGCGTGAGTTCCGCGATCGATACGTGGGCCGCCTGCAGGGCAAGGCGGATTCGGAGGTGGGCTTCCGAGTGTTCGAGGAGATCCTCGACCAGGGCGCGAGCCCCGAGCAGGCGCTGGTCAAGACGCACGACCAGTTGGCGGGCAACGCCAATCTCGGCTACCTCGGTGCGGATGGCGAGATCGTCGTGTTCAACGCCTATCCGAACAACCGGTTCCACCGCTTTCGCGTCGACGGCGCTCTGGTGGCCGCGACCGAGCTGCATTCGGCCGACGACTCTTTGTTCCGCTTGGTGTTTCCTGGCGCGACCGAACGGCATGTGATCAGCGGCGCTGAATCGCTGGCGCAACCGGAGGCGGCCAGATGAGCCGCACCACGGCGCGAGCCCGGACCACGCCGAAGGTGCAGATCAGGCTCGCCTCGGTCGAGGTTCTGGCGCTCGACCTGCCGATGATCACGAGCTTCAAGACAGCGCACGGGACGACCACCAAGAAGCGGACGGTCATCATCCGGGCCGAGGACGCTGACGGGACCGTGGGCTGGGGCGAGTCGCCGGGAATGGACCTGCCCATCTATTCGGCGGACACGTACGACGGCAACTGGTACGCGCTCACCCGCCTGCTGGTGCCGCTGGTGGCGGGCAAGACGTTCGCCGGGCCGGCCGAGGTGGCCGCCGCGTACGCGGGATATCAGGGCTACAACATGGCCAAGCACGGCCTGGAATGCGCCGTGTGGGCGATCGCGTCGTCCAAGCTCGGCGTGCCGATGAAGGACCTGGTCGGCGGGGTGAAGACCGGGATCCCGACCGGCGAGAGCTTCGGCATCAAGCCCACGGTCAAAGACCTGCTGGCCGAGATCGACCAGCGGGTGGCCCAGGGCTTCTGCCGGATAAAGGTGAAGATCGAGCCGGGCTGGGACCTGGATGTGCTGCCGCAGGTCAAGGCAGCTTTCCCCACGCTGCCGGTGATGGCCGACGGCAACACCGGATACGACCCGCACGATTCTGGTCCATGGGACGCGCTGGACGCGCTCGGCCTGCTCATGATCGAGCAGCCGTTTCCCGGCGATGCGCTCGTGGAGCTTGCGGAGCTCCAGTCGCGGCTGCGGACGCCGATCTGCCTCGACGAGAGCGCGCTCACGTTTGGCCTCACGCGCGCGGCGCTCAAGCTGGGGGCGGGCCGGATCGTGAACATCAAGCCGGCGCGGCTGGGTGGGGTGACCCCCAGCCTCGCCGTCCACGACTGGTGCCTCGAGCACGAAGTACCGGTCTGGTGCGGCGGGCTGCTCGAGACGGGGATCGGACGCGGGTTCAACCTGGCGATCTCGTCGCTGCCCGGGTTCACCCTGCCGGCCGACATGTCGCCAGCCCGGCTCTTCTACGCGGAGGACCTGGTGGAGCCGACGTTCGACATCCGCAAGGACGGGACCATCGCCGTCCCGGAGCTGCCCGGCTGCGGTTTCAACGTGGACGAGAGGCGGGTGCGCAAATACCGGTCAGAGACCTGGAGGAGCACTTGAGGCTCGACGGCAGGGTCGCGATGATCACCGGTGCGGGCAGCGGCCAGGGCAAGGCCGCGGCAAAGCTTTTCGCCGAGCGGGGCGCGGCCGTGTGCGTAGCCGAGATCAACGCGAAGAACGGCGAGGCCACCGCCCGCGAGGTGCGCGACGCCGGCGGCCGGGCGATCGCCGTCACGTGTGACGTGGCCAGCGCGGAGCAGGTCAAGGCGGCAGTGGACGCGACCGTGGCGGAGTTCGGCAAGCTCGACGTGCTCTACAACAACGCGGGCCTGTGGTACGCGGCCCGGGGCAACTACCGTCCTGGGTTTGACGCTCCAAGCCCACTGCTCGAGGAGCACATCTGGGACCGCACCATCGCGGTGAACCTGAAGGGGATCTACCTCGGCTGCAAGTACGGCATCCCGGCGATGCAGAAGGCGGGCGGAGGCTCGATCATCAACACGTCCAGTGTTGCGGCGCTGCGCGTAGGGCGCGGTGCGTCGGATGCATACACGGCCGCCAAGGGAGGGGTGATCGCAATCACGCGAACGCTCGCGGTCGAGCACGCGAAGTACGGCATCCGGTGCAACTGCATCATTCCCGGCGCCGTGCGCACTCCTCTGGTGGGCGAGATGACCCCCGAGTACGAGGAGGCGGTCCGGCAGACTGTGCCGATGGGACGGTGGGGAGAGCCCGAGGACCTCGCCAGGCTGGCGCTGTTCCTTGCTTCGGACGAATCCTCATGGGTGACAGGAGGGATGTTCGTGATCGATGGAGGCTTCACCGCTGTCTAAGGCAGTCGGGTTCGACGTTGCCTCGCTCCGCAAGGAGCAGTTCCGTGTCACCGAGAAGTGGACGTGGTTCAACCACGCCACATTCGGGCCGCCGCCGCGCACCTATGTGGAGACGATCGAGGACTTCGCGCACAAGATGGCGGGCGCCGAGCTGCCCGAGGGCGCCGGCTTGTGGGGCGACGCCCTTGATCGCGTGCGCGCCAAGGCCGCACAGTTTTTCAACTGCAACGTCGACGACGTCGCGTTCTTGAAGAGCACGGCCGAGGGCATCGGCGTCGTCGCCCTGGGACTGGACTGGCGCTCGGGCGACCAGGTCATCGCCTACGACCAGGCGTTTCCCGCGGACGTTTATCCGTGGATGAACCTCGCGTCGCGAGGCGTCGAGCTCAGATTGATCGCCGATCGCGGGCGGCAGCGCTTCGACGTCGAGGACGTCGAGGCGCTGATGACGCCGCGCACGCGGGTCGTCTGCCTGGAGATGGTGAACTTCGGCAACGGCTTCCGCGCGCCTCTCGCTGAGGTTGCGCGGCTGTGCCACGAGCGCGGGGCATGGCTGGTGGTGGACGCCACCCAGGCCGCGGGCGCTATGCGCGTCGACGTCCAGGAGTTCGGCTGCGACGTGCTAGTTGCCCACGGTTACAAGTTCATGATGTCGGGCTGGGGCACGGCCATCTGCTACTTCGCTCCACATGTGCGGTCCAGACTCGGTGTGCCGGAGCCGGGATGGAAGAGCGTGCAGAAGATCCCGCCGCCGAGCCTGGTCGACTACAAGCTCGACTGGGCGGCCGAGGCCAGGCGCTTCGAGCCCGGGATCCCGGACATGATGTCCATATTCGGCACCGAGGCGGTCATCGACCTCATGACCTCGCTGGGAACTCGTCAGATCGAGGACCGAGTGATGGAGTACGGGGCTGAGGTCACCGAGGCGCTGGAAGACATGAAGTGGTCCGTGGTCAGCTCACACCGCAATGCCGAGAGGTCGGGGATCATCTCGGTGCAGCGCGAGGGCGTCGACATGGATCAGCTGAACCACCGGCTCCAGGAGAGGTACGTTGCGTGCGCCGTCCGCGAGGGCCGGATGAGGATCTCGATGCACTTCTACAACGACCGTTCCGACCTCGAACGTCTTCTCGACTGCCTGCCTGACTGAGAGAACTAGAGGTGGGTCTGCTTCAGGGCCGGGTGTGTCTCGTGACGGGCGGCAGCGCCGGCATCGGTCTGGCCACCGCGGGCGCGTTTGCTCGGGAAGGCGCGAAAGTAATGATCGGCAGCCGCGATCCGGCCCGCGGAGAGGCGGCGGTCCGCAAGGTGCGCGCGCATGGCGCCGAAGCCGAGTTTCGAGCGACCGACGCAGGCAAGCCGAATCAGGTCGAGGCGCTCGTGGCCGCCTGCGTGGACCGCTTCGGCCGGCTCGACTGTGCGTTCAACAACGCCGCCTACGGGGGTTCAGGCGCGCTTACGGCCGACACCGATGAGAAGGAATTCGAGGAGACAATCGCGGTGAATCTGCGCGGCGTGTGGCTGTGCATGAAGAACGAGCTCAAGCAGATGCTGCGCCAGGGCGGCGGCGGCGCCATCGTCAACATGTCGTCCGTGGATGGACTCACCGGATCGCCGAACGGCGCCATCTACTCCGCCACCAAGCATGGGGTCGACGGCCTGACCAGGTCGGCGGCGATCGAATATGGCCCGGAGGGCATTCGGATCAACGCGGTCTGCGGTGGTGGCTTCGCGACCGAGATGCTGGCGCGCGGGTACGGCCACGACCTGGCGTGGGTCGAGCGCTACCGCCGTCCGGCGATCCCCCTCGGACGCTTGGGTCGCCCTGAAGAGTGCGCCGAGGCGGTGGTCTGGCTGTGCTCTGACGCGGCGTCGTATGTCACGGGCGTTTGCCTGCCGGTAGACGGTGGCCTGCTGGCGGATTCAGCCTCCTACATGGCCCTGCGTTCGATTCCTGGAGACGCCTGAGCATGTGCGCCGGCTGCCACAGTCAAGTTCCTTCGTTGGCCAGCCGAGAAGTCGACATTTTCTCGATTGTCGTCAAACTCGCGCGGTATGTGATGGGGATTTTCCGGCGATGAATACGGACGCCCCTGAGGCGATGACAGCGACTGTCGACCTGCTCGTCGAAGGCAGAGCAGATGACGAGTCGGTCATGTCCACGGTGTCGCTGGTGCGCGATGCGAACGCGATCATAGTCATCGATCCCGGTATGGTGCGCGATCGCAGCCAGATCCTGGCGCCGCTGGCTTCACTCGGAGTGGAGCCGGATGGTGTCACCGACATCGTCCTGTCGCACCACCACCCGGACCACACACTCAACGCCGCTCTATTTCCCAACGCCCGTGTCCACGACCACTGGGCCATATATTTCCGCGACACATGGACTGACCGGGAGGCAGATAGGGTTCTGATCACTCCATCCGTGCGACTGATCGCCACCCCCGGGCACAGCCCTCAGGACATCACAACGCTCGTCGGGACGGCGGAGGGGGTCGTTGCGTTCACGCATGCCTGGTGGATGTCATCGGGGCCGGCCGACGATCCATACGCCGACATGGAGCAGCTGCACAAGAGCCGAGCTCGGATCCTGGCCCTGGCTGATCGCATAGTGCCTGGACATGGAGCCCCGTTCGGGCCGGATGGCGACACACCGCGCTGATGACGCCATCCAGGAATTGATGTCGCACTTTGAAGTACGACTGGTCGGGCTATTCCATAGCCAACCGCACCTCTAAATGAGCGATCGATATCTTTCGGTTGTCGCAAGCTATCGCCGGATGGCCCTGAAGGGTAGCGTTATTCGCTTGGCTTGAGCGGCCCTCCGACAATCTCTACGCCGTGACGGCGTGCGATCGTATCAAGGAGCGAACGGTCGACCGGACCAGGCGGGAGCTCTGAAAGTTCTTTGAAGTAACTTGTCATTCCAGCAGCTGGCGAGAACCAATAGAGAATCCGCGCCGGCGCGCTTCCGATATTGAAGTACGTGTGCTGCACCCCTTTCGGAACAAATATGAACGTGCCGGCTGGAGCTTCGACGTCCCGATTGCCGGCCCTGAAGATGAAGGTACCTTCCAAGACATAGAACATCTCCGCCGACTCGTGATGAACATGAAGCGGCGGACCTGACTGCGGAGGGGTCGATTGTTCGAAGACGGCGGCGATGTCATAGGTCTGGTCGCCACCTGCCTTGAGGAGGGTAGGCGCGTTGGAGGCACCGCGAACCTCTAATCCAGCACCGCGAGCCACCACGAGGCAACCGTCTTCCGTCAGCAATACCTACGCCCTCGTTTGAGCCCTGATGCGCTGCTCGAGGACCTTCACCATACGAGTGAGGGGAACCGTAGCGATGATGTAAAGACCCAGGATCACCACGGCGGCGGGAGCGACCTGTCCCGTAGTTTCCATGAAGTTTCTGCCGTCGTAGAGCAGCTCAGGCGCCCCGACTGCCGAGGCCAGTGTGGCGGACTTCATCAGGCCAATAAATGAGTTCAGAAGCGGCGGCACGACGAACGGGATGGTCTGCGGAATGATCACGAAGCGCGAAACCTGCAGGGGGGTTAGCCCGAGGCTCAGGCCGGCATCGCGCTGGGTATGGGCGACCGTGAGGAAGCCAGCCCGATAGTACTCGGCGCTGAAGACGGCATCCGAGACCCCCAGACCTACGATCGCAGCTGTGAGTGAGTCGATGTTGATCCCCACGGTACTCAAGCCGAAGAAGACGATGTACAGGACAACCAATTGCGGGACAGCGCGAATGATTTCTATCGAACCTACGGTCGGAAGCGACAGCAGCGGAGTTCGGGAGTCACGAGCTAGGGCGAGGATCAGCCCAAGAACGGCGGACACCACCCAGGCCCCGACGCTGATCTCTATTGTGACCAGGGCCCCGGGAAGGAGGTAGGGCATGATGTCCTGGATCACATTCATTGGACGCCGGCCCCTGTACTCAACCTGCCTTCACGTCCCCCACAGCACTCAGCCGCCGCATCGCCCTTTCCTCATCAGTGCGGGGACGGATTCCGAGCCGGCGCGCGACAGCAATCTCGATAAGCCGCGAGGCTTGAGACAGCGGCAGAATCAACAGCAGGTAGAGGATCGCGACTAGCCCGTAGACCTGAATCGGCTTGAATGTCTCGGCGATGAGCTGGTTTGCGACCAGAGTGATCTCGCTCACCGCGATCAGCGAAACCAGTGAGCTGTCCTTGATAATCGCGATGGCCATGTTGAGCGTGACCGGTATGGCTGGTGGCAGCGATTGGGGCAGGATCACGTGACGCACCGTTGCCAACCACCCCAGCCCAACACTCGAGGCGGCGTCCCATTGGGCCCGGCGAATTGACTCGAGTGAACCCCGGTAGAGCTCGGCGAGATACGCGGACTCGATTACTGTGAGGACGCCAACAGCCGTTCCGAAGGGGGTGATGCCAAGGCTGGTCAGCGTTTCCCCCAGGCCGTAATAGACAGAGATGGCTAGGGCGAGGATCGGGATGCTTCTGAACACGTCGACGTAGAGCCTTGCGAAGCCGCGTAGTGGAGCCAGCGGGCTGATGCTCATCATCGCGATGAGACTCGACAGCGCTATGGATAGGACTAATGTCCAAGCAGCCAGCTCAATGGTGACCACAAGGCCGGCCACCAATATCGCCAGCCAGCCGGCCAGCTCGCTCATCGCCTCCTATATAAGGAAATGCCGGCTGCCCGCGTTGTTGGGCAGCCGGCTTCCCTCCTGGGTTCGGTTGGTTTCAGCAGCCTTCTGCTGGAGTCATGAGCGGCGGTGAGCTCTGGGGCGTGCCTGCCGGCGCTCCATCCTGCGCGAGGATCGTCTTCCACTTGCCGCTGGCTTCCAGGTTGTCCCTCTCGAGGTTCATGGCGTTGGCCAGAGCCTTCTCGTTGCAGTTCACGATCCAATAGGACTCGTTCGCGATGATGTCGGCCGGGATGCCGAAATCCCCGCTAGCGACTGGGTGCAGGGAGATGTCAGTCGACAGGCTGAGGGGCGCATTGAAGTAGTTGAGGTCGGCGTCCAGGTACGCCTCGGCCTGGCCATTCTTGAACGCTGTCGCCGCGTCTGCCTGCGTGGTGTAGAGCTGCAGATTAGAGCCGAAGAACTTCTGGAAGTAGGGGGTCCAGACGTAACCAGTCACTGTCGCCACCTTGTGACCTTGCAAGCTGGAAGGACCGCTGTACGAGAATGACTTCTTTGTGAACACGACCAGGCTCTCGAGGTCGACCGGATAGGTGTAGTAGTAGGTTTTGGCACGTGTCGGGTTGTAGTAGACCGGCTCACCAAGGTCCGCCTTTCCTTGCTGAACGGCTAACAGCGTCGAGGAGAATGTCGTCTGAAACAACTTCACCTGTAAGCCGAAGTCCTGGGCAAACGCATTCGCCCATCCTCCAGATAGCCCCCCGATCTCATTGGCACCGGGACCGACTTTCATCAATGGAAGGGCGGACCCATAGGTTGCGATGGTCAAGACACCGGGCGTGATCGTTTTGATCATCCCTTGAATCGTTGAGGACGAAGTGTTGCCATTGGTCGAGCTACCGCAGGCCGTTGTGACCAAGACCAGTACAACGCCCAGGGCCAGTCGCAACCTTGATCGATACATTCGTCAGACCTCCCGTTGGCGCGGCCGCATTCCAAATGGGCTCCGGCTATCGATTATCGATTATCGCTAGACTATAACATCGTTCCGAGTTGAGAGCCGAGCCAGCCGTTCTGTCGTCCTTAAGCCGGCCCCGCGCCTGGGAAGAAGCGGTCCAGTTGCTTCGCAGCAAGATCCTCAGCGAGGAGCTGCCTCCAGGCACTCGCCTAGTTGAGGCCACCTACGCCAAACATCTTGGAATCAGCCAAGGCACCTTTCGCGAAGCACTCGCAAGACTGGAGCATGAAGGGCTGGTCATCTCCATCCCGCGACGCGGGACCTACGTGGCGGCGCTGCCAGTCGACACCGTCAATCAACTCTATGAGCTTCGGGAGCTCGTCGAGCCGCTCGCCGTCCGTCTGGCTATGAAGAATCTGAAAAAGGATGACGTCGATTACCTGGAGCATCAAATCGGCCGGCTGGCATCTCGCGTGACTTCGGAACGCGTGGATGCTGACATGGCCTTCCACCGACGGCTCTACGAATTGACGGGCTTCCCGCCATTGCAGAACATGTGGCCGCAGATCGAGGTCCTGACCCGCAAGATCCTGTCGATGGCCCGCCGCCTGGGCTCGGTGGAGAACACTCAGCACAACCATCAATCGATCATGCGAGCGCTCGTCAAAGGCGACGAGGAGGCGCTCGAACGAGCCATTCGAGCACACATGCAACAGACCACAGCACTTTTCGAGGGGAGGGCTCGCGCCGACGACATTGGGAAGCAACCGGCGCAGCCGCCAAGGAACGCACAATGACGAGAAGCCTGATAAAGGGCAGCGGGAAGTACGCGGCCGCCGTTCGAGCAAAGCGGGCGGGGTTGCTCGAGATATCGGGACTGGCAGCCTACGACGAGCACGGACACGAGGTGTTTCCCGGAGATCTCATGGACCAGACGCGCTATGTGCTCACGGAGCTGATGCAACCGATACTCGAGGAGGCGGGCGGCGGTCTGGACACCGTATGCCGGCTGTCGGTCTTCACGACCAACATTCGTCAGTGGCCCACGGTGTGGGCGGAGGTTCAGCCAATCATCGGCACGCCGCCCGCGGTGACGGTGGTTGAGATACCTAGCCTGGTTGGCAAGATCGCCATGGTCGAGCTCGAGATCACCGCTTCCACCAATGGCAATAGAAGTGAACGGCAGGAGGTACGAGCAGTGACACAAGGTGCGGTTCCGGTGGTGCCGAAGTCCCTCGCGGGCCGCGACTGGGATCTGCACGCGGCGGCGTTTCAACTCGGCGAGGGCGATCTGATCTTTCTGTCCGGGCTCGGCCCCACCGACGGTGACGGCAACACCGTCGGCGTCGGCGACCCCGGCGCGCAGACACGCCAGATCATCAGTTCGATGAGCGCGATCCTGCGCGAGGCCGGCGGATCGCTCGATGACGTTGTCCGCGTGCGCGTATTCGCGACCGATATGAAGAACCGGGCCGCGATCAACGCCGAGCGGATGAAGGCTTTCAAGGAGCCTCGGGCGGTGAGCACTTTCGTTCAGGTGAGCGGGCTTGAAGAGCCGGACTGGCTGGTGGCCATCGAAGCCACCGCGTTCATTCCCAAACTCGATCACTGAGAGCGGGACAAAGGGAGCAGGCAGATGTTGAAAGTCCTGGTCACCGATACCGACATGCCGTCGTTCGAGATTGAAGAAGGCATCCTCCGCCCTCTCGGGGCCGAAGTCCGTCTAGCGCCGTCATCTGACGAGACGACACTGGCGGCCGAAGCGAGTGACGCAGCGGCCATCATGGCCGGCTATGCGCCTGTGCGGGAGCCTGTAGTAGCGGCTGCTGCGCGAGGCGGGTGCCGAGCGATCGTCCGCTACGGGATCGGCTACGACAATGTCGACATTGCCGCCGCCGAGCGATTGGGCGTCCCCGTGGCCAATGTGCCGGACTACTGCACGGATGAGGTGGCGGATCACACCATGGCTCTTCTCCTCGCCCATGCACGACGCATCGTCGAGGCGAACGACACTGTGCGAGCGGGGAAATGGGACATCCCAAAGGATCGAGTTCCTCGTCTGGCAGGGCGGCGGCTAGGGCTACTGGGATTCGGACGGATCGGCCGTCGGGTTGCTGCCCGCGCGCTGACCTTTGGCCTACAGGTGGACGCTTACGATCCGATCGCCTCGATTGAAATGCCCGGCGTTTCGGCCGTGAAGAGGCCGGACCAGATCTACGAGACTGCCGACTACATCTCGGTCCACGTGCCGATGAACGCTCAGACCAGGCACATGATCGACAAGACCGCTCTGAAGTCAATGCGTCGCCGGCCCTTGCTTATCAACACGGCGCGCGGTGGCCTCATTGATCTCGACGCGGTTACCGAAGCTCTCGGTTCTGGACAACTGGCAGGGGTCGCACTGGACGTCTTCGAGAACGAGCCCTTGCCCGAGGACCATCCTCTTCGCTCCGATCCCTCGGCAATCCTGACCCCTCATATGTCCTACTACTCGAACGAGTCGGAGCCCGACCTCATACGTCGCGTGGCTGAGGAAGTAGCACGTGCGTTGCGTGGCGAACCGCTGCTGAACCCGTTGACCAAGATTCGTGTCGCGGCTCGCGCTTGAACTTCGATCTGATAGTCAGGGGCGGCCACGTTCTCGATCCCGGCCAAGGTCTCGACGGTGACCTCGAGATCGGGGTTCGCAATGGACGAATCGCGGCACTCCAGCACGAACTGGTGTCAGAAGGTCCGCCACCGCGAATTGTCGACGCATCAGGTGCACTGGTCGTTCCAGGGCTGATCGACATCCATGCTCACGTGTACACCGGGGTCAGTCCGCTCACAGTACCGGCGGACGAGGTGTGTTCCCCAGCCGGAGTCACAACGATCGTCAGCGCGGGCGACGCAGGCGCGCACACGATCGAGGGCTTTCGTCAGCTGATCGTCAATCAGTCGCGGACCCGGGTCCTTTGCTTCCTTCACATCTCGTCGATTGGACTCGCATCGTTCCCGGTGGGTGAGAGCCTGGTCGAGGGCTTGCTCGACGTCGGGGCCGCCGAGGCGGCGATCGCACGCTTTCCGGAATTCATCGTGGGCATCAAGGTGAGGCAGGGCGGCGCCGGGGTTACGGGCAGCAATGGCCTGGAGCCGCTGCGGCGGGCGGCACAAGTCAAAGATTTAACGGGACTGCCGGTGATGGTCCACATCACCGACTCCGACGCGCCAATCGAGGACTTACTCAGCTTCCTCAATCAGGGCGACATCGTCACCCACTGCTTCACCGGTTCGGACCACGGCCTGCGAGAGCGGAACGGCATCAGCAACGCGGCGCTGGCAGCTCGGAAGCGAGGGGTGCTATTCGACGTTGGACACGGCGCCGGCAGTTTCGACTTTGGCGTTGCTGAAGCGGCAGCGAGGATGGGCTTCTGGCCGGACACGATCAGCACTGACCTGCACAGCATCAGCGCACCCACGGCCAAGAGCTTGCCGTCTGTGATGTCCAAGATGCTGGCTGTGGGAATGCCCTTGAAGGAGGTGATAGAGGCAACCACCAGCCGAGCGGCCAAGGCGATCAACCGAGAAAGCAGCATCGGAAGCCTCGTTGTCGGGCGCGTCGCTGACATAGCCGTGCTGGAGAAGAGGAACGGCGAGGTACAACTGACCGACACTTTCGGCAACACACGAACGGCCGACCGTCAGCTGATGGCTCGAGCGACGATCCGGGCCGGCGTTGTGTGGGGCGCCCCGGCTCATCCGGGCATCGGCGTGGCGGTACTCAACCAATGATTGCTGGAGGGATGCGCTCTTGAAACTGCTGTTTGGGATCCGTCTGCCGTGTTGCGGGGTGCTGGCAAGTCCGGACGCCATGCTCCGTATCGCGCGGGAGGCCGAAGCGCTCGGATACGACTCCGTCTGGGTTAACGACTACATCATCTGGAACAAGACGCTCGATCGAGAGCACTTGTCCTGCGGTTCGCGCGAGGCCGTGGAGACAGCAGGCGACGACTATCCTCCGCTTTTCTACGAGTCCATCACCAACCTGGCATTCCTCGCGGGCGCGACGGAGAGGATCCGGCTGGGAATCGCGGTCCTTGTGCTCCCGTATCGGAATGCGGTCGTGACCGCCAAGCAGCTGGCGTGCATCGACGTGCTCAGCGGGGGACGCCTTGAGCTGGGCATCGGCCAAGGTTCCGCTAAGAGCACGCTGAACGAGGACTTCGAGGTGCTTGGGATTGCGCGTGGGGAGAAGATCCGGCGTACGCGCGAGACATTTGAGGCAATGCGGGCGATCTGGACTGAGGACGCGCCAGCTTTCGATGGGGAGTTGATCAAGTTTCCACCAGCCGCGATCTATCCGAAGCCATCGCAGAAACCGCACCCGCGGGTCTGGATTGCAGGGTCGACCGACAAGTCCCTGGAAATGGTGGCCGACTATGCGGGGGGTTGGATCACGTCATCAATTCCCCCCGACAGATTACCGGCGTCGATCGCGGACATGCACGAGCGCTTGCGCCGTCGGGGCCGGCAGCCTTCCGAGCTGACGGTGGCCACGGAAATTGAAGTCTCGGTGGCCGAGACGAGAGATAAGGCACGCCAGCAGGCTGCGCGCACACTCCTAACTCTCTACGAGCACTATTCAGGCGTGCCGGCCCACGCTGACCTAGCCAAGGCGAATCCTGACTTTCTCGCGCAGGCGTGGTCGACATCGCTCGTGGGCACGCCGGAGGACATCAACGCCGAGGTGCGGCGCTACGTCGAGGCGGGCTGCGGCGCCTTCGAACTCAAGTTCATCTACCACGACATCGATCACCTCAGCACTCAGATGCGCGAGTTCGCGCAGGGTGTGATGACTCAAGTACGGTGAAAGGGAGTTCGACCATTTGATTCTCATGCACCACGTGACACCAGATGGCCCGCGGCTGGCCGTCCGCCACGGCGACTCGTTCATCGATGCCGGTATCAGCCTGGAAGATGTCTTCGCCGGCCGCAGACCTCACGCCTCTGGAAGCCCCGTTGACCTTTCATCCGTGCGATTTGCTCCGTGCGTACCGCGGCCGGGCAAGGTCGTGTGCATCGGTTTGAACTACCGCCGCCATGCCGCCGAGTCTGGCGCGACGCCGCCAGAGCGGCCGATCATTTTCTCGAAGCTTCAAAACGCGGTGGCTGCATGCAATGAGGACATTCCTCTATCCGACATTGCGGTTGAGTACGACTACGAAGCCGAGCTGGTCGTGGTCATCGGAAGGACAGCTCGAAATCTGGCTGTGGCGAACGCGATGGATCATGTGTTCGGCTTTTGCAATGGAAACGACCTCAGCGCGCGCGACCTCCAGACCCAGAGCAGCCAGTGGCTCCTGGGCAAGTCGCTGGATCACTTCGGACCGATTGGGCCGTGGATCGTCAGCAGCGACGAGGCCGGCGACCCTGCACAGATGTCGGTTCGCTGCATGGTCAACGGCGAGGTCCGCCAGTCGTCCAGCGCGGGCGACATGATATTCAGCGTGGCCGAGTTGGTCAGCTTCATCAGCCGGCATTTCACCCTCGACCCCGGCGATGTCATCTTTACCGGCACGCCGGAGGGCGTCGCCGACGGTCGGCCCGATCATCCGTGGCTGAAGCCAGGCGACGAGGTGGTGGTCGAGGTTGGGCCGCTCGGCCGGCTCGTGAACCGGATGGTCAAACCTGCCTGACTGCTGATGGCTGACCAGGTCCTGGCGACCAAGGCCCTTTGCAAAGACTTCGGTCAGAGCTCCGTCCTGGCTGACGTCGAATTCTCGATTGGCAAAGGCGAAACGGTGTGCATCCTGGGGCCGAGCGGTTCCGGCAAGACGACCTTGCTGCGTTGTCTAAATCTGCTCGTTGAACCAACGAGCGGTCAGCTCTACTTCCGCGGCACGCTCTTTGGAGAGTGGCCTCTCGGCCGCGGCAATCGAAACCGGATCAACCTAACCAAGTACCGGACGCATGTGGCTATGGTGTTCCAGCAGTTCGAGCTCTTTCCGCACCTCACGGCGTGCGAGAACGTGAGTCTTGGACCGCGGCGAGTGCTCCACCTGTCGAAGGAGGCCGCCAAGGAACGCGCGCTCTCTCTGTTGGATCGTGTGGGCTTGAACGCGTTTGCCGAAGCGCGACCTAGAACGCTGTCGGGCGGTCAGCAACAGCGGGTTGCCATAGCCCGCGCCTTGGCAATGAAGCCGGACGTCATCCTGTTTGACGAGCCGACATCTGCCCTCGACTGGGAGATGGTGGGCGAGGTCCTCGACATAATGGCGGACCTCGCGGTGCAGGGTATGACCATGGTGGTCGTCACCCACGAACTGGAATTCGCGCGGAACTGCGCTGACCGCGTCGTCGTGATGGAAAAGGGACGAATCATCGAGGAGGGGCCGACTGCGAAGATGTTCGAGTCGCCGAATTTGCCTCGTACGCGCGAGATCCTGGGCTTAGCAGACGGCGGCTCGCGCGTGAGGCGGGTCCCGAAGTCGAGCCAGTAATAGGACCGCGGGCGTGGCGCGAACGCCACATCCCGGTCGCGATACCGGCTTCTTATCGCAATCAAGCCGCCGGGGCACAATGATGCTATGGGCCTGGCGAAGCACAGATGCGGGAGGAGCTCTAATTGGAAACCCAGTACTCAAGCTGGCTCCGCGAAAATCGGCCGCGAGTATTTGGCGCTGGCGTGTGCCAGCCTTGGCGCGGAGGGCTGAGTCCTTCAGGTAGAAAGGTTGCCATACCGGTGGCACGGTGACCGCGATGATGGCGAATGCCGCGGCGACCAAAATTGCCGCCGATACTGAGGCGACCGTGTAACCCGTTATCGAGACCTCCATGAATCGCCGCGTCGGGTTACGTAGCCGAAGTACCGGAAGGAAGAGTGCTGAAGAGGCAGCTATACCAACGAGTAAGCCACTCCCGCAAATAGCTGTCCTCGCAGTCCAATCCAGTGGCCCAGTGCGAAGACTGCCCACACGCTGCCGGCGACTAAAGGGATATAGCTGATTGCAGACCAAACGATTGCGCGCCTAGCCACAACCTTCGTCTGGGGATCCACCCATGGAGCAGTCTAATTTCGGCTAGTGGCTCCCGTCGCGTCATCATGGCTGAGGTCAGAGCCGATAGGGAGAGACAGAGATCAGTTCGCCGAGTTCGTGCCG
>VBIU01000039.1 GCA_005880945.1 Chloroflexota bacterium | reverse complement strand
TCATGGGAAGTCGCGATATGAAACCTGAGCGCCACCGATGACACTTAGCACCAGGACGCCAACGGTCACTCGGCGGGCCCGTTTGACTGTAACGGAGGTTCAAAGGGAGGAAGAATGACATGGTGAGAATGTTGAGGCGATTCTTGCGCGGAGACAGCAAGCCGCGGGTCGTCGGTTCCTGGGGTCTATAGGAGTCAAATAGGGAGGCCCGCCCGGAGGCGGGCTTTCTTCGCTTAGTCCGCGGGTAGTCGGCCACCGCGCGACTAGAATGCCCCTGTTTTGGTGCCCTATTCCGCGCTCGACCGCAGGGCCAAAGTCTGGGTCGTTGCTGTCCTCATTTTTGGGGTGGCGCTTGTCCCGGGCGCGTGGCTGCTCCATCCGATAGATCTGGGGCAGGACAAGCTCCTTTTCACTCTTGTCTACCTTGCCGCTGGAACTCAGATCGCAGCCCTGCTTCCGATTAAGTGGAAGCATGGCAACCAATACATTTATGACCCTCTGCTCGTCGCGACCGGCCTCATCGCTCCGGGCGCGGGAGTTGCCATCGTCGCGTGGCTCGCTCTCTTCGACGGACGTATGCCCGGCCGCGATGCTCCGTGGTGGGCTTTAGCGTACAACCGCGCAAACCAAGCGATTGACAATGTAGTCCCATCGCTGATCGTGGCCGCGATTCCCGTATATGGGGGTTGGTGGGCGCTACCGGCCCGAACGATCATTTATTCGGTCTTCGCACTCGGTCTCAATTACTTCATCACTGCTCGCGTTCTTTCGTTTATTAACAAAACGTCCTTCTGGACGACTCTTTCGCAGAATGTTGGAGCGTCAACCCTCAGCTCGACAATGGTCCTCTCTTTTTCGGGCGGAATTCTCTATCTGCTGCTACAGCCAAACATGTGGCCGGTCGGCTTCATCATGGCCCCAGGTCTGTTCGGCTTCTTGCTCGCTGCGAGAGGGAATGTCGCTGACGCACAGCGCCAGACGCAGGTCAAGGATCAGACACTTGATCTTGCAGCCCAGGCGCTAGACGCCCGCGACCGCTACACCGAGTCTCATTCAATACGCGTCTCCGAACTCGCCGGAAACCTTGGTGACCATCTCGATTTGGGCAACCGGGAATGTGAGCTACTACGTACCGCGGGCTCGCTGCATGACCTAGGCAAGATTGGCGTCCGTGACGACATTCTCAACAAGCCCGGACCTCTGACCGAAGAAGAGTGGGAGATCATGAGGCGTCATCCAGATATCGGGGCAGACATGATCGCCCAGCATTCGGCTTTGACGGATGTTGCTCCGCTAGTACGCCATCACCACGAGCGCTGGGACGGAACCGGTTATCCGTTGGGTTTGAAGCGGGACGTCATTCCATTCGGGGCCCGAATATTGGCGGTGGCTGATTCGTTCGACACGATAACCGGCCCGCGCCTTTACCGACGTTCGCTTATGACGCCGATCGAGGGAGTCGAGGATATTAGCCGGCGAGCAGGATTCTGGTACGACCCTAACGTAGTCGACGCTCTCCGAGCACTCCATGGCCTAGATCCGCTTGACCTTCCGGATCGCCCAGAAGTGCCGAGGCGTGTAACAAACCTACGCGTCTTGCGGTCAAATCCTGCGTTTGCGAGCCTGCTCGCTGCAATCGGCATTTCATCCCTCGGAGATCCCCTAACCCAAGTAGCGACGCTTGTCGCCATTTACGCCGCTACACGACAGGCAGGTGCGGTCGCTCTGGGTTTTATCGCACAGGCTTTGGGCACGATTGTCATGAGCGGCGCACTCGGCGGGATTGCCGACAGATTCGCGCGGCGCCCACTCATCATTTCGCTGGAATTGCTGCGCGCGGCTACGTTGGTGATGTTGGCCGTAGTTGGTATCGTCCAACCCGCGCGCCAAGCTGCCGTTCCGGTCCTTGTGCCTGCTGGGCAAGTTGGAAGGGCCAATGCAATGGGCGCAACGGTAGGGACCCTGGCCGGCGCAATTGGCTTTGGGCTTGCCGGCTTGATCCTAGCCTTGTCGTTCCAGTCGACCGGGACGAAGGTGTTGTTTCTCGTTGACGCGGCAACGTTTGCGGCCGCTGCTGGAATCATGTTTGGGATTCCGAATCTTGGGGGTGGAACACGGTCTACGCATGTAACGGGGGCAGTTAGGCGTACGTGGACGATCGCCACCGCGAGACCCCATTTGGCGATATGTACGGTCGCGGCGTTTCTACTTGCAATCAGCTTTCCAGCGCTATTTGGCCTCGCTTACAGGCTTTCTAGCGATGGCCCTCAAACGTACTCATTGCTCGAAGTAGTCCTGTCCGCGGGGGTACTAGTTGGGACAGTCATCCTCGGTCGCGCCGCTTCGATTGGCACGATGCGTACCGCTGGAGCAGGGCTGCTCCTGACAGGAATTTTCTCATTGGCGATGATCCTTAGCCCAACCGTGCTTTCCGTTGTTGTTTTCCTCTTTGTAGCTTCTATCGGCAATCCCATCTACACGGTCGCCAATCAGACGGCGCTCCTTGAGGCGGCTGACGCCTCAAATCGTGGGAGCGTAATGGCAACTCGCTTCACGCTCGTACAGATTGCGAGTATCGCTGGGACAACTGTCGGCGGCTTTCTTGTCCAACTTGATCCAAGGAACGGTCCCCTGATCGCTTATGGAGTCTTGGCGGTCGGATTGATCTTGCTTGGGCTTTTCGCTCTTGCAGCAGGCCGTGTTTTGTCCAACCCGTTGCATGGTCACGCGTACGAGGAGGCGACTATGCACCCAGCGGCGGCGCACCCTCCGGTGAAATGAACTAGCGATGAAGGTGACGCGGATCAAATCAACTCCTCAGGGGCATTGCATTAAGCCGGCACTGACGGCCTAGTTCCTAGTCATACTGCCCTGATTACTGTGCGTTCGAGTTCGCATTCCAGAGAGGTTGCCCACCCGATCGAGCCGGAGGAGCCCACTCCCGTTGTGGTGGCCACCTTGCCGATGGACCCCAAGCGACGCCGGCGCTACCTCCAAATCGGTTTCGGTTTGGGCGCGCTCGTGGTCGCAATCGTCGTCCTGTACCTGCTCCGTGACTTTCTCGGCGCCATCGTGCTTGGAGCCGCAATCGCGTTCCTCATCCAACCCGGCATCGCCCGCCTCGTCGATATCGGCGTGCCCAGGGTCGTTGCCATCGCAATCATCTTCGTGGGGATCATTGCCGCCCTGGCCGGTCTGGTGCTGCTCGTTGTACCGCTCGTCGTCAACGAGGTCGGCTCGCTCCAGGTGCAGGCCCCAGGCCTCGCTGCGGCCGCTCAGGATCGGATCAACAGCCTCCAGGGCGCTGTGCAGGTCTTCGGCTTCAAGATCGACCTCAAAGGCGCCACTGAGTCCATCAGCTCCCACCTGAGGGAGTACCTGCTCGGCCAGTTCGGCAACGCTGTCGGCATCGGTCTGACCGCGCTGACCACCGCGCTGCAGCTCCTGCTGATGTTCATCGTCGCCTTCCTCCTGGCTCTCGACGCAGCGGCGATCAGGAGGGTTTTGCGGCGACTTGTCCCAAACGACTACCGCACCGACTTCGACCAGATCTGGCGGCGCATTCGAAAGATGCTGTACGCGTACATGCGCGGCCAGCTGATCATCGCGGCGCTGATCGGGTTGCTAAGCGGGGTTGCCTGCGCAGTGTTGGGGTTACCCGATGCTGTAGCTCTGGGCCTGGTCGCGGGCATCACCGCGCTCATCCCTTACCTGGGGCCGTTTATCGGAGCTATCCCCGCAATACTTGTCGGCCTGGCCGTGAGCCCGTTCCAGGCCCTGTTGGTCGCGGGCGCCTACCTCCTCATCTCCAATGTCATCCTCAACTTCGTCTATCCAAAAGTTGTGGGTGACGCGGTCCGGCTGCCGCCGATCCTTGTCATCGTCGCGTTCCTTGCCGGCTTCAGCTGGGCGGGCATCCTCGGCATGTTCGTGGCGGTGCCGCTCGCGGCCACGCTGCGAATCCTTTTCGACCACATCTACCCGCGCCTCTACGAGAAGCCGGCTTGAAGATAGCGATCCTCTCGGACATCCACGCCAACTGGCAGGCGTTGGAGGCAGTGCTTCGGGACTGCCCGCAAGTCGACGAAACGCTGTGCCTTGGCGACGTCGTCGGTTACGGTGGCGATCCCAAGCGCTGCATCGATGAAGTCGTTGACAAAGGCTGGCTCACCCTTGTCGGCAACCACGATCGCGCCTGCACCGATCCTGAGATCCTCGAATGGTTCAACGACGACGCAGCGACGGTTGTCAGATGGACCGTCGAGGTCATCGGCGAAGAGCGGCTCGACTGGCTGCGCAAGCTGCCGGACAGCAGCGTCAACAATGAGGTCTTGCTCGTACATGCCAGCCCGCGCGACCATATTTACGAGTACGTGCTCGATACAGCTGTCGCGGCCGCGAACCTCGACCTGCTCAACGGCGGCGTCTGCTTCCATGGACACACGCATGTGCCCGGGATCTTCGGATTGATCAGCGGTCAGGTCACGCATGAGTATCGCGTCGATACGTTTCCTTTGAGGGGACCTGCCCTGGTCAATCCAGGCAGCGTCGGGCAGCCTCGAGACGGAAGCCCGATGGCAAGCTACGGCATCTGGGACGTGGACGGCGAGACGTTCGAGTTCCGGCGCGTCAAGTACGACATCAAGGGGGCCCAGAGGGCGATCACAAAAGCCCAGCTCCCAGAACGCTTCGCCCTCCGACTCGAAACGGGGCGATGACTCGGCCGCCGTCTCCGAAGTGGAGAAACCTCGGCTTTACGGCCGCGGCGGGCGCGGGCTTGGGCTCGTTCCTTTTTTGGGCGGGCTACTGGTTCACCGTCGTGCTGCGCGGAAACCTGCATGGGCCGGACTTCTTTTCGTTTTACTCGGCCGCAAAGCTCTATGTGCTGAGGGGCGGGGCAGCGGTGTACGACCTGGCGCTCCAGAGGCAGATGCAAATCGACGTGACTATGCAGCCGCCGGATCGGTTCATCGTCCTCCCATACTTCCACCCGCCCTACTACACGCTGCTGATCGCGCCCCTGGGTTATCTGAGCTATCGGCAGGCCTACATCGCGATGGCCCTCTTCAACCTGATCCTGGCCGCCGCGCTGGTAGTCCTTCTTGTGCGCAGCAGCCTGCGCATCCACGGCCGCGCGGCCGCCGTCGCGGCGGCTCTGATTGCGGGCTTCTTTCCGCTTTTCGTCACCGTTCTGCAAGGCCAGTCCGACCTGGTCGTCCTGGTGCCGCTGGCGGCTGCCTACATCGCCTGGTCGCGTGGCCGACACGGGTGGGCTGGGATCTTCAGCGCGCTTGCCTTGGCAAAGCCCCAGCTTCTGCTTCTCATCCCCGTGCTGTTTGTGGCGCGGCGGGCGTGGCGTGCGCTGGCGGGCTTTGCGGGAGTCGTGGCCGCGCTGGGAGTTGTCTCTCTGGTTGGATTCGGTATCACGCCGGTGATCGGCTACCTCAACGAGGTTGGGGCGTGGGCGATCGGCGGATCGCTCCCAGCAGGCGGCCAGGTTGTGTACACCGACACCGCTGTTTACTCGCTGAGGAACATCCTCCAAGCGCTCCCTGGCGGCGGCACAGCAGCGCTGGTGATCCTGCTCTTGCTCCTGGCGCTGGTCGCGCTTTCATTGAGCTGGCGTCCGGACAAGCCGCGGCTCGACTTTGCGCTCGCCATCGCGGCTTCCCTGGTCCTCAGCCCGCACCAGAACCTGCACGACCTTGCGCTTCTGGTCATTCCAGGCTTCGCGCTCGCGGACCTAGCGCTCGACGGCAGCCTGCGCTGGCCTAGGGCAGCCGCCCTCACACTGGTTGTTGCCTACGCGGCGATCAACCTGACCCTCGCGACCAGCCTGTGGTCAGCTGCCTTTGGAGCCTTTGCCGTTGCAGCATTCCTGACCCTGGAACGCCTCTCGGTGCGGCCCGATCCGATCCCGGTGGGCGAGTTCAAGTGGCGCGGCCCGCGTCCGCGTCGTGTGATCGTCCTGCCTGCATACCGCGCGGCCAAGACCCTGGTGGAGGTCGTCGGGGAAATACCCGCCGGGCATGCCGATCGGATCCTCCTGGTTGACGACGCAAGCGCCGACGCCACCGTCAGCGTCGCCACCGCTTTGCGCCTCGATGTCATCCGGCACAAGCAGAACCTCGGCTACGGAGGCAACCAGAAGACGTGCTACCGCCAGGCCCTGGAGATGGGCGCCGATGTGGTCGTCATGCTGCATCCGGACGGGCAGTACGATCCCGCGATCATCCCCAACCTGTGCAGGGTCATCGAGAACGGTGAGGCGGACATCGTTCTCGGATCGCGCTGGCTCGGCCTGGACCCGGCGCGGGCCGGAATGCCCTGGTGGAAGATGATCGGCAATCGCTTCTTGACCGCGGTCGAGAACAGAGTGCTGGGGTTGAACCTGTCCGAATACCACACCGGCTACCGCGCCTACTCGCGCCAGTTCCTGGAGGCGATCCCGTTTCTCGAGAACAGCAACGACTTCGTATTCGACACTCAGGTGTTGATCCAGGCGGCGACCTTCGGGTTCCGAATCGGTGAGGTGCCGGCTATCGGCAAGTACCACGAGGATGCGAGCTCGGTCAACTTTCAGACGTCGACCGTGTACGGCCTCAAGACGCTTGCGGCGCTGGCCACCTATGTCGCCCACCGCGCCGGGTTTCGATGTCCGTGGCTCACTCCAGTCTCAAATGCCGACAAACAGCCGCTTGCGGTAGGCCAGGTAGCCCACCACAGCAACGTTCAATAGCAGCGCTCCGACCTTGAAAAGGGTGATCTTGTGGATCACCTCGTATGCCTCGTAGGGGATCAAGATCCCGGTCGCGATCACCGTGAGGTACTCCGCCCAGCGGCGGCGCATCGCAAGGCCAACCCCTTCGGTGCCTTCCAGGAATGCGTAAACGACGGCGCCGACGGCAAGCAGTGTGGTGTGGCTGAAGTTGCCGATGTAGACGACCAGCTTCAACAGCAGCTGGACGATCACGCTGTTGCCGGCCTGGAGGTTGAGCTGGTCCTGCGCGTAGTCGGCCCAGCCGGTCAGCAGACCTCGATTCCCTGCCACCAGGAGGCCGACGGCCAGGGCAACGAGGACGATCGCCTTGACGATCCGCTCGACGATGATGACTTTGATGAAGGCGTCATGTTCGCCACCCATGCGGCCGAGCTCCGCCCACAGCCGCGCCGCGTAGTGCGGGCGCTGTGAAGGCGCTTTGTTCATTCGCATGACCTTAACAACCAGGGTTGGCATGCCCGCGCGAAATCTCTAGCGTTGCCCACGGTGTGCAGGCTGGGGGAGGGAGCCTGCTGGAGGAGGGAGGGCCCGCGGCACCGGCAGAGGCGTCTTAGACGGCGTGCTCTCGGTGTTCGCGGAACAGCATCACACGGCACGTCGCGTTCTTGAGGACGTAGGGAACCGTCTTGCCCAGGTTGAACTCCCCGAACCGCCTCTTGTACGGCAGGCCCATCACGATCAGGTCGGCCCCCCACTCCACGGCCTCGTCCACCAGAGCCGGCCCCGTGTCCCGAGCCTGCACCAGCTCCGTCTCCACGGGCAGGAGCGACTCCGCCGCCAGCTGCTCGACCTCGTCCAGGATCTTCTCGCCCCGCTCAACGACTTCATCGAGGACCGCACCCAAGGGCAGGGACCGGTTGACCTCGATGATGTGGACCCCGTACAGCCTTCCCCCCTGCGGGTCGGTCATGCGGCATGCCAGCCGGACCGTCTCCGCGTCGATCCCCTGCCCGCCCACCGCGACCAGAACCTTTCTCGCGGTCGGCGCGTGCGAGTGGTCGGCCATCAGTGCTGCGGTCCCCGGCGCAACCTCCTGATGAGGACATAAGCCCCCAGGCCCCACGAGATCAAAACGGTCGCGACCCCGATCGCCTGCGACACAGGGTCCAGGCCTCTGTGCCCGGCCAGGTAAGCCAGCACCCAAACCCCTATGCCGAGCGCCATGACGCCCATGAACGTGAATGGGAAGCGCAAGCGTCCAAATCCTAACAAGAGCGGCCCAAGGCCCCGCCACCTGCCCCCACGGCCCGATGCGACCGTTCCGATCAGCGAGCGATCAACCCCCCGGCAGCCCGGCGCCGCGGTGGGTCGGGGCGGGGGCGTTGCCTCCCTATAATCAACCCGCCTTGAAGCTCCTCATCGTCGGCTGCGGTCGGGTTGGCTCGCAGCTGGCGGCCGAGATGGACAGGGCCGGCCACGAAGTCGTGATCATCGACCGCGATCCCAACCAGTTCTCGCGGGCCGCAAGCCGAGGCGTCCTGACCAATGACTTCAAGGGAAACCAGGTGGTCGGGAACGGCACCGACGCCGACGTGCTGCGACGGGCCGGCGTCGAAGACGCGGACGGCTTCGTCGCCGTGACGGAGGGCGACAACCGCAACATCATGGCGTCGCAGATCGCGAAGCACATCTTCAAAGTTCCCCGCGTGGTGGCGCGCATTTACGATCCCGAGCGAGCCGAGGCCTACGAGAAGTTGGGCCTGCACACGATCTGCCCGACCATCGAGGGCGCAAAGGCGATCGAGAAGACACTCCTGGAGAAGAAGTAGGCATGTATGTGATCGTGGTCGGAGGCGGGACCGTCGGTTACTACATGTCGCGCGACCTGTTGGAGCGCGGGCACGAAGTGACTTTGATCGAAAGAGACGCACGACGTGCCGAGTGGCTGGAGACTCAGCTCGGCAGCATCGTCATGAGAGGAGACGGCTGCGAGGTCAAGTTCTTATCGCAGACCGGTATCGAGCGTGCGGATGCGATAGTCGCCGTAACAGCCGATGACGAAGACAACCTCATCGCGCTGCAGATGGCCAAGCGTCACTTCAAGGTCAAGAAGACAATCGCTCGCGTCAACAACCCGTCCAACGTCGAAATTTTCAAGACGCTCGGTGTGGATGAAGCGGTCTCCGCAACCGAGGTGTTGCTCGGAGCTCTGGAACCACCGATCACCAGATAAAGCGGTCGTTCCAGCTAAAGCCCCTCTTCCCAGACGCTCCCCGGAGTGGAGAGGGGAAAAAGAAAAGGACCGCCCACGTTGGAGCGGTCCCTGTCGAAGGTGCGTCAGGTCGACTTGCCGATCCGGTAAATCTTTGTCCCGCAGATTGGGCAAGTTCCAACAGTCGCGGGCTTGCCGTTCTTCATTGTGATGGGCCGAGGGTCTTTCATCTCGACCTTTCTTTTGTCCTTCAAACAATAGCCTTCCACTTATGCCACCGCCTTACCGATTTTGTAGATCTTGGTCCCGCAGTTCGGGCAAGTCCCAACTGTCGCCGGCTTGCCGTTCTTCATTGTGATCGGCTGGGGGTCTTTCATTTCGACCTTTCTTTTGTCCTTCAAGCAGTAACCTTCCAATCTTCACCATCCTTAGTCGAAATCCGTTTCTGGGGCTGGACTCAGCCCATTCTAGGGGCGGCTCCAGACCAGATCAACCCCAATTCAACCTGAATTCAGCCGATCGTGCTTGACCGGGTCCAAAAAGAGGAACGAAAGGGGATTCGCGAAAATTGCGAAATCGCGCGCATTCAAGTCTCTATCAGCCGTCGAAAGCGACATGAAATGCGGCCTCGAATGTTCGCCTCGCACCATCCCCGAACAGAACAAAGCGCACCTCTGACGGCCGCCAGCCCGCCGCGATTGCGGAACGCAGCGAGGCAGCCATGACCGTCGCGCAATCGTCCATTGGAAAGCCTGCGATGCCTGTGCCCACCGCAGGAATCGCAATCGTCTTCACGTCATTCTCGCGCGCCAATCGAAACGCATCGTCCATTGACGATCGCAACGACTCCGCCGTCGTGCGCCCACCCAAAGACATGCTCGCGGCGTGAATGACATGTCGCGCCGGCAGGTCGCCGCCGCTCGTCATGGCTGCCTCTCCAACTTGCACAGAGCCGTGGGCGTCGCACTCTTCTTGAATCGCGGGTCCACCGCGGCTTCTGATCGCGCCGGCTACTCCACCACCCAGGACCAATTCATTGTTGGCTGCGTTGACAATGGCGTCGACCTCTTGCTCGACGAGGTCGCCCGCGATGATCACGATTCGCGGCGTAGGCACTCGATCACCTCTTCGACTCGTTCATCCAGCTGTTTGCGTGTCGCCTTTGCGATGCCCTTCACACCGATCGAGGAGACGGTGATCGATGCGCACGCGACGCCCCATACGAGCGCATCCTGCAGACCGCCACGCATACCGCCAGTGCTCAACCAGCGTGCGAGCATTCCGCCAGCCAGTGCATCGCCTGCACCGGTAGAATCCACGACTGGTCGTCCCGTGATGGCCGGGACACGCACAATCCCATCGTCGGTGTAGGCGGCGAGACCGCGATCCCCGGCCTTGACGACGAGGCCCTGCAGCCACCACTCGCGGCGGAACACTTCCGGATCCTTCCCCCCGAGCGCGGCGAATTCCTCCTGGTTGCAGAAGTACCAACCGGACCTGCGCAGGACATTCCTTGCATCAGGAGGTCGCGCCTGCACGTAGGACAGCATCGCGTCGGCGGCGAGAAGCTTGGCGCCGCCGAGCAATCCCATCAGCTGCGCCTGGCGGTCCGGTCTCATGGAGCCCACGAACGCCCAACCCTCGAAGCCCCCCGGCACGGCAGGCGACCAGCTGTCGTAGATGTTGTCGCTGCTGCCGAGATCGACATTGCGCCCATGCTCCTGGTGCGCGCGCCAGCGATACGTGGGCGCCTCGACAATCTCCAGCAGCTCGGTATCGATGGGACGGCCGCTGAAAGCCTGTGCGACGCGCTTGGCCCCATCTAGGCCGACCGGAGCGACAACCTTCACGGGAAGGATCAAGCTCGCCGCAAGCGCGCAGTACACGGCTGAGCCGCCGAGCGTCTCTTCCACCTTGCCAAAGGGTCCGTCGCGCGTGTCCAGCGCCACCGAGCCCGCCACCAGAAGCTGCGGTGGGGGGTCAGGCACGGCGGCCTGTACCGCTGCTCGACTTGACGACGTGGCGCGCGGTACGCAACTTCATAAGGAAGTCAGCCGGATCGCGGTAGTCGTCGATCTCCATCCAGCTTCGGCCCAACTCTCCAACCGAGTGCGCGTCAGATCCGGTGGCTGCGACCTTGCCCAGGTCTGCCGCCAGCCTGGCGGCTGCCGCATTCGCGGCCGCGTCGCACCACGGATTGTAGGTCTCGATGATGTCGATCCGGTCTGCCAGCTCCACGACACGTTCGGGGCGGAAATGCGCCCGATGCCTGTCGAGTGGATGTGGCAGGTAGGTGAGTCCCCCCATCTCGTGGATCAGGTCCATGACCTCTTCGGGCGTCAGGAACGGAGCCAGGCGGTCCGTGATGAACAGGCCAATGACCTCGCCCTCGCGCGTCTTTGCTTCCTCGCCGACGATGGTCAGCTCCGGGGCGATCTGAGCCAGCTCGAGAGCGCCTTCGACTGTGTTGTGGTCGGTGAGCGCGATGCGGTCGAGGCCGCACTCGCGCGTGCGTTCGATCAGCGCATCGAGTGAACTCTGACCGTCGTGCGAAAAAATCGAGTGAAGGTGAAGGTCGACCCGGAGCAATCCGCCTACAGCGTCGCGGCCGCTTCTCTGAGCATCCGCTCGCGCGCCCTTGCGAAAAGTGGGATGACCTCTCCCGGGCCGCGGCTCCGGCAGGCCTGCTCCATGAGCGCCGCCTGGGCGTCGTAAATAATCTCCATCACCTGCTCCGGCCGGCGTTCCCGCCCAAGCCGTGAAGGGAGCTCCGCGTGCGCGTGCCTGAGCACAACCATCAAGCGCGCGACCAACCACCCCGGCACTATGCGAGTCTCCTGGACCAAACATTCCTCGACCCAGAACAGCAGCTCATCGGATTCTTGCAGCAGGCGACGGGGTGTCATCGCGCGCCGTCGCCTTCGATGCCAATGAAGGTGGCGTTCCTGCTCTTCAACGGTCTGCTGAAGCATGGGTTGCAACCCACTATATCAGCGGGTTGCCGACGCCCTGGCAGCTGATGGATAGCACAGAGTGCGCCAGCCTCCGGCCGCGGGAATCAGGTGGACCTGGCGGTCGAAAGTCCACTCCCTCCATCGCTGACGAACGCGATAGCGCATGACCATTCGCGCCACGTTGCTGTAGGTCCGACGATGAATCTGGTCCGTCCAGCCTTCGACAACGGCCACGCTGACCACCTGCATGTCGAGCAGCTCGGTTTCATCATCGAGACGGGGCATGTCCCTGATGAATGCCTCTCGTCCTCCCCACGCGCGCTGAGCATCCTCCGCGAGCATTTCCCACATCTCATCGAAGCGGCCCTCGGCGTGCAGCTTCATGAAGCGCCGCTCGAAGGTCGCGGGCGCAACCGATATCGGAGGCGGGGGACGAAGGGGGTCGACCTGCGGCGGAAACGGTGAGGCGCCCCCCAGCATCGGGCCTCCGACCGACGCGCGCCTGAAGCGGCCGAGGTCATCCGCCGGCCGCGTCGTGAACTGCCCGGCGATGCGGGCAATGAGCACCTGAAGGGCCCGCCAGCGGCGCAGCCGGCGCAGAAGCCACTTGACCATTACCGCTAGATGTTGTGTGATATCCCCAGACTGTATACAGAATGTGGATAACTCGCAACCCCAAACCCTGTTACCGGCCCACCGGCCTCACTGCCGGCATGGACGGTGAATTGGCGGCGGTTTGATACGAATCGGGGTCTCGGCCTGGCGAATCGGGCCTCGGCCTCAGCCGGCGGCGAGCCGGCGGACGACAGTCGCAACATCGGCGAGCGGCAGACCGACCGGGCAGGCGGCCGACGCCGCCTCGAGATCCGGCTCGTCTCCCTCTATATCGATCGACGCATCCCCCAGCCGCGCGTAAAGCCTCATGTAAGAGGACGCGAGGTCCGGGAGGCGCGTCTTGCCCAAGCGCCCGGCGGCGAGGGCGCAAAGGCCGCAATTGATGCAGCCCACCAATCGCGGATGCATCTCGCGCTCCGCCGGTGCGAGCGGGCGAATCCCATCCGGCGCATAAGTGGCGACCAGGGTT
This sequence comes from Chloroflexota bacterium, assembly GCA_005880945.1. GTDB lineage: Bacteria > Chloroflexota > Dormibacteria > Dormibacterales > Dormibacteraceae > Palsa-872. Next base: position 13,303 of record VBIU01000039.1, on the reverse strand, counting down.
GCCAGCTGCGACCGAGGCCGGGTCAGGCGACGCCGCGTGAGATGCAAGCCGTAAGCCCACGCGAGCTTCGCCAGCGAATCGGTTCGTCCCACTAGCTGAGACCTCTCAACGCGCCTTGGGCCAGCTCTTCTTGCGCCCAACCCGACTGTCCGAGAACTGGAGCGCGCCCCAACCACGCACCGCGCACAAACTCTCGCACCGCGTCGAATCGTTGCGAAGCGCTCCATTCCAGCTGCTGACCGATGACCTCGGCCGCTCGCATGACGCAGGCAGCGCCCGCGCACGGTCCCCCCGCAAGGCCGACGCGACGAAAGGCGTCAGCTAGCGAACGCACCTGCTCATGCCGTGCGGCGTATGCGAGCTCTGACTCGGTGAGTGGCTCGCACCGGCACACGATGCGGCCGGCCTGAGCCTTGTCGAGGACATCGCCAGCGCGCGATCCGTGACGGCTCTGCAACTTGATCGCGGCCAGCGTCGGTATGCCGTGGCGCAACGCGAGCTCGGCCGCGGGCTCGAGCTCCGATTCGCTGCCGGGCAGCGGGCGCGTCGCCGTCGTGCACGGTGCCTGGTGGCCGAGCTTGCGGCACACCGCGTCGCTGGTCTCCTCCGCCATGAGCCTGTACATCGAAAGTTTGCCGCCGGCGATGGTGACAAATCCTTCCGCGCCTTCGGGCGCGTGGTCGATCACCTGGTAGCGGCGCGACAGCTCGTCTTCGTATCTCCTCCACTTGAAAAGAGTTGGGCGCACGCCTGTCGTGGTCCGCACAGGCCTGTAGTCCCTGATGCTCGGGAAGACCCGTTCAAACGCCTGCAGCAGGTAGTCCACCTCGTCCTCGTGCACATCCATGGCATCGAGGTCTCCATAGAAGTCGTCGTCGGTGGTGCCCAGAAGGGTGAAGCCGCCGTGAGACACCATGAGCACGTCACGGCCGTCAACCGTCTCGGCGCTTAGCCCGAAGTTAGAGATGCGATGTGGGTAGACGAGGTGAATTCCCTTGGCCGGCCGCAGCTGAACCTCGGTGCCGACCATCCTGCAGATCTCGGGCACCCAGGGTCCGGTGGCGTTCACGACCACCCTGGCGCGGGCCTCCGAATGAGAGCCGTCGGGCGCCCGGTAGCGGACTCCTATTACCTTGCCGCCGTCGCGAAGCAGCTCCGTGACGCGCGTGTGGTTGAGGGCGCGAGCGCCGTTCGCGACGGCGTCCTGGACGTTCGCGTAGACCAGGCGGTGGGGATCCAAGCCCCATTCCTCGAGCGTCACCGCGCCGACGAGATCGCTGGTGAGGCCTGGCTCGGCGCGCCTCGCCTCCTCGGCGGTGAGACGCACATGTGGGTTGGCCTTCTTCAACGGTTGGAAACGGTCGTACACCTCCATCGCGGTCTCCATCCGCTCGATGTTGTTCCGATCGTGTGGAAGCACCGGGACGATGAAGGCGATGCGGTAGACCATATGGCGCGCGATGGTCACGATGTGGCCGGCGTCCTCGCACGAGCGGCGCGTCGTGTCCCAATCGAACTCGAGATACCGCGGGCCGCCGTGGATCATCCACGTCGAGGCTCCGCTGGTGCCGGCCCCCCAATCGCCCTTCTCGAGCAGCAGCACAGACAGCCCGCGCAGAGCAAGGTCGCGCGCGATGCCCGCCCCTGTCACGCCTCCGCCGATGACGCAGACGTCGTGAGCGCTGGGAGCGCTCACCTCTCGGTCATCCCGCGCGGCCGGACATCAGCCTGCCGCTTCGTGTTGCTTCTGGAACTCTTCGATGATGGCTTTGGCCAGGTGCGCGGGCATCTCGTCATAGTGCGAGAACTTCTTTTGAAAGCTGCCGCGACCCTGGGTGATCGATCGCAGGTCGAGCGCGAAACGGAGCATCTCGTGCTCGGGCACTGTGGCTCGGACCTTCTGAAAGCCGTCGTCGGGCTCGGTGCCCAGGATCTTGCCGCGGCGGCCGTTGATGTCCGACATGATGTCGCCCAGGTTCTTCTCGGGCACACGGATGTCGGCTTCCACGACCGGCTCCAGCAGCACAGGTCCGGCGTCCAACGCGGCCTTGCGGATGGCCATCGAGCCTGCGATCTGGAAGGCCATGTCGTTGGAGTCGACCTGGTGGAACTTGCCGTCGACGAGCGTCACCCTGACGTCGACCATCGGATAGCCCGCGACCACGCCCTTGGCCATGTTGTCAGCGATCCCTTTCTGGACCGACACACGGAAGTTCTGCGGGATGGCGCCGCCGAAGATCTTGTCCTCCCACACGAAGCCCTCGCCTCGCTTGGTCGGCGAAACCTCGATCACGCATATCCCGTACTGGCCGTGGCCGCCCGACTGCTTGACGTGCCGGCCTTCAGCCCGGCTGTGACCGGAGACAGTTTCGCGGTACGCGACCCGGGGAACCTGTGTGGTGGCCTCGACTCCGTACTTGCGCTTGAGCTTCTCCAGCGTCACGTCGAGGTGGACGTCCCCCAGGCCGGCGATGACCAGCTGCTTGGTCTCCTCCATTCGCTCAACGTGCAGCGTGGGGTCCTCCTCGCTCAACCGCGCAAGTCCGCTAGAGATCTTCTCCTCGTCTCCGCGAGCCTTGGGCGTGATCGCCACGCTGTAGGCCGGGCTCGGAAGCTCCAGCGGCGGCAGCGCCCCCCCGTCCTTGGCCCCCAGCGTGTCGCCGGTGAGGGTATGGCTGAGCTTGGTGGCGGCGCCGATGTCGCCGGCGCGGACTTCGGTCGTGGCCACGTGCTCCTTGCCTCGCGGAAAGAAGATCTGGGCGAGACGCTCCTCGCCGCCCCGACTCATGTTCGTGAGGTGCATGTCCGCCTTGATCGTTCCGGCCACGACCTTGAAGTAGCTGACGCGCCCGAACTGGTCGCCTCCCGTGCTGAAGACGAACGCCTTGGCCGGCTTCTCGGGCTCGCCATCGGCCGGTGGCAGCAGCTCACAGACGGTCGACATGAGCGTCCGCACGCCCAGCAGCTTCGTGGCTGAGCAGCACACCACGGGAGCCACCTTGCCCGCGAGGATGCCTTCGCGCAGGCCGCGCTGGATCTCCTCCTCGCTGAGCGTCCCCGCGTCCAGGTACTTCTCGAGGAGCGAGTCGTCGCTCTCCGCGGCCGCCTCGATCAGCTGGCCCCGGTACTCCTCGACGAGCTTCTGCATGTCGTCCGGGATCGGGGCTTCGCCCCCTTTTCCGTCCGGTGTGGTGACGAACGCTTTCAGATGAAGCAGGTCGACGATGCCGCGGAACTCCTGCTCCGAGCCGATTGGAAGGTGCAGCGGAAACGGCCGCGGGGACAGGTGCTCTCGCATCGCTGCCACCGCTCCGTAAAAGTCCGAGTTCTCCTTGTCCAGCTTGTTCACGACCACGATTCGCGGCTTGCTGGTGCGGTTGCAGTGCTCCCAGGCGACCTCCGCGCCGACCGGTAGCTGGGAGCCCGGACCGACTACAACGACCGCGCCTTCGGCCGCTCGCAGGCCGCTCAGCACCTGGCCGGCGAAATCGAAGAAGCCCGGAGCGTCGAGGATGTTGATCTTGAAGCCGTTGTGCTCAGCGGAGGCCACGCCGAGGTTGATCGAGATCTTCCGCTTCTGTTCTTCGGGCTCGAAGTCAGTGGTCGCGGTCGCCTGGTCCGGCGAGCCCATGCGCGCGACCGAGCCGGAGGCGAACAGCATCGCCTCCGCGAGCGCGGTCTTGCCGTCATGCGAGTGACCCAGCAGGACGATGTTCCTGATCTTGTCGGGCGCGAACTCAGCAGCCATTCACTCCCCCAGCACCTCGACAGCGGGCACGATCGATAAGTCTAAAGGGGGATTAAAGGTCGGATTAGAGGAGGGTTGGCTTGGGTATGATCTGATACCTATGGTCAAAAGGACGGCGTCCATCGAAGAGGTGCTGGCGGCTGTCGAGGCTGCTCGCGACAAGGTGATGGCCGACGAGGTCAAGTCCCTGACCAAGCTTGGCATCCCCAAGGCGATGGCCTACCAGATGATCGCCAGCAGGTTCCACCAGAAGGTGGGAAACCAGGAGGAGGCAGAGCCCGATCCGTTCGAGGGCAACGCGACCTCTTGGGAAGAGATCGGCTAACGAGCGCGGGTGAGGACAGATGTCCTCCCCCGCGGAACCCCCACCTCTCCCACACCACGATGGGAGACGCCTGGAAACAGCACGCTTTGGTGCCGGCCGGAGTAAATCCGGCCTAGAGCTCCACTCGGCCTTATTTTCACTGGTGGGGGCGTGAACCGCGCCCGCCGTCTTGCCCGCTTGCTGCGGATCCTTGCCGCCGTCATCGCCGAACCCGGACTCAACCCCCTCGAGCTCGCTGAACGCGCCGGGGTCTCCGAACGTACACTGCGCCGTGACCTCATCCAGCTCCGTGAGCTGGGGTACGAGGTCTCCTACACCGGCGGCTACGAGGTCCAGGAGAAGCTGAACTTGGAAGGTCGTTCTGCCCCGCGCTCGCTCGGCCGTGTCTATGAGCAGCAGCTGGACCTGCTGCGCAAGCAGCTGCCCAAGCGGCTGGCGGCGCAGGTCACCGAAGAGGTCGATTCGCTGGCGCCGGCGGCGCTGGCATCGCTGTTCGCCACCGCCATCGAGCGCCACGCGAAGGGCGGCGCATGAAGCCGCTGGTGCTCATTCCGAGCGGCGAGGCGGATGCCGACTTCACGTACGCGTCAGGTTTCCCGGTCGAGACGGGCCTCTACATCCGGTTCGAGGATGGGGATGACGTGCTGGTCGCCAGCCCACTGGAGATCGAGCGCGCCCGCGTGCAGAGCAAGGCCAGCCGCAAGCTGGGATTCGCCGAGGCCGGCTATGTCGACCACGGCGAATATGCGTCCTGGCCTCGTCTCGCCGCCCGCATGCTGCGCGACAAGGGGCACGCGGAGGCACGGGTGTCTCCGCGCCTCCAGGCCGCCTACCTCGAGGAGCTGCGCACGGCCGGCGTGGAAGTGGAGATCGACCGCGACCTGTTCAGGGCCGAGCGCAGGCACAAATCCGCCGAAGAAGCCGCCCGCATACAGGCCGCCCAACAGGCGGCCGAGGCCGCGGTAACCGAGGTCGCCCGCCAGCTGGCGGAGGCCGAGATCAAGGACGGCATGCTCTGGCTCGAAGGCCGGCCGCTCACCTCGGAGCGCCTTTATGCCCGCGCCCAGCTTCTCCTCGGCGAGATGGGCTTCACCTGCCCGGACATGATCGTCGCCGGCTCCCCGGAATGCGCCATGCCGCACTATCGCGGCGAGGGACAGATCCGGGCGGGAGCCCCCGTCATCGTCGACATCTTTCCTTCAGGCCGCACCAGCCACTACTACGGCGACCTCACCCGCACCCTGGTCGTGGGCGAGATACCCGAAGAAATACGGAGGATGCATGCCGCCGTCCTACAGGCGCTGGACGCCGGCATCGAATCCATCAAGGCGGGCGTCCCCGGCCGCGATGTGCATCACGCCGTGTGCCAGGTCCTCGTCGACCGCGGTTACGGGACCACCACCAAGGGTTACGAGGGCCCTGACGGCGGAGCCAAGATGAACCACAGCACGGGCCACGGCGTTGGGCTTGATGTGCACGAGGAGCCGGCGCTGCGAGGGCCGAACGAAGAGCCTCTGGCCGAGGGCGACGTGGTGACCGTCGAGCCCGGCCTGTACCTGATCGGCCTCGGCGGCGTGCGGGTCGAGGATACCGGCATGGTCACGAGCAACGGCTTCGCGAACTTCACGAGCCTCACGCGCAGCCTGGATCCCCGGGACTACCTTTAGCAGCTGGGTAGCGTGATGGGTGGCCTTCGTATAGAGCACGACGATCAGGTGACGGACGGCGTTTGCGGACATTGTGGTGCGCCGTACGAGAGCGTGATCGGTGTGATGTACGAGGACGACGACCCAATCGCCATCTATCGGGCCGACGTCTTCGACCACTTCCATCGCGGCGCGGACCCGAGGGTCGTCCTTTCGATAGCGGTCGGCGATTGGCAGGATGGCACCGACCGCTCTGACCGATGCTCGGCCGCGATCGAAGCGTGGGCCGACGGCTCGCGGGTGCGGATGGCCTTCAGCGACCGCGCCGGGTCGCCGTGGCAGGACCTGGAGGTCGTCAGCTGGCAGCTGACGAGCAAGGAGGCTGAAGCGAGTCCGTTGCGTGCCGCCTTCCTGCGCCTCGCCGATCACGTCGCTTGCAACGACCGGCGGCTGCGCCGAGCCTTGAGCACGAGGTCGACCGCGCCCCCACCCCTGTAAACCCCCGCTTTACATGCGGCTATGATGCCGAGGTGCCTCGAAAGGAGACGCTCGGCCAGCGCATCCGCCGCCTCCGACACGACCGCGGCATGAGCCTGGCCAAGGTGAGCGGTGGCGATTTCAGCCGGGCGTTTCTCAACCAGGTGGAGCTCGGAAGAAGCCAGCCGTCCACGCGTGTGCTCCGGGTGATCGCGGGCAGGCTGGGGACTGAGGTCGATTACCTGCTCGAGGGACGGCTGCCCGCGGTGGAACGAGAGCTGGCGCTCGAAAAGGCCAGGGTCCTCGTCGCGCAGGGGCACGCGCGCCGGGCGCTGGCAGCGCTGGGCGCGGCGGTCGACTCCTCCGAGTGGCCGCTCGGCACCGACGCACGGCTCTGTCAGGCGGCAGCCCTGCAGATCCTGGGCCGCGAAGAAGAGGTCCATGAGCTGTTGTCAGCGGAGAAGGTATTGATCGAGGCGCACCGCGATACGCACCGCCTGCAGCGCCTGCGTTCGATTCAGCGGGGCCATCCGTATTCAATCGGAAACGGTGACCTCTCGTCATCGGCTCATGCCCACCTCCGACTGGCCGACAGGGCGCAGCGCGCGGCCAACAGTCAGGACGCCCTCGAGCACTACCGGGCGGCTCGCGTCCTCCTCGAGGTCAGAGGCCCGACGGGAAGGTGAATGTCGGCGGAGGCGCCACCGTCGGCGGGGTGATCTCGAGCGTGATCACCTCGTGGTTCTTGAGCACGATCTTCGCAGGATCCCCCGTGTAGAGCGCCGGGCCGGTGCCATCCCCGGGATCGACATACACGACCAGCTTCTGGTCTCCCGTCAGAGTGAATGTCGACACGTGGGTCTCGTCCAACGGCTCTGGCGTTCCCTTCGACTTGCTCCATACAGCGAAGAAGTCGCCCAGGGTGAACGTGCGGACGGTCGGCGACTCGATGTGGATCACGCCCGGAGACTCGGCATGCACGTGGAGCCAGTAGAAGCAGGTGCTCAGCCGGCCTATGTCACTCGGGATGTTCACCGGGATGCCTTGATTCAGGATTTGCAACGCCGCGTGCTGGTGGATCTTGGTGCCCTCCAGCTGGTTGCAGGGGATCTTGTTCGCGGTCGGCGGGGCGGCGTTCGTGTTCTTGTTGTTGACGATGACGTAGGCGATCAAGACGATCGCCATCACCACCAGGATGCCCCCGACCACGATCGGGAGCAGCGGCAGCTCGCGGCCTTTCCTCACCTTTACCGGCGGCCGGCGCCCTGATTTGGATTTGACCTTGGCGCCCCGCACGGCGGCCTTGGTTCGGGGCTGACTCACTCGGCTGATAGAATACCGACCTACCCTTTCTGGCCTCGGCCGGTGGCTGTCGCCTCCGATCGATCGGGGCCTGAAACCCATAGGAAGGAGGTCCCCGTTGCGGGATTACGAAGTTCTGTACATCGTGCGCGCCGACCTGGACGACGACAAGGTCCAGGACATCGTCAAGCGCGTCAACATGCTCGTCGAGCGGGCGGGCGGATCGGCCGAGCGCACCAACGTCTGGGGCAAGCGCAAGCTCGCCTACGAGGTGAAGCACCAGAAGGAAGGCTCATATGTCCTTCAGGACTTTCAGATCGCGCCCGACCGCGTTCCCGAGCTCGAGGCGGCGCTGAAGATCACCGAGGAAGTTTTGCGACACCTGATAGTGCGCAAGCCCGAGCGAGTGACGCCGACCCCCGTGGCACCGCCGCCGGCGGAGGTCGTCCTGGAGCCCGTCGCTGTCGAGGCGGGTGGTGCGGCGGACCGGCCGGATGGTGCGGAACGGGAGGAGGCATAAATGTCCAATCTCAACAAGGCACTGCTTATCGGGCGGCTGACCAAAGACCCTGAGATGCGCTACACGCCCAGCGGGACCGCCGTGACCAACTTCAGCATCGCCACCAATCGCTGGTCCACCGGACCGGACGGCGAGCGCAAGGAGTTCACCGACTACCACAACATCGTCGCTTACCCGATCGGCAAGCGAAACCTGGCTGAAACCGTCGCGCAGTACACGCGCAAAGGCGCCCTCGTCTACGTCGAAGGTCGCATCCAGACACGCTCGTGGGAGGGTCAGGACGGTCAAAAGCGGCGAGTGACCGAGATCATCGCCAACGACGTGCAGTTTCTAGAGCCCCGCGGCTCGGCGAATGCGGGCGGCGCGGGCGCCGGCGCCGGCGCCGGTGCGGCGGTCCGCGACGACATCCCCGCTCCGGACGACGCCCCGCGCGACGTCGACCCGGACGACATCCCGTTCTAGGAGAGACCCATGGCAGTTAACCGTGCACCACGCGAGAGCTCGAGAGGCGGACCGAAGCGGCAGCATCGCAAGGTCTGCAGCTTTTGCGTGGAGAAGATCCATTACATCGACTACAAGGAGATCTCGCGCCTGCGCCGCTTCGTGAGCGACAGGGGCAAGATCCTCCCTCGCCGGGTGACCGGGACGTGCGCCCGTCACCAGCGCCCGCTGACGACAGCCCTCGAGCGCGCGAGGGCGATCGCATTGCTCCCGTACACGACCGAACAGCACTGACGGCGCGGGTTTCACTCCGCTCTACCTTTAGAATCAACCCGCCGCCGCAATCCCTAATCGGAGTGCGCCCAATGACCTTCCAGACCCAGCTTCGCATCCCCGGTCCGACCCCTCTGCCGGAGCGCGTCGTGCGCAGCATGAACCGGCCGATGATCGACCACCGCGGACCTGAGTTCGCAGCCATCCTGGCGGAGATCACGGCCGGGGCGAAGCGGGTGTTCAAGACCTCCAACGACCTCCTTCTTCTCACCAGCTCGGGGACCGGCGGGCTCGAATCGGCCGTCGCCAACCTCGTCTCGCCCGGCGACGAGGTCGTCGCCGCCGTCTGCGGCAACTTCGGCGAACGGTTCGCCGCCCTGGCGACGGCCTACGGAGCCGATGTCGTGAGGCTCGAGTTCGAGTGGGGGCAGCCAGTCGACCCCAAGGACCTCGAGGCGGTGCTCGAAAGGCACCCCAAGGCAAAGGTGGTCCTGCTCACCCACAACGAAACTTCGACCGGCCTGACCAACCCGCTGGAGGCCCTGGCTCGCGTCGCGCACCAGGCCGGCCGGATCGTGGTCGTCGACGGCGTCAGCTCCATCAGCTCGATCGCGATCGACACCGACGGCTGGGGCATCGACGTCGCCGTGAGCGGCTCCCAGAAGGGCTGGATGGCGCCCCCAGGGCTGGCCCTGGTCAGCGTCAGCGATCGCGCCTGGGCGCAGCAAGAGAGAGCTCGCTCGCCGCGCTTCTACTTCGACTGGAAAGAGGCCAAGGTCTGGGCCGAGAAGGGGATGACCCCATTCACGCCCGCCGTGGGGGTCGTTTTTGCCCTTCAAGAAGGCCTTCACATGATCGAGGAGGAGGGCCTCTCCGCCGTCTACGAGCGGCACGAGCGCCTGGCGCGAGGCACGCAGGCCGGCCTCCAGGCTCTTGGCTTTCAGCTCTACGCTCAGGAAGGCTACCGCTCGAACACGGTGACCTCCGCGCTTCCGCCGGCGGGGCTGGACGTCGCGGCGCTGCGCACTGCCCTGAACGACAGATACGGGGTGGTGATCGCCGGCGGCCAGGCCAAGATGGCCGGAAAGATGATCAGGGTCGGCCACCTGGGAGCGGTCGCCGCGGGCGACGTGGTCCAGGTCGTATGGGCCATCGAGCAGGCGCTCGAGGAGCTCGACATCGCCCCGGCGGACGGGCGCGGCGTAGCCGCGGTCACCAATTCATTGCAGGGCGTCGCGGCCGCGGCTCGGTAAGCGACTTGCCCCGGATCCTGGTGGCCGACGCGCTCGCCGAAGACGGTCTCGAGCGGCTGCGGCGCGCGGGCGAGGTCACTGTCGTCAGCCGGCTCCAGGAGGCTGAGCTGATCCAACGCATCCCAGAGTTCGATGCGCTCGTGGTGCGCAGCGAGACCCGGGTCACGGCGCCGATCCTCGAAGCGGGCAGGCGGCTGCGGGTGGTCGGCCGTGCGGGCGTGGGCGTGGACAACATCGACGTTCCTGCGGCGACGCGGAAGGGAATTCTCGTGGTCAACGCGCCGCGCGGAAACATCGTGGCGGCAGCGGAGCACACGATCGCGCTGCTGTTCGCGGTGGCGCGTTGGGTTTCGCAGGCTGACGCCTCAGTCAGGCGCGGCGAGTGGACGAAATCGAAGTTTCTCGGCACTGAGATTCGCGGCAAAACGCTGGGCGTCGTCGGGCTTGGCAATGTCGGCTCGGAGGTGGCCAAGCGCGCGCACGGCTTGGAGATGGAGGTGGTCGCATACGATCCCGTCGTCTCGATGGAGCGCGCGGAGCTCTTCAACGTCGAGCTGGTTCCGCTGAACGAGCTGCTCGAGAGATCCGACTTCGTGACGATTCACGTTCCCCTGGTGGAAGGCAACCGGAACTTGATCGGCGCACCAGAGCTGGCGCTGATGAAGGCGACGGCCCGCCTCGTCAACACGTCGCGCGGCGGGATCGTCGACGAGGACGCTCTTTACGAAGCACTCGAGTCTGGCCACCTGTCGGGCGCGGCGTCGGATGTCTTCGCCAGCGAACCGGCAGGGACGAACCGCCTGTTCACGCTGCCCAACTTCGTCGCCACGCCTCACATCGCCGCCTCGACCATGGAAGCCCAGGTGTCGGTTGCCTTCGACGTCGCCGAAGAGGTGGCGGCGGTGCTGGCGGGCGATCTTCCGCGTTACGCGGTCAACGCGCCTTCGCTCCCGCCAGAAGAGCTCGCCTACCTGCGTCCGTTCGCCGGCCTGACAGAACGCCTGGCCACCCTGTACACGCAGCTCTTCAGCGGGAGGGTCAGCGCCATCGAGCTCGACTTCGAGGGAGAGCTCGCCGAGCACGACGTCAACCTTCTCGTCGCCGCCGCGATCAAAGGCGTGCTGCAGCCGTTCACCGAGGACCGCATCAATCAGGTCAACGCGCGCTTGATCGCATCCGGCCGCGGCGTGAAGCTCGTCGAGCGGCGAAGCCCGGCGCACGGCAGCTACGCGAGCCTCGTCACGCTTCGCATCGACGGGCACGAAATCGCCGGCACCGTGTTGATGGGAGAGCCCCGCGCAGTTCGGATCGACGCGTTTCGGGTCGACCTGGTGCCCGACGGCCGCTTCCTGGTCAGCCGCCACGAAGACCGGCCGGGCGTGGTCGGGCGGTTCGGCACCATCCTCGGCGAGCACGACGTGAACATCGCGAGCATGCAGGTCGGCCGCGATGGTCCGCGCGGGAACGCGATGATGATCCTGGCTGTAGACGACCCGGTCGAGGCTGACGTCCTGGCCCGACTCCGCGAGGTGGACGGCATGTCCGACCTCCGGTACGTCGAGCTGCGGGGAGGCTCCGATAGCTGACGTACGGGCGACGCCCGGGCTCCGGTACCACCTCGCACGAGCAGGCGACCCAGGCAAGCTGGTTTCGCCTCCCTACGACGTCATCCCGGAGGCCGAGCTGTCCCGGTATCGCGCGCTCTCGCCCCACAACGTAGTGCGGCTCATCCGGCCGGGGGCCGATTACGAGGGCGCCGCGAAGACGTTCGAAGCCTGGGTCGGCGCTGGCTTCCTCGTGCCGGACCCGCCCTCGATGTACGTCCATGAGGTCGACTTTGGCGGCCGCCGGAGGCGGGACCTGATCGCAGCCCTTCGCCTTCAGCCGTACGACGACCGGGTCGTACTTCCCCATGAGCGCACCCATAGCGGCCCCAAAGAGGACCGCCTGGCGTTGCTTCGGGCGACCAACGTGAGCCTTGAGCCGCTTTGGTTCGTGTACGAAGGAAGAGGCACCGGCCTGTCGAACATCATTGACGTCGTCAGCGAGCGCGCGCCGGCGGTCGTGTTTGAGGGTCCGGAAGGGACCTCCCACCGGCTGTGGACGATCACCGATCCGGCGCTGCATGCTGCGGTGCATGCCGCCATCGAGGCTCTGCCGGTCCTGATCGCCGACGGGCACCACCGCTACGAGACAGCCCTGGCGCACTCGGAGGAGGTGGGCGGCGATCCAGACTCCGCCTCCCGGTTCACGCTGGCGCTTCTGACCGACCTGGACGACCCTGGTCTGCAGGTCCTGCCCACCCACCGGGTGCTCAAGGCCGGGGTTGCGGTCACCGGAGGCGAGGACATGGCGTCGCTGGAGTTGACCCTGCAGGCCCTGGGCAAGCAGATCGCCGCCGGGACCTATCGCGACCACCGGTTCCAGTTGCTTCCGTTGGAAGGGGAAGTGGCAGTGGTGGAGTTACATAAGCAGGTGATCGACAACATCCTGGGCAAGCGCAACCCCGAGGATTTCCTCCTCTACACCCGCGACCCGGCAGAGGCCGTGCGTTGGGTGGATGAGGGTGTGGGCACCGCCGCGTTCTTCCTGGCTGCGACCGACCTGCGGCAGGTTTTGAAGCTGGCCCAGGAGGGCAAGACACTCCCACAGAAGAGCACGTATTTCCACCCCAAGCCGCCATCCGGGATGGTGTTTCACCGGCTGGATCCGGACCGGCGGCTATATTGAGGAACCCCTAGAGATGCCCACCTACGGTTACCGCTGTGGCAGCTGCGGCCACGAGTTCGAGATCCGCCAGAAGATCACTGACGAGGCGCTGTCCACCTGCCCCGAGTGCGGTGGCAAGCTTGCCAAGATGGTGTACCCGGCCGGCGTGATTTTCACGGGCAGCGGTTACTACACCACCGACTACAAGGGTTCCGCCAAGAGCGCAGAGACGTCCAGCAACGGCGCGGCTTCCGCCTCGGAGGGGAGCACGGACAAGTCCGACACCAAGTCCGAGAAGAAGTCCGACGCCAAAGCGGAGAGCAAACCGGAAGCGAAGAAGCCAGAGTCCAAATCGGAATCCACCGACAAGAAGGGGTCCTAAATGTCAGACATCAAAGCGGTCACGGACAGCGAGTTCGAGAGCTCAGTCCTGAAGTCCGACAAGCCGGTGCTCGTCGACTTCTGGGCGACGTGGTGCGGACCGTGCCGCATGATCGCGCCGATCGTCGAGCAGATCCACGTCGAGCTGGGCGAGAAGGTCACGATCCTGAAGATGGACATCGACGAGAATCCCGCGACCCCGATGTCGCTCGGCATCATGTCGATCCC
>VBIU01000053.1 GCA_005880945.1 Chloroflexota bacterium | reverse complement strand
CTCCGCGTGAACCAAATCGTCATGGGCCTCACGCTGACCATTCTGGGAGCCGGGCTATCGGCCTACCTTGGCGCCGGCTATGCGGGCCGTCGGCCGGGCGGCGAAATCAATGCGATCCCAATCCCTGTTCTCTCGCAGCTGCCCGTGGTTGGCAGCATTCTCTTCAATCACGACGTCTTCGTGTACGCCGTACCGTTCATCGCGATCGGCATCTGGCTCTTGATCTACCGCACCCGCTTCGGCCTGTGGCTGCGCGCAGCGGGGGAGCAGCCAGGGGCCGCAGACGCCTCGGGTGTCCCGGTGTTTCTCATCCGCTACCTGGCGGTCATCGTTGGAGGAGGCTTCGCGGGCCTTGCAGGCGCTTACTTTTCGGTCGTGTACACGCGCGCGTGGGCCGAAGGGATGACCGGCGGGCGTGGCTGGATCGCGATCGCGCTGGTGATCTTCGGTACCTGGAACCCGATCGTAGTCTTGGTGGGAGCGCTCATCTTCGGTTTCGTCGACGGCCTGAATTTCCAGTTGCAGAGCGTCGGCGTCCCGGTGTCGTCCCACCTGCTCGCCATGATGCCTTACGTGTTCACGCTGGTCGTGCTGATCATCACCTGGACTCGCCTGCGCCGCCGCCGGGTCGGCATGCCTGAAGGGCTCGGGCTGCCGTACGAGCGAGAGGCGCGTTGACCTCAAGGAGGAGGAAGACATGACTCAGATCAGACTTGGAGTCGCTCAGCCTCGGACCTGGTATGGGACGGACGAGAGGCGCAACCTCGACGAGGCGGTGAGCCTCATTCGTCAGGCAGGCGCGACCGGGTGTGACCTGCTGCTGTTCCCCGAGAACTTCCCCGGGCCGTACCGCGAGCGGGGCCGATTCGATTCGATCGGACCACTGTCGTCGGCGGCCAAGGAGAACAAGGTCGCGGTCGTGGCCGGCACCTCCGAGGAGACTGAACCTGGCAGCAACCGCTTTCACATCATCGCCGCGGTTATCGGCGCCGACGGCACTGTGAAGGGCCGGTACCACCGCACCCATCCGGCCGGCCCGTACATCTACCCGAACGGCGACCTCTGGGACTTTCATTACAAGGAGGCCGACGAATTTCCCGTCTTCGACATGGGCTGGGGGAAGCTCGCGATGCTGGTCTGCAGCGAGGTCTTCGTGCCGGAGATCGCGCGAATCCTCGCCCTCAAGGGCGCCGAGGTCTGTCTGATGCACGCGGGCCTTTTGATCGACGAGCTCGGCTACACCGACAACTGGCGCACGCTCGTGCGCGCGCGGGCGATCGAAAACCTGATGTATACGGCCACCACCGTGCATCTCTTTCCCGAGGAGTTCGGCCGCAAGTACCGGCAGGCAGAGCTGCGGCTGCCGCCCACCGGTTCACACCTCACGGCAGGAATCGCGATGATCGCCTCGCCCGAGCGAGTCCTGTGCGAGTCGCATGAGCCGGGAATCCTGAGCGCAGTGCTCGACATCGATCGCATCCGCTGGCTGCGCGAGACCGACGAGGAGCTGATCGTGCCCGCTCCCTACCGCACGATCCCCGGCGTCTTGAAGTGGCGGCGGCCGGAGCTCTACGGCGCGCTCACTGCGCAGCCTGCGGCGACGGCTGCACGACGGGAGCCCTGATGGCCCGCAACGGATCGCGAGCGACGCCCGAGCTGCTTTCCGGGCGGCTGGGCGAGCGGGCGCTGACGATTCGCAAACAGCGCGGATTCATGCTGCGCGAGGTATCGGAGCGCACGGGTGTCAGCATCGCGATGCTGAGCATGATCGAGCGCGGGCGCAGCACGCCCTCAATCGGGACGCTGCACGCGCTGGCCGACGCATATGGGATCCCGATGTCCGAGTTCCTGCATTCGTTGGAGCCACCGGACGGGCATTCGATCATCCGCCGAGCCGAGAACCAGGAGGTCATCCGCACCGGCCCCGGTGTCGAACGGCGGGTCATCATCGGCGACACCACGCGAGGTTACGAGCTGGCCGAGAACCGGTACGAGCCAGGCACCTCCAGCAGCCGGGCGCCTCTCCACCACCAGGGTTTCGAGTTCGGTTTCGTGCTGGAAGGCCAGCTCGAGGTCACGGTCGGCGATCGCGTTCACGTCGCTCGGACGGGCGACGCAATCCGGCTGGATTCGAGCCTTCCGCATCGCTTCCGCAATCCGGGACCGCACACGACCAGAACGTTGTGGGTCAACATCAGCCATCCGGCGGCGGCGACCAAGCAGGATTAGCTTCGAGACTGAACCGAGATTCTGAGAATGGTGCCCAATCGCAAGCATCGACCCTAACGGCGATATGAAGGAGGCTGGAGTTAGAAGCCGCTCTGGCTACCTCATGCGCGGGAGCGTGACAAATCAACCGAAAGTCTGTGACACATAAGCCGAACGCTTTTTTGGGACCTGTCAGCCGAACTTGCTCACGAGTTTGGCTCCGGACTAGGGATTCGAACCCTAAACCTTGCGGTTAACAGATCGCCGCCGCCCGTTCAGAAATGGCACTCCGAATTCTTTTGAGTGCCGCCTAGTGCCCTGTTTCGCACCGTTTGTCGCCGGCGTTGCTGTACGACTCGTGCCTCACAGACTGAGGGCCAGCCGCAGCCCCGCGTCGACTTCCTGCATGTGCATCGAGTCCAGAACGCCCAGACGGGTCTCAAGAGTGGTCTTGTCGAGAGTCACGACCTGGCTGACATTGACGACACAATCGCGATCGAGGCCGGCGGTCCCCGCCGCAAGAGCGACGTTACCTGGCGCAGCTGACAGTCGGAGGTTCGATGTGATCGCCGCCACGGTCACCGTCTTGATGCGCGAGCGGTTGAACGCGTCAGCAGAAACCACCAGAACCGGCCGTCGCCAGGCGGGTGCCGAACCTTGTCGTGGGCCGAGGTCGGCCCACCAAACTTCGCTCCGCGCTACCACTTCTCAGCTGTCGCTCGCCGCTGGGCCGCGGCCAGATCTCGGTCGACCGCCGACTTCTCCTTGGAGTACACCGCGTCGAGCGCGCGCGTGACCTCATCGTCGGGGTCTTGATCGAGCAGCCTCTCGAGAGCTTGGGCATAGAGCTGGCTACGAGACATGCCAAGCTTGCGCGCGCGTTTCTCCGCAGCTTGAAAGAGTGGAGTCGGAATAGAGATGGCCGTCTTCACAGTCCGAGTATAACTCAGTTATACCGTTGCGTCCAAGCCTCGAACCGCAAACCGCTCTATGCCCCGGAGCTCATCAGCCCACTCCGGTTGGCATAGCTTTCTGACCGATACGTGGGGCGCGGCCGAGTAGAACAATGCTGACCGCCACGAACCAAACAACCACCGGCGTGGCGCCGAGAATGATGGGCAGCAGCCCGACGGGTCCGTTGTTGCCAGTGCCCCCGAAGATGGTCAGAGCTGCGACCACGTCGAGAACGCCGGCGGCGGCGCTCAGCCAACCCACCCAGCGCGGCAGTATCGCGGCGCGGAGGACCGCGTAGGCGGCGGTCCCAAACGCTATTGCGGCCGGTAGATAGAGGAACGTGAGCGCCATCCAGGCCCCGGCCCAGGCAGCGCGGACGATCGTGGGATCGGTCCCGGGCCCGCTTATGAATACTGCGCTCGCTTCTGCGGCGGAGCCAGCAATCAGAATCGCGGCCGTTACCAAACCGGCCCCGAAGAAGAGAGCGGCTGCCCACTCCCAGTCTTCACCCGCACCTCGAATGACCGCACGAATGCCCGTGAACTGCATAAGTAGGACAACGGTGGCCACATTGGTCAGGAAGGCGTCGCCCATGAAGAGGCCGCCGTTGGAATTGATCCAGCTCGCGTACTTGTTGGCGTCTCCGAAGTCAGGCGGGTTGCCCGCCACAAGGAAAAGGACAAGGGCGGCGACCTGAATGACCACATAGGCGATTCCAAGGACACCGGTCCACCTACGCCAGTCCCAACTTTTCACGGTCCCTCCTTAGGATGCGACCAATGGCGCGCGGCTGATGGCTCTCACAATCGTCGCTGCATGTGAATATTCCGCGCAGGGGCCTCGAGGGCGTCTGAGTCAATGGTCTCAATTTGGGGACGCGATTTTTTACTCGCCTCCACACCCGACGATCTGGGGGTCGGCCACTTACGGCTAACGTCTCGCCTCCACTGGCGTCCAACAGGGGCTCGGAGTGTTCCGAGCCCCTGTCCGCGCGCCGCGGCCTAGTGAACCGTCACCTTAAGCACTATCGGCCCTCTTTCGACTGAAGGCGCCGCATAGGCCGGGCTGGTGTTGATGTTGAGATACGCGACGGAACCTTTCTTGGTCTTGGGTAGTACGGTCGCCACGACGTTTGCCGAACCGTTGCCCACCAGGCTGGTCAGGGCCAGCCAGCTCTGGTCGTTAGTGATGTCCCAGGTAAGGCCCTGAGTTGAACCGGGGATCGTGGCCTGGATACCGAACGAGCCGCTGGTCCCCGATGAGAGAACGAGACTGGTCGGGCTGACCGAGATGGCCGGCGGTCGCACATTCAAGCTGATGCTGACAGTGGCACCCTGCACGGCCGAAGACTCACAGGTCGCCCACCCGAACAGGCCGCATGAGTAGAAGGTATCTTTCTCAGCCGCGTAGCTCCCGGCCCCGAACAGACTGAAGCTGGTTGTTCCCTCAGGGGCCTGGAAGATGGCGGCCTGATCACTCTGGAAGCTGCCGCTCGCAGTCGCCGGAGGCGGCGCGATGTTCAGCGTGGGTCCGGAAAAGGCTTCCTGCCAGGCTGCCCGGAGGCCGCTACTCTGATCGTACGTCGTGACTGACGGCTGGTCCCAGGTCTGGGTGGTGCTGGCGTTCACGCCGACGCCAACGTCGGTTCCAGCCGACAGGGACACCCCGACTGTGTAGCTGGTCGAGGACGTCGTGATGGTGCTGCTCGGACCGTGGTCAATCAGAGAGGAGACCGGTGATCCAGCCGTCATCGTGATGTTGCGCTGGAAGATGTAGGGCCCGCAGTTGCTGCCACCGCACCCCAGGTAGCCGGGCGATGTCAACGTGCGGGTGGCAAAGAGATACCATTCGCCACCACTGTTGATGTCGTTGAGCCGGTAATCGTCCATCCCGTAGAAGATGTAGTCGTTCCAGGAGTCCGTGAAGGATGTGACGGTTGAGGCAAGCTGCGTCCAGGCTTGGTTTGATGGGGCACTGGCGGCCAGCGTCGACGTGCGAGCGTTGGCCTGCTCCGAGATCCACTGGTTCAAGCCGGCGGCCGCTCGGGCTTCGCCACCCGCCGCGGCATATCCCTGATACACGTGCATGACGCCGGCGTGGTCAAGGCGAACGCCCTGGAAAACGCTCGCGACGCGGCTGCTTACGCTGACCGATGCCTGCGGCAACTGCAGGCCAAGGATCCCCGACAAGCTCGACGTTGGTCCAGCCGCTGCTACCACGACGTGCGCTTGCAAGGCCAGCCTGGCCTGGCACATCGCTCGGGCAGTTGGGCGGGCGAGGTCTAACGCGGAAAGCCGGAGGACCCCCGAGGTCGGACCGCTTCGGGCAGCGGCTGGCAGCCCGACACAGGGAAGCGCTCCGGACGCCAGCGCACCTCCAGTTTGAGACGCGGCTGAAACCGGGAGCGTTGCGACGATCAAAAGACACACCGACAACAGCGGCAAGAGAACGGCACGTGAGCGGCTCATTTTCCAAACCTCCTTGGTGAGCCGCGAGGTTACGTGACAGGGGAGGGGCGGTCTATCCGTCGAAAGAAGGAAAATCTGCTGGCCGGCCGCCGAATGGCGGCAGCAAACGGCGGGGGTCGTTTAGAGGATGCGCAGACGGGACGCGGCGGCCACGGCTTCAGCCCGGTTTCGCACGGAGAGTCGCGTCAAGAGGTTTTCAACATAGGTCTTGACCGTGGTCTCGCTCAGGTGCAATCGCTCCGCGATCATGGCGTTCGAATTCCCTTCGGCGATGAGCTTGAGCACCTCGTGCTCGCGAGGCGAGAGCCGGATGCCGGGCCGGCCGGGTCCTGCGTCGGGCACAGCGTCGGTCGCGGCCCGGCCCGCTCCGACAGTGAAGGAAATCTGGTCGACCGCGGCCAGCGACGCTCCCACCACCAGCATGATCAGCGACCAAATCAACACGGTCGTCCAGGCGAAAGGCTGCAGCGACAGTAGCGTACCGACACCCTGGATCGCGGCCATGCCAACGACAAAGACCGCCACGCCGGTGATGGCTCCATTGAGGCCGTCGATCGCCACCGACTCGATCAGGATCGGGACGTAGAACGCGCTCTGGGCGCCTCCCGGAAGGCCGCTGAAAATCGTTAGGAAAACCAGGCATCCAACCTGATCGAAGATTGCCCCAAGTCTCGCGATTCGGACGATGGCGACGTCGCCCGCCCGACGCGTGGCCAGCATGAACGAGGCGTTGTAGGCGCCAACCGCTAGGATCAGCAACACGAACGCGAGCGACGCTCTTGGCGGCGCGACAACCCCGATGATGCCGGCAACCACCAGGCCGACCCAGCGAAGGATGGCGGTTATGTTTGCAAGCTGGCGGACCAGCGGAGTTGGGCGGGCCACTTGCTGAAAGCCGAGCGACCAGCGCCACAAGCCCCTCATGCGTTGCATCCTAAACTGCAGCGATCGTCGGCCCGGCCGCATGATCAGCAAGCTGCTTCTGCAAACTCCAGACGAAGCGCCCGATTCCTGCGACCGTAATGACGATTGCCGATATCAGGCGATTATCACCGCCGCCAATTACCGCCAGGACCGCCTTGTACCTCTGCTCAGTCACGCTCATCTCCCTCATGCGCGGGAGCGTGACAAATCAGTCGAAGTAGCTGTGACACATCAACCGAAAGTCTGTGACCCATCAGCCGAAGGCCTTTTGGGACCTGTCAGCCGAACTTGCACACGAAATTGGCTCCGGAGTAGGGATTCGAACCTAAACCTTGCGGTTAACAGATCGGCGCGGCCCGTTCAGAAATCACGATTGGTAATCGCCCAGTGCCGCCACGTATCGCCCTTTAGTACCTGGTGTCGTCAGCGTTGCTGTACGAGGCGGCGCCAACGATCCTGCAGCGGAGCAACCCCACATGCGATGTCGGCGATCAGAAGTTGTCGCCCCAACACGCGTTGGAGCGTCCCAGCCTCGATTGCGAGTCTCGGGGCCCAGTTAGAAGGTCACTAGGATGCGGCCGCGAGGCGAGAGGGACATGCGGGGCCAGCATGTCACCACTTCGCAGGACCGCCACCCCGGGCTGAAACGACGGCGCTCGACGCAGACCTCGAATCGCCTTACGATCTGCCGGGAAAGCGGCATGTACGTCGTTCTTAAAGCGCTCCACCTCATCAGCATGTTCGCCGCCGTCACGCTGCTCATCGGCGACGGACTCTTCATCCTCATTGCGATCTGGCGACGCGACGTTCGCGCGCTCGCCGCGCTGCATCGTCTCGCGCCCGGCTTCGGCCTAACAGGTGCAGGCGCCGCCTCCTTGCTCACGGGAATCGTGCTTGGATTGGTCCTAGCGGCAGTCGGTCACCTCAACTTCCTTGCCGGCTGGCTCATTGCCGCGTACGTCATGGTCGCCGCGATCTTGCTCGTCAATGTCTCGCCCTTTGTGCAGAGGCTTCGACCACTCGCCCGCGAAGCAGTCGCCACCGAGGCCGGAAAGAGCTCGGTGGAAGAGGTCATCCGGGGCATGTCCGACCTTCGCGGGGGGCTCTTCGTGGCGATGTCTATCAACGTGGTGCTTTTTGTGGCGATCATCGCGGACATGGTCGTCAAGCCTTTCTGATCGGCACCGTGACCACGGGAGACGGTGCTTGCTCCCCCAACCTAGTGCGGGCCGTGACCTGCTTAG
>VBIU01000052.1 GCA_005880945.1 Chloroflexota bacterium | reverse complement strand
CGCGTTGTCACACGGCCACGCCGACCATCACGGCGGCCTGTCGGGCATGGTTTCGCGAGTCGGCCGCCGAGCCATGCCGCTGGTGCTGCACCCCGATGCCTGGCTCGAACGCAAGATCGTCTTCCCGGATGGGCTTGAGATCCCGGCTCCACCACCCAGCGTTACCGACCTGGAATACGAGAACGTCCAGGTGATTGAGGAGCGAGGCCCGACGTTGTTGATCGACGGCTGCGTGCTGGTCACGGGCCAGGTCGAACGGAAGACCGACTTCGAACCCGGCTTCCCGATCCAGTACCGCCGCCGCGGTCATAGCTGGGAGCCCGACTTCATGGTCTGGGATGATCAGGGCGTCATCGTCAAGGTCAAGGGGAAGGGGCTTGTGGTGATGTCCAGTTGCAGCCATTCGGGAATCATCAACGTGCTCTGGAATGCGCAGCGCCTGACCGGGGTACAGAAGCTCCACGCCTTCGTTGGCGGCTGCCACTTGACGGGTGCCATCATGGAGCCGGTCATACCGCGAACGCTGCAGGAGATGAGCGCCCTGAGCTTTGACTACATCGTGCCTGGTCACTGCACGGGTTGGAAGGCTACCCATGAGCTCGCGCGACTGTTCCCCAACGCTTTCGTGCAGAGCAGCGTTGGCACGACGCTCCGCTTCTGATCTCAGCTAAGTCCGACGTGACGGCTGACGCCACCTTCGAGGCGGCGACCGTCAGCCCCACGGTCTTGACCCCACAGGTCACGGGAGTGTTGTCCGTGGTATTGGATTTTTCATAACCAGCTGACGCACGGTCCCGGGGCCGTGCGTCTACTGATATATCGGCCGCTGATGACGATGCCCGAGTTCAGAAGCGGGCCAGGAACCACCTCAAACGGGCTGCTGGCGCCGTGCTCTCCGAGAAATTTGTGATCTCCCTGTGACCCCCAGTGACCTCCGCGCGCACGCTGTATAGCGCTACTTGACGATTCTGAATTCAAAATTGGTCGGGGGCCCGGGATTTGAACCCGGGGCCTCACGGTCCCGAACCGTGCGCGCTGCCAAACTGCGCCAGCCCCCGACTCGACTGCTGATTCTATCCGCCGCTGGGAGTGGCTCGGGCCGGTGCATCGCGCACTGTCCCTAAACCGGAGCCCGGCTTACCAGGCCTCTGGTCAGAGAGTCAACTAATTAGTGGTGCCAGGGTGTGCTGAACTGGCCCGTTTGGAAGCTAGTGTGGGTAGTAGTCCCGAATCCACATGCGGTGCGGACCGCATTCCACAACGGAAGAATCTGGGCTTTCTCCGTTTGGTCCTCCTGCGTGTCGGCGGCGGTCCCTTCTGTGCCGGCCGACTTTTCCGCAGCATCCTCCGCCTGCTCGTTTTGGATCGCAGTCTTCAACGCTTGCACGGCAGCCATGCACTGGGCTGACGGGGCTGGCTTGGTGAACCCGCACGCTGTACGCACAGCGTCGACGAGCGGCTTCAGCGCCGCCCACTCGGCTTTGTCCTCGGCCGCGTCCGCCGTAGTTCCGCCGTTGTTAGCGGCCCGCTCGGCGTCGTCCTCAGCCTTGTCCTTGGCCCGCGCAGCATCGAGGGCCGTACGAGCCGACGTGCATTGAGCGGTCGGTGTCACCGCTGATTTCGCATTCGGCGCGATCTTTGCGGTCACGTGCGTTGCGACGACCGCCTTAGGTGCTTCGAAGCTGGCTGCGACACCTGCCTGAATCCGGTGGTTGCTGCCCGCGGCTGCGAGCTGCGGCGCCACTATGAAGGCGAGAAAGCCGCCGAGCGCCAAAGCTGCGGCGCCACCACCGACGAACTTGCGAATCGATCTCATTCGTAGCCTCCTCGGAGGGCCTTTTCCAGGCCCTTTAAGTCCTCAACGCAATTGGGGGCCGACTGGTCGCTGACCTCAGGTCGGCTCGACGGGGAATTCTAACAGCCTGCCTCCACGTCCACCCCAGTGGCCATCAGCGTCGCTGTTGCGTCCGCTATTCGTTCACCGTCGGCGCGACTCTCGATGTATGCGTTTGCATAGACCAACGTCCGCCTGATCTTTTCAACGTTTCCGACGATTCGAACCCGCTCGCCCAGCCTCAGCGGCCTCCTGTAGCTCACTTGCAGACGACCGGTGACGCCGGGATGGCCCGCATGCCATGCCGCCCAGCCCACCGCTTCATCAAGCAACAAGGCCACGATCCCGCCGTGCGCCATTCCGGACCAGCTCTGGTAGCGCTCCGGAACTTCGAATTCGACGCTGGAGCCGTCCGGGCCTGGCACGAAAACCAGCCGGAAACCTTCTGAGTTGAGCGGGCCGCAGCCAAAGCAGTGACCGTCGAACGTGACGTCCATGGCCGCACTCTAGACTGAAGCACGCAAGGAGGTTAGCGATATGGCTGTGACGCTCGACTACCTGTTGGTGGAGGACGCGCCTCCCGCTGCGATCATCACCCTCAACCGGCCTGATCAGCTGAACGCACTCTCGACAGGACTGATGACGGAGCTGACCGACGAGCTGGAGCGCCAGGCCGCCCGCCCCGAAGTGCGCGCAATCGTGCTCAAAGGCGCCGGGCGCGCGTTCTCCGCCGGGCATGACCTGCGCGAGATGCAAGATCGGACCCTCGAGGAGGAGCGGGACATATTCGCGGTCTGCAACAAGCTCATGGCGACCGTCCAGTCGGTGCCGGTGCCGGTGATTGCGGCGCCTCATGGGATCGCCACCGCCGCGGGCTGTCAGCTGGTCGCGACCTGCGACCTGGCCATCGCCAGCGATGACTGCCGCTTCGCAACCTCCGGCGTTCGCTACGGCCTGTTCTGTTCCACACCCGGCGTCGCGGTGGCCCGCAATGTCACTCGCAAGCATGCGATGGAGATGCTCTTGACTGGGCGGTTCGTCGACGCGGCAACGGCCGAGCGATGGGGCCTGATCAACCGGGCGGTGCCGCTCGCCCAGCTCGACACCGAGGTCAGCGCGCTCGTGAACGAGCTGGCGCAGCTCAGCCGATACGCTCTGCGAATCGGCAAGGAAGGGTTCTACCAGCAGATCGAGGCAACCCAGGCTGAGGCCTACAGGCAGATGGCGGAGACGATCTCGTGCAACGCGGTAGCGCCGGATGGGAAAGAAGGCATCGCGGCGTTCGTTGAAAAACGCAAGCCCGTGTGGCGGGAGTCTTAACAACCAGGGTTCCCTCGCGTCGAAACGTGTGATCTAGTTCGACCCGGTGTGCCGGTTGGGGGAGGAACCGGCCTGGAGGAAGGGAGGGCCCGGCCGAGGGGTCTTTCAGCCCCGGCAGTTCCACTGACCGCTGACCTTGAGGCCCTGGCCGCTCACCTTTGGATCAAACGGCTTGCCGCTGTTGACGTCTGAAAGGGGCGCATCGATCGAGCCTGACTGCTGGCTCGCGTCCAGCGTGAAGTTGACTTTGTCTCGCGGCTGGTTCGCCCACTGCTTCGTCTTGTCGGCATTCCGCACGACCAGTGACACATCAGTGCTGTGGTACACGCCGGGGCCCCGGAAGTTGTTGACGACGAACGCGACAGCCCAAACCTGGCCGCTCGTCTCACCCGTATCGACGGTCCCAAAGAACGTGTCCGCCCACTGCTCGCCATTGCGTGTCTTGGTTCCAGTGCACGCACTCACCTGGTCCCCCGTATCGGCCACGATCCCGGTCATCCGGCCATTGATGGCCCCCGCGAACGCGAGGTTCTGCGTCCAGTTGCCCTGAGCGACGACCGGCGACGGCGAGGCCACCGCACCCGAGTTGTTCTGTCCGCAGGCTGTGAAAACGATGAGGGCGACGATGCCCGCAGCACGGAGCATGTGGTCGAATGTTAGCCGTGGCAGCGGGTGCGGAGCGCATGACCCAGGCCATGAGATCGCTCGAGGCCGCATTTCTGATCGGCGTCGAAGGTGTCACGGAGATCTGGCTCGTTCGTCACGGCGACTGTTACGAGGGCATGGCCGAAGGCCCCGATCCTCCTCTCAGCCCCGCCGGGCGCATGCAGGCAGAGCGTCTTGCCGAGCGCGTCCGACGGATCGGCCCGGTCGCGATCTACTCGAGTCCTTACCGCCGAGCAGTCGAGACTGCGCGGATTATTGGCGACGAGGTTCACGAAGATCCGCGCCTTGTGGAGATCGAGCTCGCGCTGGGCGAAGATGGCACGCTCGACTTCAAGGAACCCGCAAGCAGCGTCATCGAAAGAATGCGTGCGGCCATCGACGACATGGTCGGAGCGCATCCCGGGCAACACGTCGTGGTCGTGACCCACGGCGTAGCGCTGATGGCTTATGTCAGCGAAGTCCTGCGGCTCGAGCCCGGCCAGATACGCCTCCTCCCCTACTTCACAAGCGTCACGGTGGTCAGGGCCCTCGGCGATCGGCGAATGATTGGCGGCATCGCCGACACAGCGCATCTCGAGTGAGCGAACAGATCCGCAAGGATCTCGAAGACCAGTGTCGCGAACGACTCGGGCGGCCGAAGCTCCGGGTCCTATCGGTCGACCCAATTCCGGAGGGTCACTCGGGCTTCACCTACTTCGTCGGCATCGACGACGGCACCGGCCCGCGCCGCTTCGTCCTCCGCCTCCCCCCTCCCGGCGCGCGAATCGCCGGCCCCGCCGACGTGGTGCGCCAGGGCCGAATCATGTCCGCCCTCCACGACGCCGCCCTGCCCGCGCCAGCGGTCCCTGTCCTCACCTCCGACCCTGTCGTCGACGGCCGGCCCTTCATTCTCATGGACGCTGTCGAGGGCACACGAATCGAGAAAGCAGGCATCGAGCAGAGACCGGTCGACATCGCGGCTTCGGCGGTGCGCGTCTTGAAGAGCCTGCAGGCGCTGCCGCTGGACCAGACTGGTCTGGGCGGTGAAGCGCCGGTCGGCCTGCAGGCCGAGATGTTGCGCTGGCTCTGGCTTATGGAGCGCGCCCCCGACGAGCTGACGACGCGGGCCGGCGACCTTGGCACCCTGCTGGCACAGGAAATTCCCGCCGAGCGGCCACCCACACTCGTCCACGGCGACTACCACTACGGGAACATGCTGTTCCGAGGGCCAGAGGTGGTCGCCGTGCTCGACTGGGAGATCGCCGAGATCGGCCAGCCGCTGCTCGACCTCGGCTGCCTCTGCATCGTCTCCCACCGGCGCAAGTACGAGGGCGCGCCCAACCCGGGCGGCTCGATCGACGTCCCGCTCGAAGAGCTGTACAACCTCTACGGAGCCGACCCTGACGAGATGCGCTGGTATCTGGCCCTGAGCCTGTACAAGTACGCTTCGATCTTCGGCTACAACCTCATGCTCCACCGGCGAGGCAAACGACCCGACCCCATGTACGAAGGGTTGACGGATACGATCGTGGGGATGATCGACGAGGGGATCGCGCTGCTCGAGCCGAACGGTGCGCAGGAGACAAAGAGATGACCTGGGACTTCTCGACCGAGCCGGAGTTCGAAAGCAAGCTCGACTGGATGCGCGACTTCATGCGCAAAGAGGTCTATCCCCTGGAGGTACTCGACACCGACGACGCCGGTTTCATGCGTGCGATCCGCCCGCTGCAAGACCAGGTCAAAGCACAAAAGTTGTGGGCCACCCACCTGCCGCCGGACCTGGGCGGGCAGGGCTACGGCCAGGTCAAGCTCGGGCTGATGCACGAGATCGAGGGCGCCTCGGTATGGGGGCCGATCGTGTTCGGCAACCAGGCGCCCGATTCAGGCAACTCCGAGGTCCTCGCCCATTTCGGGACCGAGGCGCAGAAAAAGCGCTGGCTCTATCCACTGCTCGACGGCAAGATCCGCTCGGCGTTCTCGATGACCGAGCCAGGCACCGCCGGCTCCGATCCGACCCTTCTTTCCACCACCGCGGTGCTGAAGGGCGACGAATGGGTGATCGACGGACACAAGTGGTTCACGTCCAACGGCATGATCGCGGACTTCCTGATCGCGATGGTCGTCACCGATCCTGAAGCCGGCCCTTATGAGCGCGCTTCGATGATCATCGTGCCGGCGGACGCGCCAGGGCTCAAGAAGGTTCGCAACATCCCGACCATGGCCGGAGAGCACGAGAGGTTCGGATACGGCCACGCCGAAATCCTGTACGAGAACGTTCGCGTGCCTGAAGACAACCTCGTCGGCAAACGCGGCCAGGGGTTCCTGATCGCCCAGGCGAGACTCGGACCGGGGCGCATCCACCACTGCATGCGCTGGCTCGGCCAGGCGCGGCGCGCCTTCGACATGATGTGCGAGCGCGCGCTGCAGCGCGAGGCCTTCGGCAAGAAGCTGGCCAGCCACCAAACTGTGCAGAACTGGATCGCAGACTCCGCCGCTGAGATGCAGGCCGCGCGCCTCATGACGCTGCACGCCGCATGGGTCATCGACACCCAGGGGGCGGCTGCCGCCCGCAAAGAGATCTCCCTGATCAAGTTCTTCGGCGCCAAGGTGCTGCACGACGTGATCGACAGGGCTATCCAGATCCACGGCTCCCTCGGATACTCGTCCGACCTGCCGTTGGAGGAGATGTACCGCCACGCCCGCGCCGCGCGCATGTACGACGGGCCCGACGAGGTCCATCGTGTCTCGGTCGCACGCCAGATCCTGTCCGGCTACGAGCCGCCGAAAGGCATGTGGCCGCGCGAGCATGTGCCGACGCGACGTGAGGCGGCGCAGCGAAAGTTCGCCGCACTTCTGGAGGCCGCCGTAACAGACGCTTGAGTGCCAGGTCACGCCCCGCTCCCGGCCGGCCCGCGGTGCGCGCCACCCTCCCCCCTGAAGGGGCGAGGGCTAGGGCCGGCTCTCCGCCAGGTGGAGGCGGTCCCAATCTGAGTACGGGCCGTTGACATGGATGATCCGTTTCAGTCCGGCCTGCTCGAGGAGGCTGGCGGCGATGCCCGCCCGGTAGCCGGACGCGCAGTGGACCGCCACCGGCGCTTCGAGCGGGATCTCGCCGGCTCGATAGGGGACGTCCGGCACGTAGATGTGAACCGAGCCGGGCACGTGGCCGGCGGCCCACTCGTGCTCATCCCGCGCGTCGACCACTGTCATCGGCTCGGCGCTGAGGATCCACGCGGCCATGTCCTCGACGTCGACCGTTTCAAAGATGGACAGCTCGCGGCCCGCCGCCTTCCAGGCGTCCATGCCTCCGTCGAGGGCGCCTTCGATGGTGTCGAAGCCAATCCGGTAGAGCTGGCGCTGAGCTTCGCGGTGCTGTGCGTCGCTGCCTCCCACCAGGACGATCGGGCGGCCGCGAGGGACCAGCCACCCGACCCACGCGCTCCACGGACCTTCCAGGCCGACGCTGTAGCTCCCCGGGATGTGGGCGCGATCGTACTCGCGGCCCGGCCGGACGTCGACGATGGCGGCGCCGGCTGAGATCAGCGACGCAACAGCAGCCGCGTCCAGCTTTGCCGGCGGCGAAGGGTCGCGGCCGAGCAGCGGAGCGCCGGCGAGGTTGATCGCAGCCATGTCGCGGTAGTAGGTGGGGTAGCGCTGCTGATTGAGCGCCCGGGCCAGGAACGGCATCACCTCTGTCGTCTGGAAGAACGCGTTGGTTGCGCGTTCCTGTCCAAGGGTCGTCTCGTGGCCACTGCCGCCACCGGTGCCACAAAACGAGCCGCTCCCATGAGTCGGATACACGGCGAGGTCGTCGGGCAGTCCACGAAGCCGAACCTGCAGCGTTCGCAGTGCCTCCATCGCCAAAGGCACGGCCAGGTGCGGTCCGAACAGGTCGGTTCGGGCGATGGCGCCCACCATGACCGCGCCACCAGAGAACAGCGCCCGCGGGCGATCTTCCTCGG
>VBIU01000254.1 GCA_005880945.1 Chloroflexota bacterium | reverse complement strand
TGCACCATGTCCGTGACCAACACGCCCCAGAGGCCGGACAACGTCGAGATGAACGATGTCAGCGCGATCAGTCCGAGCACGATGAGCAGCGCCTCATCCTTCCCGACACCGAAGATCAGACCGAGGATCTTCACCATCGCGAGGTTGACCCAGCCGAGGATGATGCAATTGATGATGATGCCGAGGTAGACTGACCGGAACCCGCGCAGAAACGCCGCCGGTTTGCCCGAGTAGCGGATCTCGGCGAACTCGATGTCGGTCATCACGCCGGCGCGGCGCCACAGCCGCGCGTAGAAGAAGACCGTGAGCATCCCGCTCATCAGGAAGCTCCACCAGATCCAGTTCCCGGCGATGCCGTTCTTCGCGACGAAGCCCGTCACCACCAGCGGCCCGAGAGGAAGAACTCGCTGACGCTCTTGCCCGCCCGCGCCTTGTAGTAGAAGCCGATCCCGAGGTTGAGCGCGAAGTAGGCGCCGATGACGATCCAGTCGATGATGGTCAGTCGCATGGGCCACCAATTGGGGGGGCGACAGAGAGTTAGGCAAGCGTGCTCCACCCGTTGACAGGCTCCCGGGGATTCTCTAAGTTGCTGCCAGATTGGAGGATAGTGATGAGCACCACACAGAAATCCGTTACCCTGACGCTGACAGAGCGCGCGGGCGAAGAGGTCAAGAAGTTCCTGGCCGAGGAGAAGGTGTCGCAGGAGTCGGCCGGGCTACGCGTCGGCGTGCTGCCGGGCGGTTGCTCGGGCTTTCGCTACAGCCTGAACATCGAAGCGCAGCCGGCAGCGGACGATGTCGTCGTCGAGAGCGCCGGCGTGCGGCTTTTCGTGGACGAGTTCAGCGCGCCGTATCTCAACGGCACGGTCATCGATTACAAGAGCAACTTCCAGGAATCCGGATTCGCGTTCGAGAACCCGAACGCTTCCGGCGGCTGCGGCTGCGGATCGTCGTTCACGGTCTGAGCGTTGATCTTTCCTGAATTGGTCGTTGGGGCCCGCGGAGATCGCGGGCCCTTTCTTTTCTAAGCATGCGTCGTCCGCTCGACATCGTCGTCATCTTCGCTTACTTCGTCGCGGTCATCGTGTTCGGCCTGCTGCTCGCCGGACGGCAGCGCAATGCCTCGGACTATTTCCTGGGCCACCGCGGTTTGCCCTGGTGGGCGTTGATGTTTTCCGTCGTCGCGACCGAGACTTCGGCCCTGACGGTGATCTCCGTTCCGGGGCTCGCGTCGCGTGGCGACCTCACCTTCCTTCAGATCGCGTTTGGATATCTGGTGGGCCGCATCGGCGTCGCCGCACTTCTTTTGCCGGGCTACTTCCAGGGCACGCAGGACACCGCGTATCAGCGATTGGAGCATCGCTTCGGCCCCGCCGCGCGGCGCACCGCGTCGGGCGTCTTCCTGTTGACGCGGGCGCTCGCCGATTGCGTGCGCATCTTCGCCACCGCCATCCCGCTCGCGATCATCACGCATTGGAGTCTGCCCCTGGGGATCGTGGCGATCGGCTTCGTCACGCTCGTGTACACCTGGGTGGGTGGACTGCGCGCCGTCGTGTGGGTGGATGTCATTCAACTGGGCGTGTACTTGCTGGGCGGGATTGCCACATTGATCGTGGCGACGCATCTGGCCGGTGGCGTCAATGCGTTCGGGCGGGCCTGGGATGCGGGAAAGCTCAAAGCCTTCGACTTCACGTTCTCATTCACCAGGACCTACACATTCTGGGGCGGGGTCTTTGGCGGAGCTTTGCTCTCTGCGGCCTCCCACGGCACCGATCACCTCATCGTGCAACGACTGCTCGCCGCACGAAATCTCAAGGATGCGCAGCGTGCGCTCATCGGATCGGGCGTGTTCATTATCGCGCAGTTCGCTCTCTTCCTCCTGGTGGGGACGAGCCTGTGGCTCGCCGGCGCCGATCAACCCGGCATGCGCGGCGACGCGATCTACCCGACGTTCATCGTGACGCAACTGCCGCCCGGTCTTTCCGGCCTCGTGGTGGCCGGCATCCTCGCCGCCGCGATGAGCAGTCACGCCTCCGCGGTCAATTCGCTCGCATCCGCCTCGACGCACGACTTCTATGCACCGCTGACCGGCCGCCAGGAGCCCGAACAGCTGCTTCGCGTCGGTCGCTGGCTGACCCTCGTGTGGACCGTCGTGCTCGTGTCGGGGGCGATCACGTTCCGCGATCAGAACACGCCCGTCGTACAGCTCGCGCTGAGCGTTGCCTCGCTGACGTACGGATCCCTGCTCGGCACCTACATTCTCGGCGGCGTCTGGCCGCGCGCCCGGCAGGTCGATGTTATCACGGCTCTGGTCATCAGCATCGTCGGCATGTCCCCGGTCGTCCTTGGCGCCGTGATTCCGCATTTCCCCGTGCACTGGCTCCCCGGATTGGCGTGGCCGTGGTATGTGCCGCTGGGGACGGCGGTCACGGTGCTGGTGGGCATGATTTCGTCGCTCGTTGTACGGTCTGACGGC
>VBIU01000067.1 GCA_005880945.1 Chloroflexota bacterium | reverse complement strand
CTTTGAGCTGCGCGACCTTCTGCGGGCTGGAGGCCTTCGCCTCTCCGGTCAGCACATCCGCGGCGGTGACGTGCCAGACGGTTGCGGTCGTGAGGTTGACCGCGCCCGATTTAGAGGCGGTGCCGGTGGCCGTGCACCCACCGTTCACTTTCGCCTGAACTGCTGCAGGCACGACAACAAGGCCGATCAATACCAGCAGGAAGGCGCATGACATGCGGGTGATCACAGCGAGCTTGCTCATGGCCCATAGACTGCGCCAAAAGAGTCAGTCACGCCAACCGCATCAAATGGTGGGCGGTGATGGTCTCGAACCAACGACCTCCTGGGTGTAAACCAGGCGCTCTACCAACTGAGCTAACCGCCCGCGCCGGCTGCTCAGTCTACCCAGCGGCCAGCGCCTTCAGCGCCGCGTTGAGCTGCGCGTCCTTGGCGTATCCCGCCGGCAGGTTGGCCACGTCGAACATGTCATCCGGGCTCGCCAGCGCGGCCGCGATGTCAGGCGTGAGGCCCTTGTGGTCGATGGTCACGCCGTTGGGCAGATACCAGCGCTTGATCGTGAGATGGAGGTCGGAACCGTCGTTGAGCTGAAAGTCCAGCTGCACCGACCCCTTGCCGTACGTGGTAGCGCCGACGAGCTTGGCTCGCTTATGCACTTGCAGGGACCCGGCGACGATCTCGGACGCCGACGCGCTGTTCGCGTCCACCAGCACGACCAACGGCACCGACGACGCCAGGTGTTGACCGGTCGCGTCGTGGCGCTCGACATTGCCATCGCGATCCCGCAGCTCGAATGTCTCGCCGCTCGTCACAAACTCGCTGATCACGTCATCGGCGGCGGAGATGTAGCCACCGGGATCGCCGCGCAAATCCAGCACCACGCCCTTGGCCCCTCGAAGTCCGCCTGACAGCGCGTCCGCGAACTCCTTCGACGTGCTCGCCCCGAACTGGTAGATACGCAGGTACAGGACCTGGTTTCCGATCACTGCCGAGCGGACCGAGGCAACGTGGATCTCCGCGCGCGTGATCGTGAACGTCATGGTCGTGCCGGCGCGGGAGATAGTCAGGGTGACCTTGGTTCCGTTCGGGCCCTGGATGACCGACGTGGCAAGGTCCGCGGTGGCGCCCTTCATGTCCTTGTCCCCGACCATCACGATCTGATCGCCGGCCTGGAGACCCGCTTTCGCGGCCGGCGAATCCGGCACCGTGCCCGCGATGACCGGGTAACCGGCGCTGAACGTGAGGTAGATGCCAACGCCCGAATACTGGCCCTGCAGCGAGTCTTGCAGGCGTTTGTACTGGGCAGGGTCGTAATAGGTCGAGAACGGGTCGTTGAGGCTGGCCACCAGACCTTGCACCGTGCCGTGCGCGAGCTTCGTCGCGTCCAGGTTGCGGTCGACATAGTTCGCCTGGATGACCTGGATCGCCTGCTGCAGCTCGGTGGTGTCGACCCTGCCGACCGAGTGATGAGCGAAATAAGGCAGGTACGGGGAACCGGAGAATGCCTGGTCGACGTACAGACCGGAGACGAATCCAAGTAGCGCGACGACCAGGAAGGCGCCGACCCATCGGGCGGCGCGGAGCTTCATCTCAGCAGACTAGCGAAATCGCGAAGCTCAGCAGCCGAGCCAGATGCACGGGTCCTTCCACATGTTGTTGACCCGGATCTCGAAGTGCAGGTGAGGACCGGTCGAGTTCCCGGTCGATCCTTCGAGGGCGATCACCGTGCCGCGGGCGATGATCTGACCGCTCCGGAGACCTTTCGCGAACGATGAGAGGTGCCCGTACAGGGTCGTGTACCCGTGCCCGTGGATGATGATGATGTAGTTGCCGTAGCCGTAGTAACCGGGATAGAAGTAGATGATCCCGGTGTCCGCTGCGATGATCGGCGTCCCCCACGGCCCAGCAATGTCCAGGCCGGTGTGGATCCGATGCGGGTACGGACAGCTGGGCTCGTATTGCTCGAACCAGTAGCTGTTGCAGCCGAAGCCCTGGCTGATGCAGCCGTGGCCGCAGGTCGGCTCCGGCCACTCGAACTGGCCAGTGCCGCCACCCGCCTTCGCCGCCGCCGCCTGGTACTTCCTTGCCAGCAGGGCTACCTGGCGGTTGATCGCGGCCCTCTGGGCCTGAAGCTCGGCATACTGGGCCGCCAGCTGGCCCTCCAGCTCCGTCTGGTATCCGACGGCGGCGGCCAGGGTGGCCTTGGTCTTTTGTTTTTCCGCCACCAACACCTTCTGCTGCTTCAGGAGCGCGGCGACCTGGGCCCGCTGCACGGCCAGGGCGGCCGTGGCCTGGATTACTGATGAGCGCTCCTGCTGGAGCTCCTGCAGGAGGCGCCTGTCCGAGTCGACGACCTGCTGCGCCCCGATCATTCGGTTCACGAGGTCGTTGAAGCTCGAGGCGGTAAGGACGAGCTGCACGTAGTTGATGGCGCCGTGGTTGTCTACGTATCTCAAGCGCTGGTTGAGGAGCTGGTCGCGCTCGCTCAGGTGAGCCTTGAGGAACGTGAGGTCTGCGTCCGCCAGGCGGATCTTCTGGTCGAGGTCGTTGATGCTCTTCTGGGTTTGCGCGATCAAGGCTTGCTGCGACGAGATCTGCTTGTTGAGGCTCGCGATCAGGTTGTAGAGGGCGTCGATCTGCGCCTGCGCGTTCCTGATCTGGTTGTGGATGTTCTGCAGCTGCTTCTGGTTGCTCACCTGCTGACCGATCCCTCGGTTGTAGGCGAGACACGCTTGATAGACGGCGGGAGGGTCGCCCTTGTAGCAGTAGATCGCCGTCGCGGTCTGCACGGCGAGTGGAATCGCGAGCAGGGACGCGACGACGAGCGCGGCGACGATTCGGAATCTCAAGTCAGATCCTCACGTAGCGCCGGACGCCGATGTAGCTGCCCAACGCGCCGAGCAGCGCCCCACCAATCAGCAGGTCGCGGGCGAGGCTCGAGATGAACGTCGGGTCGTACGAAAGCGGGATGAAGACCAGGTCGGAGTGAAACCGCTCGACCGCTGGCTGATACGCGATGACGAGCAGCGACAGCGCGATGGCAGCGGCGATGAGCCCGGTCATGATCCCCTCGATCACGAAAGGCCCACGCACGAACCACTCGGTCGCCCCGACGAGCTTCATGACCTCGATCTCCTTGCGGCGGTGGTAGACCGCCGTTCGGATGGTGTTCATCACGATCACGACCGAGACGACGACAAGGATGGCCATCAGCAGGATGCCGGCCAGCCCCAGCCATGAGGACAGCTCGAGCATTCGGTTCACGAAGTCACCCTGATAGTTGGTGGGATCCGTCGGGTCGACGCCCGCCCACCTCCTTCCGAGCAGGTCGATGGCGGCAACGTCCTTGAGCTCGAAGACTCGTACCTCGAGCTTCGCATCCAACGGATTGCCGTCGATCTGCTGCGCAAACACAGCATTGTTCGGATCGGCCTGGAAATCGAGCAGAGCCTGTTCCTTGGTGATGAACTTGACGCTGGCGACGCGCGGGTCGGCTTTCAGCTGGTCCTGGAAGTCATAGATCGCCTGCAGCGGCGTGCCGTCGGCGACGTTGATGGAGATCTCGCTGACCTTCAACCTGAAACCGTCGACGACCTGGGAGAATGCGTGCCCGACGAGCAGGTTGACGCCGGCGAGGATGAGGATGAGCGTGATCGACAGAACCGCGGCCAGGCTTACGGCCAGGTTCCGCCAGAAGCTCTGCCAGGCGCTATTGAGCGCGAATTTGAGGTTTCGTAACTTCATCATGGTATCGGCCTGAACGGTCGTCTCTCGCGATCTGTCCGGCATCGATCGCGACTACACGGCGACGAAGCAAATCGACGATCTCGCGATTGTGAGTTGCCATCACGACTGTGGCTCCGCGCGCATTGATGCGCAGGAAGAGCTGCATGATCTCCCACGCGGTGGCCGGGTCGAGGTTGCCGGTCGGCTCGTCCGCGATGATGAAACGGGGCGCGTGCACGAGGGCTCGGGCAATCGCGACGCGCTGCTGCTCGCCACCGGACAGGTTGGCCGGATAGGTCAGCTCCTTGCCGGAAAGCCCGACGGTATCGAGTGCATCGGCGACGCGAGACTGGACGAGGTCGTCGGGCTCGCCGAGGACGCGAAGGGCGAACGCGACGTTCTCGTAAATCGTCAGATTCGGCAGGAGCTTGAAGTCTTGAAAGACCAGGCCGACTTTGCGTCGGTAGTGCGGAAGCTGACGCCGCTTCATCCGCCCGAGCTCGATGCCCTCGACGAAGATCTTGCCCTTGGTCGGCTTCTCCTCTCTGATCAGGAGGCGGACCAGGGTCGACTTGCCGGCGCCCGACGGCCCGACGAGGAACAGGAAGTCGCCTTCGGGTACGACCAGGTTGATGTCGCGAAGGGCTTCAGTGCCCGTCGGATAGGTCTTCCAGACGTGCTGGAAGCTGATGATTGGCCGGCTGTCAAAATCTGGTGTCAGGACCATAAGCTGAATCTCTTGCTGTGACGTGGGGCGTGTGCGGGCGCGCCCAGCTAAGTCGCCGGCAGTATAACGCATGCCCCCCACGGGTCCAAATCCATCGAAATGGGCCAAACACGTATGTAACGGGGGGCCGAAACGATGCTTGCGGCTATCTCACTGCCGGACTGCTCTGGCTCAGCCGCCAGCGGAGCCAGCTCTCGATGAACGGATCGACATCGCCGTCCAGAACGGCCTGCGTGTTGCCCACCTCGAGGCCGGTCCGAACGTCCTTCACAAGCGTGTAGGGCTGAAGCACGTAGTTGCGGATCTGCGATCCGAACTCGGCCGGCATGACCTGGCCGCGGATCTGATCGAGCTGCACCGCAGCCTCCTGCTGCTGGCGCTGAAAGAGGCGCGCCTTCAGCACCTTCATGGCCATCTCGCGGTTCTTCATCTGTGAGCGCTCGTTCTGGCACGTGACGACGATGCCCGTGGGCAGGTGGGTGATGCGCACCGCCGAATCCGTCTTGTTGACATGCTGACCGCCGGCGCCGGTGGACCGGTACGTGTCGATGCGCAGATCCTGCGGGTTGATGACGACAGCGCTCTCATCGCTGCTCTCGAGCTCGGGCATGACCTCGACCAGGGCGAAGGAGGTATGGCGCCTGTGGTTCTGGTCGAAGGGGGATATTCGGACGAGCCGGTGCACGCCGTGCTCCGATCGCAGCAGGCCGTATGCGCGCGACCCGCGGATGATGAAGGTCGCGCTCTTGAGCCCGGCCTCCTCTCCCGGTGAGGTTTCGAGGATCTCGACCTCGAAGCCCTTGCGTTCGGCCCACTTCAGGTACATGCGCATGAGCATCTCGACCCAGTCCTGCGCCTCCACTCCGCCCTGGCCGACCGAAAGCGTGATGACCGCGTTGTGATTCGCGTAGGGGTCGGTGAACAACAGGTCGAGCTCGCGCGACCGAAGCTCGGCACTTACCGCAACCAGCTCCTGCTCCACCTGCGCTCGCAGCTCGGGGTCGCCGGCGGCCAGCTGATCGAGCTCGATGAGGTCGCGGGCGCGCCTCTCCAGCCGGTCCCACGTCGCGATCAGCTGCCGGTGCTCGGCTCCCTCTCGCGCCATCTGTCCGGCGCCTGCTGGGTCATCCCACACCCCAGGCTGAACGAGCAGTCGATCTAGCTCGTCGGCCCTTCTTTCCTTAGCGGATAGGTCAAAGGTGCTCCTTGAGCTGAAGAATCCGGTCCAACAACTCTTTCGGGCTTAACTCAGCGTCCATCGATACTCCTACTTAACGGGGCAGCCTGATTATTTGCCGTGACATCGCTTGAATTTCTTGCCGGATCCGCACCAGCATGGATCGTTGCGGCCGATCTTCGCGGCGGCACCCGGGCCCGAGGCGGCGCCCGCTCCGATCGGCGCAGCGCGGCGCGGCTTGGGAGGCGCGCCATTGCGACCGGCAGCCCCGTCCGGCTCGCCCGGCCCGCTCTCCAGCATCTGCCGCACCATCGGTGTTGGCGGCGGCGGCGCCGCGTTGCGCTGCACCTGAACCCTGAAAATGCCGGCGACGATCGAGCCCTGGATGCGCTCGCGGAGCTCGTTGAACATGTCGAAAGCCTCGTTCTTGTACTCGACGAGCGGATCGCGCTGACCGTAAGCGCGAAGGCCGATGCCCTCACGAAAGTGCTCCATCTGCGTGAGGTACTCCATCCACTGCCAGTCGATCGTCCTGAGCATCAGGTCGCGCTCGACCAGCGGCATGAGCTCGGCGCCGACCTCCTCGACCTTCCTGTCGTATGCCTCCGAGGCGGCTGCCGTCAGGTGCTCGACCAGAGCCTCGCGACCCTTGACCAGCACATCTTCCGGGAGCTGCGAGCCCGCCTCGATCGGCAGGTAGGCGGAAAGGTAGCGGACCAATCCGTCCATGTCCCAGTTCTCCCAGTGCCGGCTCTCGCAATGGGCGTCGACCCCCTTCTGGATGACGTCGGTCACGTAGGTGAGGATGTTCGCGCGCGCGTCCGCGCCCTCCAGCACCTTGCGGCGCTCTTCGTAAACGATCTGGCGCTGCTTGTTCATCACGTCGTCGTACTCGACCACATGCTTGCGGGCATCGAAATGCATGCCCTCGACCTTCTTCTGGGCGCCGGCGATGGAGCTGGCGACCCAGGGATGCTCGATGGGTTCGACCTCGAGGCTGTCCATCAGCCTGCCGATCCGATCCGCAGCGGGTCCGAAGATCTTCATGAGGTCATCTTCCAGCGAGATGAAGAACCGGCTCGAGCCAGGGTCGCCTTGCCGGCCCGCGCGCCCGCGCAGCTGGTTGTCGATGCGCCGGCTCTCGTGACGCTCGGTCCCGATGATGTGCAATCCACCGACGTCCGTGACGCCTGGACCCAGGACGATGTCGGTTCCGCGACCCGCCATGTTGGTGGCGATGGTGACCGCGGCGGGCTGGCCCGCCTCTGCGACAATCGCCGCCTCGCGCTCGTGCTGCTTCGCGTTCAGGACGTTGTGCTTGACGCCGCGTTTCTCGAGCATGCGCGAGAGGCGCTCCGATTTCTCGACCGACACCGTGCCGACCAGCACTGGTCGCCTCTCTTTGTTCATCTCCGCGATCTCATCGATGACCGCCTCGAACTTGGACTTCTCGCTTTTGTAGATGACGTCGGGATGGTCGGACCGAACCATCGTCCGGTGGGTCGGGATGATCACGACGTCGAGCCCGTAGATCTTGTGAAACTCCTCGGCTTCGGTGAGCGCGGTGCCGGTCATCCCGGCGAGCTTTTCGTACTGCCGGAAGTAGTTCTGGACGGTGATCGTGGCGATCGTCTTCTGCTCCTGCTGGACCTTGACTCCTTCTTTGGCCTCGACCGCCTGGTGCAGGCCGTCCGACCAGCGGCGTCCGGGCATCGTCCTGCCCGTGAACTCGTCGACGATGATCACCTCGCCGTCCTTGACCAGGTATTCCTGGTCGCGCCGGAAGAGCGTCTTCGCCTTCAACGCCTGGTTGATCTGGTGAGCCTCGACGACGTTCTCGAGATCGTAGATGTTGCGGATTCCAGTCCAGCGCTCCATCTTCGCGATGCCGGCTTCGGTCAACGACGCCGACTTGTGCTTGAAGTCGACCTCATAGTCCTCGCCCTCCACGAGGCGTCCGGCCCAGCGGGCGTACTCGTAGTACTTCTCGGTCGACTCTTCGGACTGGCCGGAGATGATGTGCGGGGTGCGTGCCTCGTCGATGAGGATCGAGTCGACCTCGTCGACTATCGCGTAGTTGAGGGTTCGCTGGGCGCATTGCGCCAGGTCGCGGGCCATGTTGTCGCGCAGGTAGTCGAAAGCGAGCTCGGAGTTGGTCGCGTACGTGATGTCCGCTCTGTAAGCGTCGGCCTTGGTCGCCGGGCGCAGGTGCTGCAGCCTCGAATCGCCATGGGTCTCGTCGAGAAAGTCAGGGTCGTAGATGAAGGTGCCGGCCGACCCGACGTTGATGCCGACGCTCAATCCGAGCAGGTGGTAGATCGGCCCCATCCAGCCAGCGTCACGCCGGGCGAGGTAGTCGTTCACCGTGACGAGGTGCACGCCCTTGCCGGGAAGGGCGTTGAGGTACAGAGACAGGCTCGCCACGAGCGTCTTGCCTTCACCAGTCTTCATCTCGGCGATCCGGCCCTGGTGCAGGACGATGCCTCCCACCAGCTGGACGTCGAAATGACGCAGCCCGATCGTGCGGCGGCTCGCCTCGCGGCACAGCGCGAAGGCCTCGATCAAAAGCTCGTCGAGGTCCTCCCCTTCCTGTGCCCGCTTGCGAAGGTCGTCTGAACGGGTGCGCAGCCCCGCATCGTCGAGTTCCTTGAGCTCGGGCTCGAGGGCGTTGACGGCGGCCGCCACCGTCAGGTGGCGCTTGATCTCGCGCTCGTTCGGATCCAGGAGCTTGGTGAGGCTGAGCACGGATCTAGGTTACCGGGAGTCCTCCCCATTCATGGGGAGGTCGGCCGCGCGTGAGCGCGGCCGGGTGGTGGCGTGGCCTAAGGAACGACCGGTTCGATTATCCCTACCGAGCCGTCGGTGCGCCGGAACGCGACCTCGACCAAGCCCGAATCCTCATCGAGAAAGACGTGAAAGCTCTGTCCGTCCGATTGCAGCTCCGAGATCGCGTCCTCGACCGACATCGGATGGAGCTTCATGCGGATCCTCTCCGGCTCTGTCGAGCGCGTTGAGTCGCCCTCGTCCTCCTGGGGGACCCGCAACGGGGAAGTCGCCTTCTTCCGGAGAGTGCGCTTCTCTTTGAGCTTGACGACCTGGCGGTCGATCTTGTCCAGCGCCATGTCGAGGGCGGCCTGGGCGTCCACGCCTCGCTCGTGCGCCGACAGCGCTGGAGTGCGCCGCCCGTCGACCTGCACGTGGATCCGGCAGACAAACGTCGCACGCCCGCTGCGCTTGGCTTCTTCGGCGAACTCAACCTCGGCCTCCGCCACCTTGCCGAAGTGGCGCGCGAGGCGGGTCAGCTTGCGCTGCGCGTACTCGCGCAGCTCCGGCGCCAGGCCGTCCGTGCGGTCGTGCAGCACGACCTTCACAGTTCGAGTATAGGGGCTGCCTTGGGCGCCTGCGCCGCGCCTATTTGGTCGAGGGTTTGTACCCGGCCGGGGGCGGGAACAGGGTCAGGATTTCCTTCGGCAGCGGGATTCCCTGCGAGAAAATCCGGTCCAGGATCTTCGGCCGGAGGCCGGTCGGCCTGAAGTCGGCGATGACCTTTCCCTCGGCTGTGGCGCCCTTCTGCTCCAGCACGAAGATGTCCTGCATCGTGATGGTCTCCATCTCCATGCCCACGATCTCGGCGACCGCGGTCACCTTGCGAGACCCGTCGCGCATGCGGTTGAGCTGGCAGATGATGTTGATGGCCGACGCCACCTGCTGCCGGATGGCTTTGACCGGCAGGTCCACGCCGGCCATGAGGACCAGCGTCTCGAGCCGGGCCAGTGCGTCGCGCGGGCTGTTGGCATGGATCGTGGTCATGGAACCGTCGTGCCCGGTGTTCATGGCCTGGAGCATGTCCAGCGCCTCTCCGCCACGACACTCACCGACGACGATGCGCTCGGGGCGCATGCGCAATGCGTTGATGACGAGTCGCTGAATGGTCACCTCACCCTCGCCGTTGATGTCGCGCGGCCGGGTCTCGAGGCGGCACACGTGCTCCTGGTGAAGCTGCAGCTCGGCCGCGTCCTCGATGGTCACGATGCGATCCTCGACCGGGATGAATCCCGACAGCACGTTGAGGAACGTGGTCTTGCCGGTGCCGGTTCCACCCGAGACGATGATGTTTGCCTTGGCGAGAACGGCCGCCTTCAGGAATCCGAAGCCTGCCTCGTTCATGCTGCCGAACCGGATCAGGTCCTCGACCTGGAACGGATCGCGGGAGAACTTTCGGATCGTCAGCAGAGGCCCGTTTAGCGCGAGCGGGCGGATCACGGCGTTGACACGGGAGCCGTCGGCGAGGCGGGCGTCGCAAAGCGGCTGGCGCTCGTCGATGCGCCGGCCGACCGTCCGCACGATGAACTGGATCACGTTCAGAAGCTGGTCCTCGTCCACGAACTTGATGTTCGTGAGCACGACCTTGCCCGCCATCTCGACGTACACGTGGTCGTTGCCGTTGACCATGATCTCGGTCACACGGTCGTCGCGAATGAGCGGCTCGATCGGCCCGAGCTGTTGGTAGTACTCATCGATATTGATACCTGGGATCCGAACTGCCATTCGTCAGCCTCCGCGCTGTGATACCGCCCGGGTGCGCGCAGGGCGCAACCGCGATGCCGACCCACTATAAGGGGAGGGGCCCCTCCCCGTTCCCCCTATACGATGACCCTCGCCACTGAGACGCCAATCACTGGGCCAGATCCAGAAGCCCTCAGCGCAGCCGCGCAAGCCTCGAGCGTGGCGCCGGTGGTGGCCACGTCGTCCACCAGCATCACCGATCGTCCGCCGAGATCGGGCCCGCGCCATGCAAACGCACCGCGGACGTTCTCCAGACGCCACATGCGGTCGTGCCCAACCTGGGGCGGCGTGGCACGCGTGCGGACCAGGGCGCCGCGCGCGCTATCGAGCGACAGCTTCATTCTCAGCTCGCGAGCCAGCAGGTCAGCCTGGTTGAAACCCCGCTGACTGAGGCGGCGCTCATGAAGCGGCACCGCCAACACGCAGTCGGCCGCCAGCCCCTCCACCGCGAGTCGCTCCGCAAGCAGCAGGGCCAGTGGTCCGGCAAGCCGCCGCCAGCCCTCGTACTTGAAGCGCTGGACCGCGACCTCGATCGGACCCTCGTAGGCGACCGCCGAGCGCAGCCGAGACAGCGCCCTGAGGCGGCCGCGGCACCCGCATTGTCTCTGGGCCGACTCGAGCTCGACACCGCAGCGGCGGCACATCGGTTCCTCGAGACGCCTGATCCGGCGCTGACAGCGCTCGCAGAACCACGAACCGACGGTCCGGCATGCTCCGCACCGGGGCGGCAGCACAAGGTCGACGAATCGCGACAGCACGAGTCGAGGCTATCGCGGCGTGTCAAGAGACCCTTTACATGATCGTTATCTGATCGCCCTTCTCGAGGCCGAGCTCCGACGTCGACCCGGGCGGTAGCTCCAGCACGCTCGCGGCGCCCCAGACGAACCACACCACCCCCCACCACGCCGGCAGCTTCGGGTAGACCTTCCTGACCCGTTCCTTGCCGTCCAGAAAAACCGCATCGATCGCAGAGTTCATGAACATCATGTGGATGCCGTTGCACGGCGTGATCCACATGCCCTGGCCAGGCTCGAGCGGCGGCCGGAACATCAAGCCGGCCGTTCGACCGATCAACGAGCGCTCGACCTCGAGCTCGTCAGCCAGTGCTTTGCCGGTCCGCTCATGTACAGCTCGCACGATCGACTAGCCTAGCCTCACCCGCTCATGGACTTCGACAGCGATGGCGTGCGGTTGCACTACGAGCTCCACGGACCGGACGCAGGCGCTCCGGTCGTGCTCGTTCATGGATTCGCATCCGATTACCGGCTCAACTGGGTCGGCACGCGATGGCAGGAAGCTCTCACCACCGCCGGATATCGTGTTATCGGCCTTGATTGCCGAGGCCATGGCGAAAGCGATAAGCCGCACGATCCTGCCGCCTACGCCCTCGATTTGATGGCGGCCGATGTTCGACGCCTCCTGGATCACCTGCACATCGAGCAGGCGAATTACATCGGTTACTCGATGGGGGCGCGCATCGGTGTTCAGGCGATGCTCGACGATGTCGCTCTGCGCCGGGTCGTTCTCGGCGGCATCGGTTGGGTTGGTGCGTTTCACGCGGCGGAACAGATCGCACGGGCGATGCGCGGGGAGCCGGCGACCTCCGCCGTGGCGAAGATGTTTTACGACTTCGCGGCCGCCAGGCCGTCCAACGACCTCGAAGCGCTCGCCGCCTGCATACTCGGCACTCAGCCCGTCGTCGACGCCTCACGCATGGCGTCCATATCGATTCCCGTCCTGGTTGTTGTGGGAGACCAGGACGACATCGCGGGTGATGTCGACCGGCTGGTCGCGAGCATCCCCACCGCAAACGTCGTGAGGCTGGCGGGGAGAAACCACATGTCGGCAGTCCCCGCCCGAGAGTTCAAGCAGGCAGCGCTGGAGTTCCTCGCCGCGGAAGACTAGAGCTGGCGGTGATGGAACAGGACCTTGCGTTTGGTCCTGGTGGCGCCTCCCTTTGGCACGACCGAGATGCTCCCGTCAGGCTCGAGCACGGCCAGCTGCACGTCCTTGATGGCATCGACCCCGTGCTCTCGCATCGCTGTCTCCACCTCCTCCTGGTCGACACCCTCGCGCCGCATCACGTCAGGAAGGTACTTGCCGTCCTTGATGATCACGGCCGGGGGCGCAGCGAAGAGGTGCCGTAATTGCGGGATCCGGTCCAGCCTCGAAATGCCTGCATTCGCAAGCACCAGGGCGACGATCAGAATCAGACCGCCCACCACCGAGGTATCGGTGCCGGTGATCGCCGGCTGCAATGCATTGGCGACGAGCAGGATGAAGACGAGGTCGTAGAGGGTAAACTGCCCGACCTCGCGCTTGCCGAACACTCGCAGCGCGACGAGCAGTGCGACGTAGACCAGTACCGCACGAACCACCAGCTCCCAAGCTGGGATGCTCGGCAGCAGAGATGCGAGCAGGTTGCCTCCTGTCGCCTACCTCGGCTTCATCAAGATCAGCGCCGCGGGCCCGAGCAGAACGATCCAGAGCGTCGGGAAGATGCAGCCCACCATGGGCAGCATCATCTTCAGGGTCGCCTGCGCTGCCTTCTCCTGCGCGCGCTGGCGGCGCTTGCGCCTCATCTCGTCGGCCTGGATGCGAAGGATCTTGCCGATTCCAGTGCCGAACTGCTCCGACTGGATGATCGCCTGGATGAAGTTGTGCAGGTCGTCCACGCCGCTGCTCCGGCCCATCTCGTCCATGGCCTCGAGCCGTGGACGGCCGAGGCTCACCTCGCGAAGAACCTTGGCGAACATGTCGGACAGCGCGTTCTTGTACTTGTCGGTCACCCGCGCCAGGGCGGCGTCGAAACCAAGCCCAGCGTCGACGGCGATGACGAGCAGGTCCATGGCGTCAGGAAGCCCTTTCTGGATCTGGGCGCGGCGCGCGTCCACCTTCTGCTTCAACCACAGGACAGGCAGGTAGTAGCCGAAGATGATCCCGAAGACGAAGGCGCCGAGGATGTAGAGGGTGCCTCCGAGCAGCAGGCCGAGGAGGAGTCCCAGGGCGCCGACGACCGCGGCAGTAACCAGCCGAACCGCCCCGAAGTCGGCCGGGGTGAGGTTGGCCGGCCGCCCGGCCATCTCGAGCCGGTTGTCGAGATCCTGCCGCGCCTTCTGTGGTGTGGACCGGGAGAGCACGTTGCCCAGCCGCTCGATCGCGGGCCGCAGGAACCGCTCGCTGAACGGCCTCGACAGCTCGACCTCCTCGAGGGTCAGGGGTTTGTCGCTGCCACCGGCGCCGTAGACCTGGAGGCGCTGCTGCACCATCTGTGCCGTGTTGATCTGAGGCGTGCGGGCGAGGCCGATGAAGATCATCAGGATGCCGATCCCGACCACGATCGCAAGAAGGAGGGTGGTACTCATCAGTTCATACCTCGATGGCGACCACTCGCCGG
Source organism: Chloroflexota bacterium (assembly GCA_005880945.1). Taxonomy (GTDB): domain Bacteria; phylum Chloroflexota; class Dormibacteria; order Dormibacterales; family Dormibacteraceae; genus Palsa-872. The sequence goes on along the minus strand of VBIU01000067.1, from coordinate 10,575 downwards.
ATGATCAGGTTGCCGATGAAGATCATGAAAATTCCGATCGCGATCAGGATCCAGCCGATGAAGTTCTCGAACATCGGCCGGAAGTAGGTCGGCGTGACGAAGTACATGAAGACGGCGAGGACGATCGGCAGGAAGGTGATCAGGGTGCCCGACGCCCGCGCCTGGGCGGTCAGCGTCGCGATCTCACCCTTGATCCGGACGCGCTCCCGAATCGTGTACGCGATGTTGTCGAGGATCTCGGCCAGGTTTCCACCGACAGTGCGGTGGATCGAGTATGCGGTGGCGACGAGATCGAAGTCTGGGCTCTCCACCCTCTTCGTGATGTTCTGAAGTGCCTCGTCCGGCGAGCCGCCGAGGTTCATCTCGCGGACCGCGCGCCCGAACTCGTCGGCGATCGGCGGCACCGCGTTCTTGGCCACTGTGTCGATCGCCTGGGCGAACGAATACCCGGCCTTGATCGCGTTCGAGAGCAGCGTCAGCGTGTCGCCGAGCTGGTTGTTGAACGCCCTGAGCCGGCGGGCGACCCGGTACTTGACGTATCGGCCGGGGATCAGGTAGCCGATCGCAGCCGCGATGAACAGCTGCGGGATGCTGCCGAGGCCGAAACCAAATCGAACGCCCGCGATCAGAACGAACAGCACCGTGCTGCCGAGCTGGATCATGAAGAACTCGGATGTGCGGAGCTTGAGGTCCGCGCGGACCAGCTGCTCGGCGACCGACGGCTTGCCCTTCTTGACGTCCCCCCTGCCGATGCGGTCGGCGGCGGGTTGGAAAAGGCGGTTGAGGCTCTCCCTCAAACCGCTCGAGGGCGGAAGCGTCGTCGCCCCGGCGGTGGTGACTCCGTACGCGGCGAGCCTGGCCTGAAAGTCCTCAGCACCGCCTGCGGAACGCCGCATGCGGCTGATGCCGAGGAAGAAGAGGAAAACTCCCCCGAATGCGATCAGCGCGAATACAGCGGACGTTGAGAGCGACATCAGGACCTCCTAGACGGTCAGTACAGCTTATCCGGGGATGGTTGGGGGGTCGGCTTGAACAATGATGGCGGAACGTCTTCGCCCTCGGACCTCAGATGCTCCATGCGCATAGGGATGACGCCAGTGGCGGTGTGATAGCCGACGGCCTTGCCTTCGGCATTCACGCCGAGCTGCTTGAACTGAAAGATCTCCTGGAACTGCACGTCGCCGTCCTTCATGCCGGTTATCTCGGCCACGCTGACGATGCGGCGGATGCCGCCGCGAAGGCGCGACTGCTGAACGATCAGGTGGATGGCGGCGCCGATGGTCTCGCGGATGGCCCGTGACGGAAGGTCCTGACCGGCCTGGAGGACCAGCGTCTCCAGACGCACCAGGCACTCGTGCGGGTTGTTGGCGTGAAGAGTCGACATCGAGCCATCGTGGCCGGTGTTCATGGCCTGGAGCATGTCCAGCGCCTCGCCACCACGACACTCGCCGACGATGATGCGGTCCGGGCGCATACGAAGACAGCTCTTGACGAGCTCGCGGATCGGCACTGCGCCCTTGCCCTCGACGTTGGGCGGCCGCGACTCGAGCTGGATCCAGTGCGGCTGCTGCAGCTGGAGCTCGGCGGCGTCCTCACAGGTGATGAGCCGCTCGGTCTCGGGGATGAATGACGAGAGGATGTTCAGCAGCGTCGTCTTACCGGAACCGGTGCCGCCCGAGACCAGGATGTTGAATCGCGCGCGCACGCATGACCTCAGGAACGTCATCAGCTCAGGGCTTGCCGAGTGGAAGCGGTTGACGATGTCGGTGGGACCCCACTTCTCCTTGGTGAACTTTCGGATGGTCAGGCAGGGGCCCTTGAGAGCGATCGGCGGGATGACCACGTTGACACGGGAGCCATCCTTCAGGCGGGCGTCACAGATTGGCGTGGACTCGTCGACCCGCCGCCCGACCAGGCTGACGATGCGGTCGATGACCTGGCGCATCTGCCGTTCCGACTCGAAGGTGACGGCCGACAGCGCCGGCTCGCCGCTTTTCTCGACGTAGATCTGCTTTGGGTGGTTGGCCATGATTTCGGTGATGTTCGGGTCGGCCAGCAGCGCCTCCAGCGGGCCGAGACCGAGGACGTCGTCAAGGACCGAATCGACAAGACGTTCCTTGTCGGTCTTGGTCATCGTCATCGCCGTCGTTCGGAAGTACTCCTCGGCGAGCTCGACGATCTTTTCCCGCACGCCGACCTTGTTGCTGGAGTCGATCTGGTCGGCGAATCGCTCGATCAGCTTGGCGTGGATCTGAACCTTGGCCGCGGTGAACGCCGGCGGCGCCTCACCGGCCGCAGGCGCCCGCGGGGCCGCGGCCGGCGGCGGGACGGTGTCGGTTGGCCGGGCCCGCGGCACCGCCGACGTCGTGCTGTAGGAGGACGCGCCTCCAGGGGCAGTCGCTGCCGCAGGTCCGTTGCTCACCGGACCCGACACGGGCGGAGCGCCCGTCTGGTTCTGCTTGACCCTGTCGAGTAGACCCATATTCAGCTGCCGCCGCGGACCTTACAAGCTCGTGAAATGGTACCTGGCTTCGACCTCTTGCTGGCTCACACCGTGCGCCGCGTCGACCGTCGGACAAGTCGCATCGGGGCCCGTGGGCGGTGATGCCAGATAGTCGTTGACCGACTCCAGTGTGTATCTGAGCTGGGTGTTCTGCAGGAACCACACGAAGTATTCGGCGTCGCACTGAGTCAGCTCGATGGTGAGGCTGGACGTCACGCCGCCGTTGGAAGGCTGCGCTCCGCCGACGGTGGTGGCGCCGCTGGCCGGCTGCACGTTCGAGGTCGCAGGGCCGAGCCCGATGATCCGCACGTTGGTGAAGACTGTCTTGCTCACCACCTTGGGCGGGCCGGTGGGCTGGCTCTTCCCGGTGGCGAAGATGGTCAGGCTGGCGGACGCGATCACAGTGATGTAGTCGCCCAGCGTGATGTGGCCCGCTACGCCCTGCTGCTCACCGGTCGGGATGGTCATGGCGATATATCCCTTCGCCAGAGGCAGGTATGCGGGGCCGGAGCCGGCAGGGACAAGGCCGATGTCCTTGGCCAGCATGTCCTTGGTGATGACTGCGCCGCGGCTGATCTGGATCTCGGCGATCAACCCGACGAGGTCGCTGGGGTTCGAGTAAACGTTCGTCACGTTGGTCGAGACGGCCTTCAAGGTGTCGAGGTCGTCCTTCGTGATCTGGTGACGCAGAGGAATGGGCTGCTTGGCGACCACGACGGTCTGGGTCGGGCCACCACCGATGACTCCGCCCCCACCACCCACGCTTCCAAGGAGGTAGACGCCGCCTGCGGCGAGTAAAGCCAGTAGTAAGCCGACGATGATGAAAAGACGACCTCCCCCCGGACGGGGTCGTGCTGGTGCTGCGGTTGCCAAAGCTTTAGGTCACCTCCGAATAACTGTTCTCCAAGAGTGCCGCCATTGTAACGAGGGGGACTCAGATCGTCTCCCCGAGAGAGAAGAGAGCCCCTTGCGGGGCTCTCTGTCGTTTTGAAGGTGCGACTACGTTTGGTTCTCGTTAGCCGAGAGCGGCTACGACGTTCGAGAACACGTTCTTGATCTGGTTGCCCATCGTAAGAAGGATCACGATGACCACGATGGAAACGAGGACGAGGATCAGAGCGTACTCAACCATGCCCTGCCCTTCCTGACGGGTCGTAAGACTGCGGAGCTTCCAGTAAAGACTCAACATTGCATTCACCTCCTTTTTCCTGAACTACGGGTTGTTACTCAGGTAGACGGCCCCCGCCTTGGTTTCTTGCGGGCCAGGAGCCGGCTGAGGACGGTGATCCTACAGGGGTGTACCGGGGAGGTCAATTACCTAGCCGAAACTGCGCGGTTTTGGGGAGGCCCGGTACCGATCGGCTAGATTGGCGCCGGGAATGACGGCTATCCGCGTCGAGGAAGATGTGCGATCAGGCGATCCCGTTCCGCCGGCGCTGCCGCGCGCCCGCACCGGAAAGTACTGGCGGGAGCTCGTCTTCAGCCGGCTGATACCTGCCCTGTTTTTCAGCGTCTTCCTCGCCCGATACCTGCTGACCGTCTGGGACAGCGTTCACGCCATCCGCCAGCCGTGGGACTACCTGTTCGTCGTCCAGCAGGTCCTGGCCCTGACGTACTTCACGATGCTGGTCGTCCTTTACAGCACCCGCCTTCCGGCGCGAGGCACCGACCACCGCCTGGCAGTCATCTTCATCGCGTTCACCGGCACCTTCTCGGCGATCGGCGCGAGCTTCCTGCCCGGCGGCGGGCGCCACGAGTGGCTCGTGCTGCCCGCGGACATCCTCGCCACGGCGGGCCTTGTCTATGCGGTCTGGGGCCTGGCCTATCTGCGGCGCTCCTTCTCGATCATTCCGGAGGCCCGTCGACTCGTAACCGGCGGTCCCTATGCATTCAGCCGCCACCCCGTCTACCTCGGCGAGATCGTGACCGCGATCGGAATCAACCTGGCGACGTTCGGCCTGCCCAGCGCGCTCGCCGTCCTTTACTTCGTGATCTGCGAGGTCCTCCGCATGCGCTGGGAGGAGCGCGTCCTGGCCCGGGCGTTCCCCGACCAGTACCCCGCCTACGCCGCACGAACGCCGCGATACGCTCCCAACCCGCTCAAGGTCCTGAGCTGAACCGAGGCCTCCGGCTGACGGAGCGGCTGAGCGCGCGGACGCTGCTCATCGGCGGCGTGATGCTCGCCGTCCTGATGCTCTTCATGGAGGGGGTCCAGGACCCGGACTTCTGGTGGCACCTGAGGATCGGGCGCTGGATGGTCGAGAACGGCAAGCTGCCGTCGCACGACCTCTTCACCTTCACTGTCCCAGATCACATCTGGACGGACCACGAGTACCTGACCGAGGTGCTGATGTGGCTCATTTACTCGGCGACCGGCGCGCTCGGGCTGTCGATCGCCTTTGGGCTGATCACGTGGGCCGGCTTCTTGTTGATCTACCGCCAGGTCCGGCGCCAGCCCTTTGTCATCGTCGGGCTAGGCCTCGCGCTCGGTGCGCTGGCCGGGTGGCCGATCTGGGGACCACGCGCCCAGATGATCACGTTCGCCCTGAGCTGCCTCGAGCTGTACTGGATCCAGGGTTACCTCAGCGGCCGCAGCCGCGCCCTCAACTTCTTTCCCCTGGTGATGGCGGTCTGGGCCAACCTGCACGGAGGTTGGGTGATCGGCTTCGCCTGGCTGGGGGTGGCGCTGGTCGCCGAGCTGATCGGCTGGGCATGGGATCGCCATAACCCGGCGCACAAGGCGCACGTCAGATTCCTGGCCATCGTCACCGCCGCTTCGCTGGTGGCGGTGCTCGCCACGCCCCACGGCTTCAGCCTTTACCTCTACCCGTTCCAGACACAGGGAAGCGTGGCGCAGCAGAAGCTGATCGTCGAATGGTTCTCGCCCGACTTCCACCAGATCTACCTGCGCCCATTCGAGGCGATGGTCTTCATCGTCATCGCGGGTTTCGCGCTGAGGCGCCCGCGAATGTACGAGTTCCTGCTCACTCTGGCCGGCCTGGGGCTGGCCCTTCAGTCGGTACGCCACGTTGCCCTGTTCGTCGCCGCGGCCACGCCGGTGATGATCGCAAGCTACTCGGACTACTGGAAAGAGCTGGCCGCCGGCCGTGGATGGAGGCTGCACCTGCCGGCACGACCGCTGTTCGCAGCCGTCACCGCAGTGGTTCTGCTTATCGTGACGATCGTCGCGGCGATCAAGATCGATGCTGACGTCAATCCGGCGGTGCAGCAGAAGCTGGACGCGTCCAGCTATCCGATCGGCGCCGCGGACTGGCTTGCTGCGCATCCGGAGGTCGGCACGCGCATGTACAACCAGTACGGGTGGGGCGGCTATCTCGCCTTCAGGTTCTATCCCGAGCCGAACCGCAAGGTGTTCATCTTCGGGGAGGCCGAGCTGATGGGCGACCCGCTGCTGAACCAGTACAACGAGGTGCAGAACCTGCGACCGGATTGGAAGGGGATCCTCGACCAGTACCAGGTCGACTACGTGATCTTCAACAAAGGCGAGGCGCTGTCCAACGTGCTCGCCACGCAGCCCGAGTGGAAGCTGGTCTACCAGGACAACGTCGCGGTGATCTTCATCCGCAGCACTCCCTAGGCGGTTCTCCCGGCTAACGCCCCGCACCCCCACCCCTCTCCCCTGCGGGGAGAGGGTCACCTATTTAGTAGACCCGGTAGATCTTGAAGTTCGGGGAGTCGTAGGCCGGCGGGCCGAGCACCGCGGGCGGGGGCGCCGGCAGGTCGGCGGTCCAGATCACGTAGCGGATGCGATTGGCGGAGTCGAACGCCACGACGTCCTTTTTTCCTGTCAGCAAGCCGAGCGCTTCCTGCGTCTTGTTGAGATAGTCGAACGTCTCGTCGTAGTGGCCGACGTACACGGTGTCCGGGCTGTACGCCGGCACGTACAGGCCGACGCCGGGCATCGAAAGCACGCGCCCGGGTGGCTGACCCCCCAACCAGGTCAGGCCGTCGAACCAGGTGCTCGGTACCGAGTACTGCGGCTGTGTCGCCACTGCCAGCGGCGCCAGGACAAGGAAGGCGCTCCCGATCGAGGCAAAGGCCACGTAGGCAAACGGGATCAGAGCATGGGCGCGCGCGCTTCGAAGCCGGGGCAGGATCGTTTCGTACATGCCCATCGCGGCCAGGACGGCCAGCGGGAGGTAGAGGCCGTCGAGGAAGCGCCGTCGCAGATCGCCGGCCGGGTTGGGTAGATAAAGGATGGCGGCAAGCAGCACCAGCCAGGCGATGAGGAAGATGTCCTCGCGACTCCGCCGCCTGAGAGCGACCGGGAGCCCGGTCAGGGCGAGCAACAGCTGTGGGGCGATCGCAAAGAAAAAGCTGAAGCCCTCAGGCGGCAGCGCGTTCTTGGAGTGGAAGGTCCAGCGCTGCACCTCAGGGTTGCCGACGAACGCGAAGTAGCTGTAGAGGATGTAGGGCGCCGGGATGCCGAAGGCAACCACGGCGGCGAGCCAGCCGCGTGGCGAGGCCGGCCGGAGCAGGAGCGCGACGGCGGTTGCGCCGCCCATCAGGATCGGCATCTGGGGATGGATCGACGCCTGGCCCAGCCACGCCAGCCCCGCCAGCACCGCAAAGACGAGGCTGCCGCGCTGGATCGCGTTCAACGTGAGCACGACGCCGGCCGCGGCAAATACCCCCGACCATGCAAAGTGCGGCAGCGCGAGGACCGAGTAGAAGGCGGTGAGCTCCGGCATGCGCCAGTCGAGCGTGTCCGTCGGGTTGCCGAAGATGACCGGGTGGCCGAGGGCCTGGATCACATAGCCCATCCCAAGACTGATCGCGCAGAAGAAGAACGCGAAAAGCCGCGCCCGGCGGTCCGTGATGAAGTGGGCGATGAAGGCCCACGCCGCGGCCGTCAGGGCGAAGGCCGCCGCCACCCTGGCCAGATGGAAGACGACGATCAGCGGCAGGTGCAGCAGCGCGGCGATGTGGCCGAGGCCGAGCCAGAACATGAACAGGTAGGCGGCGGGGCTCGGCTCGGTCGTGTACCGGTTGTCCCACGACCACGAGCCTTCCCAGCCCTGCCGCATCTTGGCCAGGTAGGTGTTCGCGTCGTCTCCCAGGTAGAAGAAGCCCATGAAGACCTGGCCGTGCGGCTGCACCACATAGGCGTACAGGTAGGGCAGCGCTGTGACGACGGCAATGGCGAGGCCCGTGAGCAGCGGAACCTTCCAGCCGGACGCCGAAAGCGGCGGCGGGCCGTATCCGACCCGCTCTACTTTCCTGTCCATCGCCTCAGCCGCAGCCGCAGAACCGTCCAGAGAGCCCGGCGGACCTCGCCTTGTGAGACCTTCGAAGCGCCCGCGACCCGGTCCTCGAACCGGATTGGGGTCTCGACCACGCGGTATCCGAGCCGCCGGGCGCGGTACACCATCTCGATCTGAAATGAGTACCCCTGCGACACCAGGTCATCCAGCCTGATGTGCTGGAGAAGGTCGCTGGTGTAGCACCGGTAGCCCGACGTGCAGTCGCGTGTCGGCAGGCCGAGCAGAACACGGCAGTAGATGTTGGCTCCCCACGACAGCAGCCAGCGGTGAAACGGCCACCCGACGATCTCTCCGCCCTCGACGTAGCGAGACCCGAGGGCCAGGCCTCCGCAGCCGCGGGCCGCGGCGATGATGGCATCGAGGTTGTCGGGCAGGTGCGATCCGTCGGCATCCATCTCCACGAAGAGCGCCACACCTTCGGCCAGGCCGATCCGAAAAGCATCCTGATAGGCGCTGCCGAGGCCCAGCTTCCGCGGCCGGTGGAGCACGCGCACACCAGCGTCTGCGGCGGCCAGCTGATCGGCCAGCTCGCCTGTACCGTCCGGGGAGCTGTCGTCGACGATGAGGACATGGTGGCCGAGGCTTCTCACGCCGGCCACCACTTTCTCGAGGTTCTGGCGCTCGTTGTATGTGGGCAGTACGACGAGCACCTCGTTGTGCGGCGCCTTCTTGTCCGCCTCGCTCACCGGCTGAACCTGACGCGGACCACGTGCCTGAACATGTCCAGCGAGCTGCGGACGGCCATGACCTTGGTGGGAGCCGAGTGTCGCCACACGACCGGGACCTCGGCGATCCTTGTGCCGCGGCGCTTGGCGAGGTAGAGCACCTCCGGGTCGAAGCCAAAGCCGTCGGTGGTCAGGGCGGCGAAGGCAGGCTTCGCGACATCGGCCCGAAAGAGCTTGAAGCCGCACTGGGTATCCCAGATGCCGGGCAGCAGCACCGCTTGCACGATCAGGTTGAAGACCTTGCCCATCAGGACGCGGTAGACCGGCTGTGGAATCTCGATCTTCGAACCGCGTACCGCCCGCGACGCGATGGCCACACCGGCGCCGGCATTCAATGCCGCTTCGAGCTTCACCAGCTCCTCGATCGGGGTGGACAGGTCCGCGTCGGTGACCAGCACCTCCTCGCCCGTCGCGACGGCCACGCCCGCCGCCAGCGCCCGTCCCTTGCCCCGATTGCGCGGGAGGGCCTCGACGCGAACTCTTGGGTTTCGTTCGGCGGCGGCGTCCATGACCTGTCGCGTGCCGTCGGTGCTGCCGTCGTCGACGAGGATCAGCTCATAAGGAACTTGCCGGCTGTCGAGGTTGCGCTCGATCTGCTCGATGGTTCGGGGCAGCCGCTGCTCTTCGTTGTAGGCGGGTATGACGACGCTGAGCAGAGCGCGCGCCGATTCTCCAGCCATGGCTGGGAATCCTAACTAGCCGGTACGCAGGACCCGCAGCGCGTACAGGGGGAGGACCGCCATGCGCTTGATCCGCCACGGCTGGCGGATGAGCCTGAACAGCCACTCGAGACCCGCTCGCCTCATCCACGCCGGAGCTCGCGCGACGCGACCTGTCAGGTAGTCGAAGGATCCCCCGACCCCCATGGCTACCGTCGCGCCCAAACGGTCGCCCATGCGGGCGATCCAGAGCTCCTGGCTGGGATGACCGTAAGCGACAAGGAGCACGTGCGGCTTGTGCTGATTGATGAGAGCCACTGTCTGGTCGTCGGACGAGGGATCGGGCGAGCCGGAATGAGCGGCGACGTCGAGGTCAGGGTGGGCGGCGCGAAGGCGCCACGCAAGGTCCAACGCAACCCCTGGCGCGGCGCCGAGCAGGAACAGGCGGTAGCGCCGGCGGGAGCAGAGCGCCGCCAGTGGCGGAATCAGGTCGACCCCCGTCACGGGCTCGCGCAGCGTGCAGCCCTGGCGTCGCGCCGCCCAGACCACGCCGCTGCCGTCGGCGAGGCAGAGGTCCGCGGACTCGAGCACGCGCGCGAACTCACTATCGACATGCGCCCGCATCACGAACTCTGGGTTGACAGTTGCGACCAGGTGTCGCCCGCCCGCCTCCACGAGCTGCCCGATTCGCTCGAGCGCAGCCTCCTTGTCGAGGCAGTCGACTCGCACGCCGAGGACGCGGGCCTGGTTCACCGGCTGATTATCATTCGCAGGTTGCAGACGAAGACGGTTGCCGTGGACCTCAATCCCGCGACGCGCGAGGTGGTTACCGGCACCGAGAAGTTCGCTCGCGAGGTGGGCAGGCGCCTGCAGTCGGCGGCGCCGGACCTTCGCTGGCAGTTCTTCGCGTCACGCGCCGGCGCCGGCCTTGGGGTCGACCTCACCGTCGTCCCGTTCCCGCGCCTGTGGTCGCAGGTGCGCCTTCCGCTGGCCCTGGCGCGCACCCATCCGGACCTGCTGTTCGTGCCATCCCACGTCATTCCTTTCGCGTGGCCGGGCCAGGCGCTCACCGTCGTTCACGATCTCGCTTTCGAGCGCTTCCCGCACGCCTATTCCGGCACCGAGCGTGCCTACCTCCAGCTGACCACTCGATGGGCGGTGCGCCGCTGCCGGCTCCTGATCGCAGACTCCGAATCGACCAAGACCGACCTGGTTGCGCTGTACGCCGCGAACCCTGAGCGCATTCGCGTCGTGCCGCTTGGGGGCGGGGAGCCGGTTTCGCGCGGTGCCGCGCCCCCCTCCCGCCTGGCCGAGCTCGGGCTGAATGGCCCGTTCGTCCTCCAGGTGGGCCGCATCGAAACGCGAAAGAACCAGGTCGCCGCGCTGGCCGCGGTGGAACGGCT
>VBIU01000066.1 GCA_005880945.1 Chloroflexota bacterium | reverse complement strand
CTCGGCGACCACGATGCCGCCTCCGATCTCGGCCAGGCGGCAGGCGCACGCTGCCATGTCGGCGTCTTCGACTCCGAGCACGACAACGTTGTGGGCGTCGTGCGCGACGGTGGAGGCGAATGCCCCGCGCTTCAAGCCGACGTTGGTCGCGAAGCCAAGGCCGACCCGGCCGGTGGCGTGATGGCGCTCCAGGACGGCGATCTTGACGAGATCGCGACCCCGGTCCGCGACCAGTGCGCCCTCGCGCACCGCCGGCTCGACCAGGTCCGCGCCGGTCAGCAGCTGCGACGGGATGACGCGTATGACGCGAATTCTCCGAGGACCGGCCGGAATCCGGAAGGACTCTGCAGTGACCGGCGCGAGGTGCATCGTCTGCCGCACCCATTCCGGAACCTCGAGCTTGGTGAAGCGCGGCTCGGCTCCACGCTTCAACACGTGCCTTGGAATGAAGGAGGAGAGGTCATCCAGCACCAGGATGTCCGCCTGGTATCCGGGAGCGATCGCTCCGAGATGCCACAGCCGGTGGTAGCTCGCAGGATTGATGGTGGCCATGACCACGGCGTCCTCCGGGCTGATGCCATCCTCAACCGCCACGCGCACCATCTGGTTGATGTGCCCTTCCTCGACGATGAAGCTCGGTTCGCGGTCGTCGGTGCAGAACATGCAACGCTCGGTGCCGTATCGCTTGACCAGCGGCAGCAGGTCGCGCAGGTTGCGCGCGATGGACGCCTCCCGCAGCATCACCCACATTCCGAGCCGCCTCTTCTCGAGGGCCTCTTCGTACGTTGTGGCCTCGTGGTCGGAGCCGATCCCGGCGGCGATATAGGCATTCAGTGCGGCACCTCGCACGCCCGGCGCGTGGCCGTCGACGTGGCTCGTGAGGCCGGTCGTGAGCTTTGCCACCTCGGCAGGATCGCCCGCGATGACGCCAGGAAAATTCATCATCTCGGCCACGCCGATCGTTCGATGGCGGCGCAGGAGGCTTTCGATGTCGCCGGTGCTGAAGGGGCGCCGGGGCGATTCGAATCGAGAAGCGGGCACACAGGACGACGCCATCACGTAGACGTCGAGGGGTAGGTCGGCACAACAATCGAGGAGCCAGTGGATGCCGTCGGCGCCGAGCACGTTGGCGATCTCGTGCGGATCCGCGATGACAGCTGTCGTGCCGTGGGCCAGGACGGCGCGCGCGAACTCGTCCACCGTGAGCTTCGAGGACTCGATGTGCATATGAGCATCGATGAACCCCGGCGTGAGGTAGGCGCCTTCGACGTCCATCCGCTCGCGGCCCTCGTACCGGCCGAGGCCGACGACATGGCCGTCCTGGATGGCGACATCGACCTCGAGCCACTCCTTGGTGAACACAGAGAGGACCCGACCACCCGCCAGCACTAGGTCGGCCGGCTCGTCACCCCTCGCGACCGCCATCCACTTCGCGTCGATGACGGCAAGAATAGGGCAGCCCGCGCCTCAGCTGGTCATCGCTTGGCGCCGCTGCCGACCCAACTCAGCGCCTCAGGCAGGGAGTCGAAAGTGCGGATGAACACCTCTTCGCCCGCTCGGCGGATTATGTCCTCGCTCGCGATCCTCCCAAGGCCGGTGCGGGCCAGAACGGTCGCTATGCGCGTCAGGCCAGTTTCCACGGCCAGCGGGAACCAGGTATCGCGAATCCACAGCTGGTCCTCGTTCACCACACCCTCAAGCTTGCGGTTATCGCTGACGAGCGAGGTTGCGTGCCTGTCCCGGATCGCCTCCAGGATCTTCAAGCAGCCGGCGCGGAACTCAGCGCTGTTGGCGAACGCTTTGAACTGCGCGTAAATGCACTGGTGGTCGCTGTCCCAGCGTATGAGCAACCAGGGCTCGTCGAGGTAGCCGTCGCCGGACCGTGATCCGCTCAAGCCGGCTCCCACCTGGGGGACATTCGCGGCACCCTAAAAGCATGCACGGATACCTATCTGTGTATAGGGGCTTGTGAGCGTAGCGGCCGTTGGGGAGGTGGCAGGGGCGGAAGGATTCGAACCCTCGGCCCTCGGTTTTGGAGACCGATGCTCTGACCAGGCTGAGCTACGCCCCTAGTGGCCGAGCGCAAATTCTACCGTAGGCCCATTTAGCATCGGGCGTGGTGGACCACCTCCCGATACTGATCGTCGGCGACGTGCACGGGGATCTCGAGCGGCTATTCGAAGCTCTGAAGCCCTACCCCGCAGCCCAATGGCACACGATATTTCTAGGCGACCTGGTCGACTACGGAATGTTCGGTGTCGGCGCGCTGCGCTACGCACACGACCGGCCGAATTCCACAGTCCTGCTCGGAAATCACGAGGTCGCGATGCTGTGGGCGCTGCGCGATACATCCCGCATCGGGTGGTGGATGAGCGTCGGAGGCCAGCGCCACGACCTCGATGAGCTGGCGCGCGACGAGCCGCTTCAACAATGGATGCGCGAGCTCCCCGCGCTCGTGCGTCTTCCAGACAGGACGCTCATCCAGCATTGCGGCAACGATGGCTATGCGGCGTTCATGGAAGCGACAGACCCTGACCCGGTCGCCGCCATCAACTCTCGCGTGCGTGATCTCCTCGCCAATCAATGCGAGTCAGACCTATGGGACGCGATGAGTGGGCGGAACATCTTTCCGGATCAGCGCGAACGTCTCGATCGATGGCTCGAGGTGACCGCGAGCCGTCGCGTCGTCTTCGGTCACACACCGCATGGAGGCCGCGCACCGCAGAGCTACCACGACGGCAGGGCGATCAACTTCGACGGTGCCCTGAGCCGGTCCCATCGACGGTATCGCGTCTCTCCAAGCGGGGCCACCGTCGCTCCCCTTGGCGACTAAGCTTTACGCACATGCCTGAGGTCCTGACCCAGACCGCGCCGGCGCGAGTGGAAAGCACGGGCAAGGCCATGATCACGTCGGCGCGGATCGCCCGCAGGGTGCACGCGCTGGGTCGACAGATCTCTCACGACTATTCGGGAATCGACACGCCGCTGGTGCTCGTCGTGATCCTCAAGGGCGCCACCGTTTTCGCGGCGGACCTGCTGCGCAGCCTCAGCATCCCGGCCGAGCTCGAGTTCGTCCGCGCCGCCAGCTACGGCTCCGGCACGACGCGGGGCGAGCTCAGGCTCGCGCACATGATCGACGGCCCGCTCGTCGACCGCCACGTCCTGCTGGTCGAAGACATCGTCGACTCAGGCCACACAGTCGCAGCGATCACCCGCCGCATGCGCCGCCTGAGACCGGCTTCGCTGCGGCTCGCTGCACTCCTCGACCGCCCTGCGCGCCGCGCAGTCCCGGTGACCATCGACTTCAAAGGCTTCGTCATCCCCGATCGCTTCGTGATCGGCTACGGCCTGGACTACGCGGGCCTCTACCGAGAGCTGCCGGGCATCTACTCCCTGGGCTAAGCGACTGCCGCCGGTCGGCAGACCTTGCACGGCCGGAAACCGGCTGCCCTGGCGCTTGCCTCGTCGTGCAGCCACACGATGTTCTTCTCCAGGGCGTGGCGACCCGTGTGGCAGGTCGGGTAGCAAAAGATCTTGGTCGTCTTGACGCCCTGGTAGCGGACGCCCGCGCGCGCGAGCTCCTGCAGGCGATTCACGCGCACGCCCTCCATCGTGAGGATCGCCTTCTTGGCCTCCGGACCGCCGCCCCCGTAGTTGCCGATCTCGCCATCAGTGCGGACGACACGGTGGCAAGGGATGAAGTACGGGATCGGGTTATTGGCAAGCGCGGTGCCGACCGCTCTGACGGCGGCCGGGCGCCGGATCTCGCGGGCGACCCAGCCGTAGGGCCGCACCTCGCCGCGAGGGATCTGGTACGTCTTACGAAGAACTGCCTGCTCGAACTCGGTGAGCCCGCGCAGGTCGAACCTCATGGTGCGCTTGCCGTTGAGCTCGTCCGCGATCTTTTCGGCGAGGTCGGCCGGGGGCTCCGCAGCCACCAGGGGCCTGCCGACGTCTTGACCAAACCAGTCCTCGAACTCCGCAGCCGACGCGGAGCGCGCGGCGGCCGAAACGCCAAACCGGTTCCAGGCGACATACACGTTGCCGAGCACCGTGCCAAAACGAGCGTACGAGTCCGCCATGCCGACCTCGATCAGCACGCGCTCTGCGAATCCATCAGGTGCCCTCATGGAGCTCAGCCTCTTCAGGTCAGTCATCAACGCGGTCATGGTCGCCTCCCCTAAGCAGTTTCAAGCCGCGGTGAACGTTCGACTTGACGGTGCCGACCGGCTGGTCCAACGCCTCCGCCACCTCTTCGTATGACATCTCGTGCACGTGCCGAAGCACTACCGCTTCGCGGTAGCGGGGCGGCAGGCCGGCAAGGCGGCAGGCCAGCTCGTCCATCTCAGCGCGCTGCAGCGCGCGAGACTCGGGCCCCAGAGCGTTGTCGGACTCGCTGCCATTCAGCTCCGCCGTTCGTGGTTTGGCGCCCCGCGCCCGATTCCTGACCACATTGACAGCGATCCGATGAAGCCACGGCCTCTGCTTGAGGTCGCGAATCCTCTCCGGCGGATACGTGGCCAGTGCCCGGTACGCGCGTAGAAACGTGTCCTGCGCGACCTCCTCCGCATCGTGCCGGTTGCCCGTCAGCGCGAACCCGACTGCGAAAACTCTGTGCTGGTGCTCACGCACCATCCGCTCGAACAACCGCTCGACGCCTTCCATCACTCCCCCAAACACATCGTGTCGCCCGCCGGTTGCAAATTCGGCCAGGGAACCATCATGCGGCGGCAGGTGTAATACATGCGATCCGATGGAGGGCCGACCAACGGACGATGGCGAGCTGTTTGCGCGCGCTCAGCGCGGGGACACTGCCGCCTACGAGGAGATCGTGCAGCGATATCAGCAGGTCGCGTTTCGAACCGCATATGTGATCACCGGCTCCGCCGCGGACGCCGAGGATGCGGCCCAGGACGGTTTCGTCAAGGCTTACAGAGCGCTGGCGAGCTTCCGCCCTGGCGCTGAGCCACGCCCATGGCTCCTTCGGATCGTCGCCAACGAAGCCCGCAACCGCGTCCGCTCGGCGGGGCGGCGCCATCACCTGGAGCTTCGCTTGGCCGACGTCTCCCGCCCGGGGGGTGCGGCCCCATCCCCCGAGGCGGCAGCCGTCGCGGCTGACGACCGGAGGCGCCTGCTCAGACTGGTCAACGCGCTCAGCGACGAGGACCGCCTGGTGATTGCCAGCCGCTACTTCCTCGAGCTCAGCGGCGAGGAGACGGCAGCCGCGCTCGGGATCCCCGAGGGCACAGTCAAATCGCGGCTCTCACGCGCGCTGGCGCGCCTGCGCACCAGCGTCGAGGGGGTGGCCGGTGGCTGAGCTCGAAGCGCTGGAGCGCGATTTGAGGGCATTGGGCGCCGGCCTGGCATGGCCGGCCACGCCCTACCTCCGAGCCGCGATCCGCCCCCGGATCGTGGTGAGGCGCCCGTGGTTCGAGAGCCGGTGGGCGATGGCTGCCGCCGTGGCGGTCGTCGCCCTGGCTGCCCTCCTCGCTTACTCGCCGAGCCGAGATGCGATAGCGAACTGGCTCAACCTTCACCTGCGACTGCAGCAGGTGCCGGTCCTGCCGAGCCCGTCGCCCCTTCCCCCCGGCCCGCTCGGCGAGCGCCTCGGTCTCGGCGACCGAAGCACCGTGCCCGGCGCCCGTGCGGCCGTCACCTGGAAGCTTCTCTTGCCTTCGTCGCTCGGCGAGCCCGACGAGATCTACGTCCAGCGGCCGCCCTCAGGACCCCCCGAAGGTGAGGTCACGCTGGTCTACGGAATCCGGCCGGGCATTCCGACCTCGGGCGAGACAGGCGTCGCAGTCTTGATCACCGAGGCTCGCGGAAGGGTCAACAGCGAGTTCTTCGGCAAGATCACCGGTCCAGGTACCACCATCGAAGAGGTGTCGGTTTCCGGGCACCCCGGCTACTGGATCGCCGGCACCCCTCACGTCTTCTTTTTCATCGACTCGGGCGGGAACGTTCGCAATGAGACCCTGAGGTTGGCCACCAACACGCTGCTGATCGACGAAGGGGGCGTGATAGTGCGCATCGAGGGCGACCTGACCAAGGAGCAGGCTTTCCAGGTCGCACAGTCTCTGTAGAAACCTGGAACCCAAATCGTCCGGCCGGTGTATGGGAGTCGAGGTGGCAAAGATGCGAGGAATCTTGATAGCCGTGTGCGGCCTGCTGGTCTTGGCTGGATGCGGCAAACCGGTGGAGGGGCCAAACCCATCCGACGGCTACAAGCTCTACGAAGCAGCTTCGACGAGGAGCGAGTCGATTGTGGCCGTCATCGACTCACGCTCGCACAGCGTCGATCGCAAGCTTCCGCTGGGCGCCCCCAGCCTCGACTGGAAGCACATCTACTCGGTCTCGTACAGAACCTTGGTCGACGTGGATCCGCAGACCGGCGCCACGCTTCACTCGCTGCGATTGCCGAGCAGCCTTCTACTGCCTCCCGCTACGAGCAGCGGCATGCCTGGCGGCCTGTCTCGGAACGGCCGCTGGCTTGTGCTGCAGGGATTCAACGATATTCCCGACGGTCCGCCCACTGTCACTCACCTGCTGCTGGTCGACACCACGTACGCGAAAGCGCCGGTGCCAATTGAGCTGCCTGGCTTCTTCGAGTTTGACGCCGTCAGCAACGATGGCATGCGGGTCTTCCTGATCCAGTACGTTTCCGGCTCGATCTACCACGTGCGGTTCTACGACGTCGGCCGCAGGCGCCTCGACCCGAACATCGTCTTCGACAAGTCCGACGGCACGGACGCCATGACCGGAGTTCGACTATCCGGCGTCGCGTCGCCGGACGGCCGGTGGCTGTTCAGCGTTTACGCTCGCGAGAACGCCAGTCCTTTCGTCCACGCGCTGGATCTCGATTCTGCAGTGGCGTTCTGCATCGACCTCCCCGGGTCTGGCTACAGCGGAAGCGGTGACGACCCACTCCGATGGTCGCTCGCGCTCAGCGCAAACGGAACACGGCTCTATGCCGCCAACGGAGCTCTAGGTGTGATCACTGAGATCTCCAACCTTCCCGACGCCATCCCTTCGATCGTCCACACGTATCAGCTCGGCAAGGCCAGCGCATCGGCAGGCGGGCTCATCCAGGACGTCGAGGCAAAGGAGATGGGACTCGGCGGGGCGGTGTTGACCCCTGACGGCAAAACCCTGGTCGTCACCGGGAGCAGCGGCGTTGTCTGGGTCGACACCGCGTCGATGCGGAGCGCCAGGCACGAACTGGACAACTGGCGGGTCTGGGGCCTCGCGCTGAGCCCTGACGGCAAAGTGCTCTACGCAGTCAACGACGCCGGCATGATCGCCGAGCTGCCGATGGCGGGAGGAGCCGGCACGAGGTTTACCGGCGCGCCCGGTCAGCCCCTGGCGCTGATCAGAGTGGAGGCTGTTTCAGCGAGCCCTTAGGAGTCTGCTCGTAGCCCCGACAGCTCAGGACGGGCAGGCGCGGGTAGCGCGGAAACGAGGGATCGGTCCGCGACCGTTCGCACATCCAGAACGTGCTGCGAGTCGCGATGACCGTCCGAGAGTGCTTGCAGGATGCGCAGAGCCCGGGTTCCACCATTCCACATCATGTCTCGGCGCGGCGGGCGCTGCTTCAACAGCATCCAGTTGAGCACCATGCTCATTGATACGGGGAGGGCAGCGGCTCAGATCATCGAAAGAGCTTTGAGGAGCCGCTGGAAGGAGCTCGCGACACCGTAGCGGTGGCCGAGCTCCTCGACCTTTGCGGGGTCGTCGGGCCATCGGTCTCGCCGGCCGCTTGGAATGTCGATCTTCAGGTCGGTGACGGGGGGCACTATGCGGCGGGCCTTCTCGAGATACTCGGCATCGGCCGATCGGAATATCCCCGCTTCGAGCATCGCGCCCACTGAGCCATACCGTCGCACGAGGTCGGCCGCCTTCTTGGCGCCGATGCCGGCCACCCCCGGCAGCCCGTCCGACGGATCTCCCCGAAGGATCGCGAAATCGACGTAAGCACGTCCGGGGATCGAATATCGCCTCGCGACGTCCGCCTCGTCCACCACGGCGAGACCGGCCTTCTCCGGGTACAGGACCACGATCTCTCGATCGCGGATGAGACTGAAGAGGTCGCGGTCCCCGCTGTAGATCTCGATCGGCGGATCGACGCGCGAGGCCAGGGACGCGATGACATCTTCGGCCTCGTAGTCGGCAAGGCCCACAGCGTCGATGCCGACAGCGCTGAGGCAGTCCATGACGACCGGCATCTGCGGCTCCAGAGCGTGCGGCACCGGCTCGCCCGTGCGGTGCACTTTGTAGCTTGGAAGGAGCTCAACGCGCCAGTCGGGCCGCCAGTCCTCGTCAGTCGCGAGCATCAGCCGCTTTGGCTTGCGCTCAGTAATCAGACGGGCGAGGGTGTCCAGGGTTCCCCGGACCGCGTTGACGAGCGTTCCATCGGGCGCCCGGGTGGTCTGCGGGACGCCGTAAAACGCACGAAAGATGAGGCTCGATCCGTCGACCAGCAACCACTCAGGCAAAGCTGCCTGATCCTAGCCTGAACCGGCTTCCCATTAGGATGGCCGTGCTTTGAGGCCCGTCGCTCTCTTCGCGGCGTCAGTCATGACGGTGGCGGTGCTCAGCTGCAGCACCTCCAACGGCCCGGCCGCCTCGTCGGCACGCACTGCCTCGCCCGGTCTCGCTCTAAACCCGGCGGAGTCAAAGGCGGCGGATTTTCGCACGCGGCTGGACCTGCTTCTCGGTGAGCACGTCATCGCCATCGCCAAGGAATCGTCAGCCACGGGCAGGCCCGACGAGTACACCAGCTATCTGCGCGTGGTCACCTCGAACGGCAATGACCTCACCGACCTGATCCGTTCCGCCCTCGGCGACAGCGCGGCGGCGAGCTTCGACAAGATCTGGAGCACCCAGAACGACAATTACGTCAACTATGCGATCGGGTTGGTCACCCACAACACGAGCAAGTCCAACAGCGCAATGTCCAGCCTTGCCTCAACCTTCGTCCCGCAGTTCTCGCAGTTTCTGACGGCGACAACTCAGCTCCCGCTTGATCCCATCACGCAGCTGACGACGCAGCACGTCCTGGAAACAAAAGCGATGATCGACGATCAGTTCACCAAGAACTATCCGAGGCTGTATGCCGACCTGCATCTTGTTTACGGGCAGGCCTCACGAATCGGCGACGCCGTCGCCAACCAGATGGCGCAGAAGTTCCCCGACAAGTTTCCTGGCGACCCCTCCAGCAAAGCCGTCGACCTGCGGGTGTCGATGAACAACCTGCTCCAGGAGCACCTCTACATCGCAACCATGATGACCGGCGCTGCGGCCGGAGGGCGCTCAGCGGAGCAGGCCGCCGCCTCAGGCTCGCTGGCCGAGAGCTCCGATGCGCTCGGCACGTTGTTCGCCGATCTATTCGGCCAGCCGGTCGGGACTCGGTTTGACGAGATCTGGGCGGCGAAGGATGCGGCCACTCTCGCATACGCGGCGGCCGCCACCGAGTCGGCGAAGCAGAGCGCGCTCGGCCGGCTCAGCGGCGATTTCGTCACCCAGTTTTCAAGTCTCATCCAGGACGTGACAGGCGTGGCATCCGGCAACCTCCGCCCGGCGATTGCGACGCAGGTCCAGGCCACCCTGGCCGTGATCGACGATCAGCGCGCGAAGTCGGCGACCACGCTAGGTGCGGATGACCGGTCGGCGGGTGCATCGAGCGGCGCTGTCGCCGACATCATCGCGAGCGCGGCCGTCACCAAGCTGCGGTCGAGGTTTGGGTCCTAGGGCCGCGTTTGGGTCGATCAAGCGGCGCTAGTCGAGCGCCGCGGCGATTATCTCCAGGCCGGTGGCCGCCTCTTCGTGGTCGAGGACCAGTGGAGGGCAGATACGGACCGCACGCGCACCGGCGGTGAGCAGCAGCAGGCCGCGTTCGAAAGCGCGCTGAACCAGCTGTGCCGCGAGATCGGGGGTCTTCAACTCCAACGCGACCATCAGGCCGAGGCCGCGCACATCGGTGACCTGGGGATGGTTCTGCGCGATCTCTCGCAGGCCGTCCTGCATCTGACCGCCGACCCTCGACGCGTTCTCCATCAGTCCCTCTTCCAGCAGATCGAGAGTGACGAGGCCGGCGGCGCAAGCGAGCGGGTTGCCGCCGAACGTGCTGCCGTGAGAGCCTGGCGGCCAGCTCATCTGCTCTGCTCGCGCGATGAAGGCGCCCAGCGGCAGCCCGGACGCGATGCCCTTGGCAAGGCATACGATGTCGGGCTCCACGTTCCAGTGCTCGACCGCGAGCAGATTGCCGGTCCGGCCCATGCCGGATTGCACCCGTGCTTGAGTGTGAGCTCGCGCAATCGGGGCAGGAAGTCGTCCGGCGGAACCAGGTACCCGCCCTCACCCTGGATCGGCTCGACGAAAACTGCGGCCACGCTTTCGGGCGGCGCGACGGTGTTGAACAGCTCCTCCAGTCGCGCGATGGTCTCGTCGGTCGTCACGCCTCTCGAAGCGGACGGAAATGGAGCGTGAAAGACGGATGAGAGCAGCGGCGCAAACCGGCGGCGCTGACTGGCCTTCGATGCTGTCAGCGAGAGCGCGCCGAACGTACGGCCGTGGAATCCACCGATGAAAGCGATGTAGCTCGGCCTGCCGGTGGCGTATCGGGCCAGCTTCATGGCGCCTTCGATCGCCTCTGCCCCGGAGTTGGTGAAGAACACCTTGGCCGGCGTTCCGGGAAGGATCTTCGCCTCGAGGCGCTCCGCGAGCTCGATCTCGGACCGGTAATAGAAGTCGGTTCCGGACATGTGGAGGAATCGATTCGCCTGCTCCACGATCGCCGCCACAACCCTCGGGTGGGAGTGACCGGTGGTCGAGACGGCAATCCCCGCTGTGAAGTCGAGGAAGGTGTTGCCGTCGACATCGGTGACCCAGCAGCCCTCACCGCGCTCCATCACGAACGGGTACGCCCGCGTGAAGCTGGGCGACATCGCCTTGGCGTCGCGCGCAATCAGCTCCGCCGCCCGAGGACCCGGCAGGGCGGTCTTCAGCTGCGGCCGGCGGGCGGTCTTCATCGAGCCGGGCCCGCTGCCGCATGATCCATCCCGGCGACGGTATCAGACGGGGAGCGCTGGTTTCGTGTTCCAATTTATTACTTGGCAAGGGGGACGAGGACCTTCGCCATCAGGTCGGCGACTCATGAGGACCTGAAGGCGATAGTCGGCATCTACAACTGGGCGGTGAATCAAACGTTCGCCACCATCGATTCCGAGCCTCTCGGCACCGAGGAAGCGGCCGCCTGGTGGGAGGCACACGGAAAGCGGTCAAAGCTGATAGTGTCGACCGACGACGGAGGGGTGATCGGATGGGCGCGCCTGTTTCCTTGGAACCAGCGCGGCTTCGACATAGTGGAGGATCTCGTGTACGTCGATCCTGTCCACCAGGGACGCGGCATCGGGCGAGCGCTGCTCGCCGAGCTGATCAAAGAGGCCCGCGGCCTCGGCTATCGCACGATCGTCGCCACGATCGCCACCGACAACCGCGCCGGTCTTCAGCTCCACTCCAAGCTAGGCTTCGAGGTGGTGGGCACGATTCGCGACGCGGCGCATAAGTTCGATCGTTGGATGGACATCACGCTCGTCCAGCTCGCTCTCGAAGAGCGAAGCTGAGGGGAGATGCCGCTCGAGAAGATCAACGGCCAGTGGATCAACTTCGAGGACACGGGCGGCGATAAGGGACCTGTCGTCCTGGCCCACGGCGTCCTCATGGACCACGAGATGTTCGCCCCGCAGGTCGAGAACCGCGGCGACGGTTGCCGGATCATCACCTGGGACGCACGCTGTCACGGCCAGACCGAGAACACCGACGACCTCTTCACCTACTGGGACCTGGCCGACGACCTGAAGGGGCTGCTCGACCACCTGGAGATCAGACGCGCGGTCATCGGAGGCATGAGCCAGGGTGGCTTCACGGCACTCCGCTTCGCGCTGCGATACCCGGAGCGGGTGTCGGCTCTGCTCCTCCTCAGCACCCAGGCCGGAGTCGAGGACCCGGACAAGGTCGCGACCTACCGGATGATGCTGGACGTCTGGGAGGCGGAGGGGCTGAACGATCAGCTCGCGGAAATGATCGCCGCGATCGTCCTCGGCAACGAATGGGAGGGACGCGAGCCGTGGATCGCCAAGTGGAGGCAGATGCCACGTTCTCTTTTGCGCCAGGCGTTCCATACGCTGGTCAACCGCGAAGACATCCATGACCGCCTGGGCGACATCAAGGCGCCGGCGCTGGTCATCCACGGAACAGCCGACGCCGCCATCGACATGGAGCTCGCCCAGCGGCTCTGTTCCGAGCTGGCCAACTGCGAGCAGCTAATCGCCATCGAGGGCGGCGGCCACGCCTGCAACCTGACTCACCCCGAGGCGGTGAATCGGGCGGTGCAAGACTTCCTCGGCGTCCTCGCCGGGAGCCGCGTCCTCTAGCCCGACTGCGTCCCGGGCGTTGCCATCGGAGAGCCTGTCGCGTAGGCGGCCGGATAGACGATCTTCATCACGCCGACCGCCTGCCACTGGCCGACGACCGCTGCCGACCTCGTGTTCTGACCCTCGTCCAGGGCTCCTGCGCCGCCAAAGCGAACTCCTCCACCGTTGATGCTGTCTCCCTGCGGGACGTCCACCGTGAGGGCCGCGGCGCGAATCCAGTCTGGCGTGACAGCGCCTGATGCCCCGCCGAGGACGCTGTTGAATAGCGTCCACCCCCCGACGAAGCCGGCCACCGCGGGAATCGTCATCTGAGCCCCGCCATTGCTTGCCGCGTACTGCGAGCGAGCTTGCGCGAGCAGCGCCATTCCGCTTTGCGAAAGCGCCGCCGGGCTGACGCCGGCGTCGGGTTTGTCGGCTGCGTAAACGCCCACCGAGCCCGCACCCAAACGCTGGCTGAAGGCGGGCATGCAGAACGCGGAGCTCGTCCCGATCGCCGCCTTCAGAGATACGCCCTGACGGAGCAGCGCTTTCCAGATGGCAACGCCATCGTCGAGATAGCTGACATCCCAGAGCACGTCGGGCCGATCCGCCGCAATCCGCGCCGCGATTGATTCCGCGTCATACACGCGAGGGTCGTATTCGATGACGTCGACCACAGGAATGCCCAGCTCGCGCGCGAGCGACTCCTCACCTCCACCGACCGATCGACCGTAGATGTCGTTCACGCGGAGGACGACGACGCGCGGCGCTACCGGTTTCATCTTCGGGAGCAGCACGTCATGCGTGAAGGTGACCGCCATCCGCCCGAGCGAGCTTCCCGTGGCGACGGTCCGGAACACGTACTGGCGCTGCGCGGTGATGGGATCGGCGACCGCGCCCGTCTCCCAGTACACGGTCTTGAGCTCTTCCGCACGCGCCGATGCGGCCGCCGAGAGGGTGCTGCCGTAAGTGCCAAGGATCGCGGGCACGTGATGATCGCGCACCAGCTCGTCGACGGCCGAGCTCGCCGCCTGGGGACTGGTCGCGTCGACCACCTGGAGGCGGATCTGCTGCTTGAGCACGCCGGTGGACTGCGCCAGCCGTAGGGCCGCCATCACGCCGGCCAGCTCCTCTTGTCCACCCTGGGCTTGCGGCCCGGTGAGCGGGTAGATGGCCCCCAGCACGAGGCCGTGGCTCTGATCCGGCTGAGACTGCGCGCAAGCCGCGGCCATCAGCAGACCGAGTGTCAAGAGTGGAAGAAGCCGGCGCATCGAGGTCAGGATATCGACCTCTCGAGAGTGAGGGCTAGGCGGTTGCGATCGCCCTCAGTTCGCCGCCGCGGGCGTCGGACAGCTGGCGCGCCAGCTTGGTGCTCGGAGCGTATCCGTAGTTCACGTGCAGAGAGCGCCCCTCCGACGACATGACGACGGTCGTCGGCAGCGTGTAAACGTGGAAACGGTCCGCCAGCTCGCGCTGCGCGATCGCGTCGACCTTGTCGACTCTAACGCCGTCGAGCTTGGCCAGGGCAGGCTCCTGGTGCGTCCGGCACACCGAGCAGTTCTCCCCGGTGAAATAGAGGATGTAAGGCTCGGGTGCCGTGGCTGCAGCCGCTCCAACGGACCGCGATCGCGCCCGGCGCGACCGGACGGCCTCCAGGCAGGCGGCGGCGAGCACTACCAATCCCGCCACCGCCAGCGCCCAGAGTTGCGTTGTCACGCCTTGATCAATCCCGCGCGGCCGAGCTGGAAATAGATCTGGCAGCCGACGCAGTAGCCGAATGCCACGTTGATGAACGCCAGCACCGCCACCAGCAGCGCGAGCGCCAATCCCACCACCGGAAGCGGCAGCAGGAACACCGACGATATGGCGAGGAACACTCCGCCCAGTCCCTGGGCGAAGTTGTGAGGTTCCGGCCGGTCCGGGACCACTCGCGGCTTGACGATGCCGCGCGGCTTGAGAACTTTGAAGTAGATCTGCTTGAACAGTGCTAGCTGCGGTGCGAAAGTGCCCACGAGCAGGACCACAGCGAGCAGCGGAATCAGGACCAGGAGCGGCCTGTAGAACGCGCTGCCGATGAATGCGACGAGGACAGTCGCAATGATCCCGGTCTGGTTGACCTTGAGCGCCGAGTGGTCGACGACGCTGGACAAGGAGGCTGTCATCCCTATTTCTCGATGGGAGCCTTGATTGAGCTCCCCCACTCGGTCCAGGAGCCGTCGTAGTTGCGAACGTCGGGGTAGCCGAGCAGCTCCTTCAACACGAACCACGTGTGGGCCGAGCGCTCGCCGATTCGGCAGTAGGCGATCACCTCTTTGTTGGGGGTGATGCCCTTGCCACCGTAGATCTCCTTCAGCTCTTCGGTGCTCTTGAAGGTGCCGTCCTCGGCGTTGACCGCAGTGCCCCAGGGGATGCTGACGGCCGTCGGGATGTGACCGCCTCGCTGGGCGCCTTCCTGCGGAAGGTTCTCGGGGGCCAGGAGCTCGCCCGAGAACTCTTTGGGCGACCGTACGTCGACCAGTCCGGCCTTGCCGATCTTCGAAAGAACGTGGTCGCGGTAGGCCCTGATGTCCTCTTTCGGAGAGCTGTGGAAGTGATAACTGGTGGCGGGATGGCTGGGGACGTCCGTGCTCCACGCGCGGCCTTCCTTCTCCCACTTCACGCGCCCGCCGTCGATCAGCTGGACCTTGTCGTGCCCGTAGTACTTCAGCGCCCAGTAGGCGTACGCCGCGAACCAGTTGTTGTTGTCTCCGTAGAGAAGGATCGTCGTCTCGGGAGTGATGCCGCTCTTGCCGAGGAGCTCGGCCAGAGCCTCTTTGCCGGCCACGTCCCGCAGCACCTGGTCCTGGAGGTCCTTCTTCCAGTTCCAGCCGACCGCGCCCTCGATGTGGCCCTTCTCATAGGCGGTCGGGTCGACGTCGACCTCGACCACGCGAAGGCCCGTGTCCTTGCCGTGCTCGGCCGCCCACTCGGTGGAGACCAAAGCTTTGGTTGTCGTCGATGAGCTCAATTTCCAAACCTCCAAAAAATGCAAATGACGTGTTGATATCCATTGAGAGATGAGATCGATCGAATGGGCGCGCCCTAGGGGCGCGAGCAAACGACCGGCGGCCTAGCTACAGAAGCAGGCCGGGTTGTGAACCAGACGCTGAGCAGGCCAGATGAGGTCCCGCATTGACACGACATTTTAAGACAATCGGCGATCGGCGACGATGATTCCCGATGATGGAGTTCGCTAATGCGAATCGATCTCATTAAATACCAGGCCCTGGGCAACGACTACCTGGTGCTCGACCTCCCCGGACCTCTGGACCAGCTCGTCCCCTTGCTGCCCAGGCTTTGCGACCGCTTCCGTGGTCTCGGCTCGGACGGACTTCTGGCCTTCGAACCGAACGCCATGACCGTTCGGATCTTCAACCCCGACGGCTCAGAGGCCCAGAAGAGCGGCAACGGGTTGCGCATCACGGCAGCACACGCGGTGCTGGAGCATGGGGCCGGCGACGAGTTCCAGCTACTGACGGTCGACCGGGCCAACGCCGTGCGGGTGCTGGCCAGGAACGGCGCGGAGATCGTCAGCGAGCTCGACATCGGCCGTCCCTCCTTTCGTGCCGCCGACCTCCCGGCCCGCTTCGATGGGGAGCCCGATCGCGTCACGCTTGACGTTCCGGCCGGTCGCATCGAGGCGATGCTCGTGTCGGTCGGCAACCCGCACTGCGTCGTGTTCGGCGAGCCTGTGACCAAGGAGCGGTGCCTCGAGCTGGGCCCCCAGATCGAGAACCACCCCGCGTTCCCAGAGAGGACGAACGTCCAGCTGTTCGAGGTCGTCGACCGGGCGCGTGCGCGGGTCGAGATCTGGGAGCGAGGTGCCGGCTACACGCTCGCGTCCGGAACCAGCGCCAGCGCCGTCGCCGCGGCTTGCATGCGAGCGGGCCTCGTGGACGATCGCGTCGTCATCCAGATGCCGGGCGGCGCCCTCGAGATCCACCGCACGACCTCCGGAAACTTGATCCAATCTGGCCCCGCACGGCGGGTGTACCGCGCTCAGATCGATCTGGCGGACTTTGAACAGGAACAGAGCTGAGGCCTAACGAGCCTGCGATACCTCGCGGACTGCCTCGGGGAGCTCGGCGAGCCCAGTGATCATCGCGTCGGCAAGGGTCGGATCGTCTGATTCGCCCTGGCGGTTGACCCAGATTCGGCTGATGCCCAGCTCGCTGGTCGGGCGGATGTCGTGGTAGTAGCTCTGCGCGACATGGATCCATTCATCAGCCGACGTGCCGAATGTCGACTTGAACAAGAGGAAGTGCGCGGGGCTCGGCTTGTAGGCGGCGACGTCTTCGGCTGTGACCACGGCATCGAACGAAACGGGCAGACGGCGCTGGGTGAGCGCGATGATGTCGCGGTCGCAGTTCGTGAGCAGCGCGAACTTCCAGCCTTCTCTGCGCAGCTCGCTCAACGCAGGTCCGACGTCGGCGAACGGCGGCCAGTAAGGAATGGTCGAGACGAGGGCGGTCGCATCGTCAGGTTTCAAGTCCAGCGACATCCGTTGGGCCACGCGCCGCACGGTTTCCGTGAGGACCGCCCGATAGCGTCGGAATGACCCTTCCGTCTCGACCTCGGCCTCGACGGTGACGTAAGCGTCCAGGAACTCGGCACCGCGCCCGGGAAACAGCAGCTCGCCGGTAGTCCTGATCCCGTGACGCCAATCGATCAGCGTCCCGAAGCAGTCGAACGTCAGCCAGCGATCTGGCACGCCGAACCCCATGTCGGAGAATTGCACTCGTGGATAGAGCGGCCGTGGTCGATTGGCTCGAGGCTTACGTGCAAGCCTGGGAAAGTTATTCGCCCGAGGCCATCGGAGCCCTCTTCAGCGACGACGCGGTTTACTCGTACCACCCGTTCGACGAGCCAGTGGCCGGCCGGCCAGCAATCGTCGCATCGTGGTTGAAGGATCCCGACGCGCGAGGCACCTACGAAGCGGATTACAAGCCTGTCGCCGTTGATGGCGATGTCGCCGTGGTCCACGGGAGGAGCCGCTACTTCAAGGACTCCTCCCGCACCGAGCTGACCAATCAGTGGGACAACATCTTCGTCATCGAATTCGACGAACATGGCCGATGCCGCTCCTTTCGCGAGTGGTGGGTGGCGCCACGGGGCCAGGCCGAATGACGGCGATCAATGTCCTGGCGCCCGATACGAAGCTCCGGGGGACTTTTTAGCCGCCTGGTCCACCTCTTCTGGCGACAGGAGCACGATCGTCCTCAGGTGCGAAGCCGCTCCGGTTGCGCCTACCGCCAGCGCAAATGCTGCAGCCGTGACGTTGTCAGGGGCCTCAACTGTGATGTACACGTCACTCGTGCCGAACGCGAAATACATCGACTCGACATGCCCGCCTAATGCCTTGGTCGCGGCCTCGACAGCCGCCCGACGGCCGGTGCCGCCATCCTTGATCAAGCCCTTCAGGCCTTCATGCGAGTACGAAGCCTCGATCAGGTACTTGGCCATCTGTCAACTCCTCCTTGAACTGACTGTTGCCACCAGCGGAACCTCACCCTGCCTTCGGCAAGTATTCCTGGATCGCATGCGCCAGGTGCTGCATGGTCATCGACTGCAGCCACACACGTCCCGGCCCGGTGAGCGCGGCAAGAAAGATGCCGTCACCCCCGAAGAACGCGTTCTTGATGCCGGGAACGGTGGTCACGTTGAACTGCACCGAGTCCTGGTACATACCGACGTGCCCCGGGTGCACTCGCAGCGTGTTGCCCGCCTGCAGGTCGTACGTCACCACCTCGCCGTGCAGCTCGACCCACGCCTGGCCCTGTCCCTGCAGGCGCTGCATGCGGAATCC
Source organism: Chloroflexota bacterium (assembly GCA_005880945.1). GTDB lineage: Bacteria > Chloroflexota > Dormibacteria > Dormibacterales > Dormibacteraceae > Palsa-872. Next base: position 16,857 of record VBIU01000066.1, on the reverse strand, counting down.
GGTCCCTCCGAACACTCCCGCGCCCAGCCTCTGCTGGAATCCGATCGAGAACTGAACGCCGATGGTCGCGCACATGAAGCCGTGCCGGTGGACCATGTAGCCCTGGCCCGGGGCGATTTCCATGGGCAGGATCTGGCCGGGCAGCTTGGCGGCAAAGGCCAGCAAGCCCGGGCCGCCGGCGGCCGTGTACTCCGTCATGAAGAGGGTCCCGCCGGCGACGGCCCGCCCCAGCGCACCCATGAAGCCGCCCTGCTGGCCGCCAGCCGAAGTCGACGTTTGCATCTGGATCGCCATGGACATCCATGAGAGCTGGCCCGATTCGGCGAAGACCTTGTCGTTGGGCTGCATGCTGAGCTCGAGCACGGGCATCACGGTGCCGACGATTTTGGATTCCATTCCTCAGCCCCCACTCAGACGATTGCCGAACCTGGAGCCCGCGTGAGACGGCGGTCGCTCGCCGCGACCACTCTACATCAGACCAATCGCGGCGCTGATCCGCTTCACCGCGCGAACAGGTGCTAGCTGATGTCCACGACGCAGAAGCGGTTGCCCTCTGGATCGGCGAGGATTATGTAGTCCGCGTCCGGCGGTCGCTTGTCCCAGTGGACCTCGGTGGCACCTAGCGCAATCAAGCGCTTGACCTCACCCGGCTGATCCTCCGTGTACAGATCAAGATGGATGCGCGGCGGCACCTGAACCTTCGAGTGAACCCGGTCGAGAGAAAGGTTCGGACCAACGCCGTCCTTCGGGCGCAGCAGCAGGAAATCGTCGCTGTCGCCCTCACGCCGCTCGTAGTCGAGAGCGGCAGTCCAGAACTCAGCCTGGCGCTGCAGATCGTCGACGCGCACAACGATCGAGCCGACGCGAATCATCTCTAAGAGCTTGGTCCAGCTTCCGAGTGGTGAATGTGTTCGAGCGTATGGCGGCGCGCAGCTTTCGGACCTGGAGCGCGTGAGCAGGTTTCGCAAACGCCGACGACGAGCACCTCCGTCCGCACTGGCCTGAAACGGTGCAGGTCCTGCAGGTGGGTCTCGAGCGAGTTGACGAGCTCCTCCTGGATGTGAAGCACGCCTCCGCAAACCTGGCAGACGGCATGGTGGTGATCTCCGCTTGCGAGCTCGTAATGAGTCGGTCCCTCGCCCAGATGCGCCGCGTATACGGAGCCCGAAGCCGTCAGCGCTTCGAGGGCCCGGTACACGGTGCTCCGCGGAAAACCGGGCTTGGTCCGATGCAGCTCGATGGTGATCTCGTCTGCCGTGCAGTGGCCACCCAACCGCACGATGGCGTTGTAGACCATCGTCCGTTGCGCGGTGCGCCTCATGCCGGGTGCGAGCATCAGCCGCGCTCCACGAGCCGCAGTTTTCGGTCCGCCTTGGTGAGCAGGCGACAGCCGGACGTCTCGACCACGACGTCGTCCTCGATACGCACGCCGCCCCAACCCGGGATGTAGACGCCCGGTTCCACCGTGAACACCATTCCAGGCTCCAGGACGGTGTCCGAACCGGGATCCAGGCTGGGATCCTCGTGAGACTCGAGCCCCAGACCGTGGCCGACGCGGTGAAAGAACCGATCGCCAAGGCCCGCCGCCGTGATCACCTTTCGCGCGGCCGCATCCACGTCCCCGGTGGTGACCCCGGGCCGCACTGCAGCGACTGCAGCATCGTGGGCCTTGAGCACAAGGTTGTGGATCTCGAGCTGGCGCGCGCTCGGTGCGCCGACGACCGCCATGCGGGTGATGTCTGCGCGGTAACCCTCAACAGCCGCACCGAAGTCGAGGAGCACATAGTCACGGGCTTCCAGCTTTCGCGCCGACGGCCGGTGATGAGGTACCGCGGAGTTGGGACCCGACTGGACCAGGGTGTCGAAGGAAAGGCTTGCATCGTGGGAGGCGATCGCCGCGTCGATGGCCACCGCAACCTCCAGCTCTGATTGGCCTCGACGAAGGTCTTGCACGATCTGTCCGGCAACCGAGTCGGTGATGGCGCACGCACGCGCGAGACGTTCGAGCTCGGCCGAGCTCTTGGTGCGGCGCAGGCGGCGCACCTCGGGTGCCACGTCGACGAGCTCACGGGCGCCGACTCTCGCCTGCAGGGCCTCAGCGGCAAGCACGCTCAAATGTTCCTTCTCGACTCCCAACCGGGCGCAACCCTCGAGCGCTTCGCGAACAAGGCCATAGGGATCCTCGCCATCACGCCATGCGACCACGTCGGCATGGGCGGACGTCGCGGCCGCATTCTCCCGCTCCAGCGCCGGCACGATCAGCGTCGCGCTGTCCGGCCTGACGGCGAGCGCCATCAGGCGCTCATGCGGATCGGCCCGGAAGCCGGTGAGGTACGCGATGGAGACCGGCCGCGTCACGTACGCGGCCTCGAGGCCCTGCCGCGCCATCCAGCCACGCAGCTCGGACAGCCTGGGCGGGGCGGCGGCGGTGCTACTCAATGCCGACGATGCGAACACGGTACGAACCATTCGGCGTCGCTACCTCGACGTGCTCGCCAACGCGGTGGCCGAGGAGGGCCTTGCCGAGAGCGGACTCGTAGCTGACCGTCCCGGCTTTCGGATCGGCTTCGGACGGGCCGACGATGCGGTACGACTCGGCCGCCTCCCCGTCCTCCTCGAAACGCACTGTGCTCCCCATGCTCACGACGCCCGGGGTCTTCGCGGTCTCGATGAGCACATGGTTTTTGACGATCTGCTCGAGCTCCTTGACACGAGCCTCCATGAAGCCCTGCTCGTTTTTGGCGGCGTGGTACTCGAAGTTCTCCGAGAGGTCGCCGAACTCGCGGGCAGCCTTGATCTTGGCGACGATGGCCGGGCGGCGGACGGTCACCAGCTGGTCGAGCTCCCGCCGCACGCTCTCGAGCCCTTCGGGGGTTATGTGGACGTCGTTTGTCACCAGGTCGAGTCTAGACGGCGCGCCTGCCTCGAAGACCTGTCCTTAATGTGTGGCGCCTGGGCCCGCGTCCGTATAGAGTCCCCACATGAGGCGGCTGATGTTGACCGTCGTGATGGTCCTGATGGGCGCCGCTCTCGTCGGAGGCTCGGCCCGGGCGCTCTTCGGAGAACGGCTGCTGCCGCTCGACCAGGAGCTCGGGACTCACGCTTCGGCGGCGGCGGCGATCCTGGGCATTGGCCTCATGGCCGCAGCGATTCACCCAGCTCAGAACATCGCCTGGGTTCGCGCGGGCATCCTGTACGGCCTGGTCACCATCCTGTATGAGCTAGGCGCCCACTACCTCATCGGAGCCGAGTTCTTCATCGGGCCGGTGATCTTCGGGATCTCTTGCAGCCTGCTCCTGATCGCACTCTATCCCCAACCGGCCAAGCTGGTGCCTCCGATCTCCGACCCTCCGACCGCGTACAGGCAGACCGTGAAGGCGGCGGCGATCGCAACACCGGCGGCCGCCGCGGCCGCGGATGAGAAGGCTTAGCTCTTAGGGACCAGGGACTGGACCTCGGCCATCATCCTGCGCTGAAGCAGGAACGAGGCTCCGTAGACGGCCCCGGCCAGCGCCGCGCCCGCGAGCACCGCGAGCACCGCATGCAGCGGCATCGGAGAGATCGGGGCCAGAGCCACGGCATCGTCGCCGATGACAGCCGCGAGCGAGAGCGCGATCGGGGTCAGAAGCGGCAGGAGCTGGACGCGCTTCATTACCGCCGGCACCGGAGGTTCGACACGCCCGACCATCCGCTGACCCATGATCCCGACGGAGCGCACGTGGCGCAGGTTGGGCGTGACCGTCAGGACGACGCTGACCTGATTGCCCGGTACCTGCTTCAACCGCGCCGGCGGAACAAGGTACTGCTCGACTCCGCCTCGGGTCTGCACCATCAGCATGCCCAGCCCGACGGATGTGCTGACCGAGGCGGCGCCCATCAGCTGGCCCTGGACGAGCCGGGCCTCGGCCTTCCTGTCCTTGAGAGCCAGACGAAAGCCTGGACCGACGAAGCTTGCCAGCAGCGCGATCGGCAGCACCCACGCCACCGCCGCGGCGATCGCGACCGGAAAGCCGTACACGGGCGGCAGGAAGATGAGCAGCGCCGCAATCACAGCCAGACACACGACCGCGATCCCAATCGAGACGTAGCCGACGCGCAGCACGAAGTCCGGCGCGTAGCCCTGCAGCATCCCGCCGCCCTGGACGAACCGCTCGCGCTGGCGCTTCGTCTGTCCTTTGGTTGGCGCCGCCGCTGCTTTCGGTTGGACCTTGCGCACCTGCTGCCGGACCTGCATCCGCCTCTTCCCCACGACAAACAAGTATGCGTTGGAGTGGTCACGACCCGGCAGATCGAGGGTCTAGTGCGTGAGGAGAGAGGGATCTACCGCCGGAACGAGCACCCGCTTCACGTATGCGGTGCCCTGGTAGGTGAACGTGCCGGAGAAGAGAAACGCTGGTTCGTAGAAGCTGTGGTCGCCCGCCCACACCAGCGTGTACACGATCTCCGCTGTCGTCAGCCTGACCGCCGGATATGAAGGTGAGCCAGTGGGAGGAGCCGACGAAGCGAGCGCCGAGCGGACCGCCTGGTCGGGCGTGATGATGGGGTAGCCTGCAGACGCGAGGCTCATCGGCAGAGGGCCGGTCTCGAAAGCGCCACGACCGCCTGTCGCGATGTCCACCTCGATCCCGTAGCGGTTGCCCGCGCCGTCGACAAGGGCGACCTGGCCCTGAGACGGCACATCGAACGATCGGAGGAACCTCACGCGAACCGTGCCGGCCGTGGTCTGGACTTCAGTCTGATAAGGCCACGTGGGCATGAGATGGCGCGCCGAAAGGTAAGCCGTGGCGAGCGCGAGCGGATCTGCCGACGGGGATGAGATCGATTTCAACTCGCTCAGGTTGAAGCTGGGCTCGCGGGCAGGCTGTGCGACGGTCCCGATCACGACCAGGGTGAAGTCCTTGCCGGCATAGAGGCCGAGGCCACCCTGCACCGCTTCCGTCGACGGCCTTGCCCCGAGCGACGCGGCGAACCGGTCTGCGTCGGACTGCGCGGGTTCCTGGTAGCGGAAAACGGGGAGACTCGCGGCCGAGACGTCTAGGTGGCCGGTCCAGGTGAGGGTGACAGGACCTTGAAAAACGGCCTGCCGATCAAGCGCCTGAGGAGGACCGGGCGCGGTGCCGAATGCAGGAACCGGCAGCGGGCCGTACTCAGGGCTGACATTGGGCCCGAAATTCTTGCCCGCGCCGTCCTGGTTGCTCAGTCCCGACGTGGCGGAGCCGGCGCCACCAGGATGCAGGCGGCCCAGGGTGAAGATGCCCGCGCCGAGGAGCACGATGAGCGCAATCGCAATCGCGCCCGAAGGCAGCGCGGGCGCCTCCCATATGCCGCCAACCAGGCCGGCGACGCCTTCCCGGAGACGCGTCATGATCGGCCGGCGCGCTTGCATGCGCAGCCAGAGCTCGTCCTCGAAAGCAGGTCGCGGACGCGTCGTCTGGAAAGCATCGTCGAGCTGGCGCTGGAGGGCCAGCAGCTCGAGGTCTTCCTCCTCGCTCACTCCCCCTCCTTGTGGACTGAATCCCGAAGTGCCTTGAGCCCTCGGTGGTAGAGCATCTTGGCAGCGTCCTCCGTGCAGCTCATCAAAACCCCGACCTCCTCGAAGGTGAGCCCGGAATGCCGCAGCGCGATCGAGTCGCGCTGCCGCTCTGGCAAGCGAGCCACGTGATCGAGGAGCGCTCGGTACTGCAGCCGCTCTTCCGCCATGCGAGAGGGATCGTCGAATGCGAGGGGCTGGTGCTCGATGGTGCGCCGGAGGCGCTCGCGCCTTCCGTGCGCGCGGAAGTGATCGGTCGTCGCGTTCCGGGCGATCCGGAAAAGCCACGCCACCGGGCTGGTATTCCGCGCTTCGAAGCGGCCGTAGGCCTGGTAGGCGTTCATGAAAACCTGCGCCGTGATGTCTTCGGCGTCGGCCGAGCTCGAAACCTGGGCGCGGACGTAGGCGTATATGCGACCGAGGTAGTCGCGATACAGGTCTTCGAAGGGCGGCCGATCGGCGAGCACGGCCGACTCATGGTATGTGCAAGCACTGTCTGAGCCAACGCGCCTTGTGAGGCGCTTGTAACGCGGCTAGGCCCGAATGGCGGCTCCGATCTCTACCGGACGGTTGGTGAAGATCGAGTCCGGGTGGCACAGCTTGCACCAAGCCACGCCCAGGTCGTCGTCCACCGTCCAAACGCCGACGGCTCCGCCCGCAGCATGGACGTCCTTCACCAGCTGTTGGTCCATGGCTCCCCAGTGCGGCGAGAACACGTCCGCGCCGGCCTCACGGAGCAAGCGCCCCGGATCGATCGGACGCGCGCCCTCGAGAATGCCGAGCTGGAGCTTCGGCTCCATCTCTCTGAGCTGGCGAATGGAAGGGTGATAAAAGGACACTACGGCGCACTCCTGTACGGCGCCGAGCTGGCGCAGCATGTTCACCAACTTTTCCTCCAGGCCGGGGTACTGGATCGGCACCTGCTTGATCTCGATCACGAGCCCGACCTTGCCGAGGGCGAGCTCGACGACCTCTTGCAGCAAGGGCACGTGCTCGCCGCGGCCGGCGTCCAGCCTCCGCAGCTCGGCCGCCGTGTGATCGCGTACCAGTCCGCTGCCGTTGGTCGTCCGTTCGAGAGTGTGGTCGTGGATCACCACGAGGCGCCCGTCGGAGGACAGGTGCACATCGCACTCGATGAGGTCGCAACCAGCGGCGATGGCCGACCTGAAGGATCGGATCGTGTTCTCGGGATGTTCGGCAGGGTTGCCACGATGTCCGCCCAGCAGGGGCCGGCCGTCGTCATGCGCGGCCTCGTATCGAGCACGGATCGATTGAGTCAAGGCGCCGGAAAGTCTAACTGCGCGGGCGGGTCATTCTGGTGATTGGCCCCTGGCTCGCTTGTCTATAGTGCTTGGAGGTGACCACAGCCCAAGCCAGGACCATCGAGGAGCTTCGCGCCGGCGGGCACGTGCGCGAAAGCGTGAAGCAGGAGATGCGCCGCAACCTGCTCACGCGCTTGCGTTCCGGTGAGCCGCTCCTCGCCGGGATAGTCGGATACGACGAAACTGTGCTGCCTCAACTGGCCAATGCCGTCATCTCGGGACACGACATGATCCTTCTCGGCGAGCGAGGCCAGGCCAAGAGCCGGATCATGCGCTCGCTGGTCAGCTTTCTCGATCCGCAGGTCCCGGCGATCGCCGGGTGCGAGATCAACGACCACCCCTACGGGCCGATCTGTAGGCGCTGCCTGGATCTTGTCGCCGAGCTCGGGGACAAGGTAGAGGTGGATTGGGTCGATCGCGACCTTCGATACGGCGAGAAGCTCGCCACGCCGGACATCTCCATCGCGGACCTCATCGGCGAGGTGGACCCGATCAAGGTTGCCGAAGGGCGCTATCTCGCCGACGAGCTGACGATCCACTACGGCCTCCTGCCACGCACCAACCGCGGCATCTTTGCGATCAATGAGCTCCCCGACCTGGCCGAGCGCATTCAGGTCGGGCTGCTGAACATCATGGAAGAGAAGGATGTGCAGATCCGCGGTTACCGCGTGAGGCTGCCGCTCGACCTCTTCGTGATCGCCAGCGCGAACCCCGAGGACTACACGTCGCGCGGTCGCATCATCACTCCGCTCAAGGACCGATTCGGTTCGCAGGTGCGCACGCACTATCCGCTGACGACCGGGGAAGAGATGCAGATCATGGAAGCTGAGCGACATCCGGTCCCCGAGGACTTCGAGGTGATCTTTCCAACGTTCATGAAAGAGATGGTGGCCGAGCTCACCCACCTTGCGCGACGCAGCCCGCACATCTCGCAGTCATCAGGCGTGTCCGTCCGAATGTCCATCGCGAACTTCGAGAACCTCGCGAGCAACGCAGTTCGCCGCGCCGCGCGCTTGGGAGAGTCCCTCGCGGTTCCACGTATCACCGACCTCGCGTTTCTCGCTTCATCGACTGCCGGGCGCGTCGAGATCGAGGCGCTGGACGAAGGCAAAGAGGAGCAGGTCTTGTCGCGGTTGGAGCGTGGCGCCGTAAGCGCTGTGTTCAGCCGCCATTTCTCTGCCGCCCAGTTCGACGGCATCGTTGCTCGATTTGAAGATGGGGCGATGCTCGAAGTCGGCGAGGGCATTCCGGCACGGATTTACACGCGCGCGATCGGCGACCTGCCCGAGCTCAGCGGAGCATTGAAGAAGCTCGGCCTTCCCGATCGCCCAGAGGTGAGGGCGTCGGTGATCGAGTTCCTGCTCGAAGGCCTGCACCTGAACAAGCGCCTCAACAAAGATGAGGTCGAAGGCCGAGCAGTGTACCGGCGCTAGAACGTCGGCCCATTCCCGCTCCCCTTGAGGGGAGCGGGGTAGGGGTGAGGGGCGTTAACCGGCATGACCGGTTGAGGGGACCTCTCGCCCGTTGGTTGGAACTACCTCTGTACCGAGTAGATCCAGGTGAAGCCGATCACGATCCCAACCACCAAAAGAAAGAAGAGCAGCTCGACCCTGATCGCGATCCTCACCAGGCGCCGGGCACGCCTCGTCCTCGCTCCACAGCGCTCGCAGTAGGCGGCGTTCGCTACGAGCTCGGCCCCGCATGTTTCGCACGCGACCTGCATCTGCTGCATCCATCTGAGTATGTAGTGTTTGGCCTATGGAGCTCCAGGAAGAGATGTCACCGGCGGATGCCGTGCTTCTCATGAGCTCGGTGCCCGAACGCATCAGCGACCTCGTCTTCGGGCTCGAGGAAAATCAGCTTCGATACCGCCACGGTCCCGCGTTTCCAACCCTTGGAGGGTTGATCTTCCATCTGCTCGATTCCGGCGCCAAGGTGGACGGGCTGCTGCGCCACGCCCACCTCGACGGACTGGCCACCGCCGATGTCAGGGCGACGATCGACCCGGGTCACGAACAGGAGCTTGACCGGCCGCTCCAGGAGGCGATCGAGGACTTCGCACGCATCCGCCGCCGGACCGTCGACCTTCTCCACGGATGGGGCAGGAGTGAATGGGACCGCACCGTCTCGGATCCTCGCGGGGGCAGCCTCACGCTGCTGGACGTCTGCCGGCTGGTTACGAGACATGAGATGGCCCACGTCGCCCAGATCCGCAACTTGACCGTGCTCTTACCAGAGCCGCAGGACCTCGGACCGCAACACCCGACCTCCGTGTAGCACGACAATTCCGACGTGACCGACGAACCCGAAGCACCGCAGGCGGTCCCCGAGCCGGCCCCTAAGCCCGCTCGCACCAAGCGAAAGCGGAAGTCCGGTCGATCCGAGGGCCGATCGTCGCAATACTGGATGGTCGTCAGCTCGCCGGACAACTTCCGCAAGACGCGCGAGCTCGGCTTCACGATCCAGGGCCTGAAGACCCGCCACCGCCGAAGGGTGGAGACGATGCGGGTCGGCGACCGCGTGCTGTACTACGTCACCGGCCGCATGGCGTTCGCGGCCACAGTCACCGTCGCCTCCCCGATGTACGAGGACCACACTCCGCTCTGGCGATCTGCCCGCCGCGACGAGGACTACCCGTGGCGTGTGCACATCCGCCCGGATGTCGTGCTCGAGGACGCCGATTGGATTCCGGCCAAAGAGCTGGCCTACCGGCTCGATTACGTTCGCAAGTGGCCGCCCGAGCACTGGACCCTCGCTTTCCAGGGACACATCCACGCCTTGCCACGCAACGATTTCGCCATCGTCGAGGACGAGATCGCGCGCAGCTCTCGCCGCAGGAGACCCCTCGCCGGCTGACCGTCACGTGAAGGTCCTTTCCCGGCTGTATCACTTTCATTTCCAGGATGAATGGCGCGAGCGTCTCTTCCTGGCCTCGGTCGGCTTTCTCGTTGCATTCGGCATCGTGCGCGGCGTCACTCACATGATTCGCGCCGGCGTCGGGCCCTTTCACAACATCGGAAGCGGCACGCTTCACATCCACCATCTGGTGTGGGGGATCCTCCTACTCCTCGTCGTCGGGTATGCATGGCTCATCGCGCCGGGAAGCGGATGGTTCGCCAACCTTGCGGCCGTCGCCTATGGCGTTGGGGCTGCGTTGACGCTTGACGAGTTCGCGCTCTGGGTCAACCTCCAGGACGTCTACTGGGAGCGGCAGGGCCGGGAAAGCATCGACGCCGTCGTGATCTTCGCCTCGCTGCTGTCGATTGGCGTCTGGGGCTACCCGTTCCTGAGAGCCGTCGGGCGGCACATCCTCAACCGGAGGCACGGCTGATGAACGCCGGCCGTGTCACAAACCGCCCCGTCGTGGTGCTTGATCATTGGTGGGCGTCAACCTCGAGGCGGGCAGGCGACATGGTGCTGTGAAGTCGAACGAGGATTCGTTCGAAACGTTGTTCGCGGCCGAGTATGCGCGCGTGGCCGGTATCGCGAACCGGGTGCTGGCCGATCCCCACGAGGCCGAGGACGTGGCGCAGGAGGTCTTCATCGACTTCAACAGGCTGCATTCGGCGGCAGCGCCTTACGCGGCCGCGTGGCTGTATCGCGCCGCCGCCCACAAGGCGCTCAACCGGGTGCGCGGCCGGCGCCGGCGCGAGCGGCGTGAGCTCTCCCAGGCGGCCGACGAAGGTGGGCGCGCCATGGACCCACAGCACGTGTTCGAGACGAGCGAAGACCGCCGTATGGTCCGCCAGGCGCTCGCCCGGCTCGCACCCAAACCCGCGACTGTGCTCGTGCTGAGGGCCAGCGGCCTCAGTTACGCAGAGGTGGCACAAGCACTCGGTGTCGGTATCGGACAGATCGGAACATTGTTAAGACGCGCGGAAGCCGCGCTGCGCAAGGAGGTCACCCGTGGCACATCTCTCTGAAGGAACCCTTCGCCGCAAGTTCGACGACGAGGACGCCCTCACTGCTTCGGACACCAGGCACTTCTCGGCGTGCGCCGATTGCCAGGCTCGCTATGCGGCGATCGCCGAGGACGCGCGAGCAGTGGCCGGCGTGCTGACATTGCCCGATATCAAGGTCGACATCGCTTCCGCGTTGAGCCACGTCCGCTCAGCGCCGGCAGCGCAGCCTCGGTTCGGCATCCGGCTGCCGATCATTCGTCCGGCCTCGCGCCCGGCGATGGGAATAGTGGCGGCCGCCGCCGTGATCGTCGCCCTCGTGGTGACGGGTGTCGCACAAGACGCGCTGGTCTTCTTCCAGCCCAAGACCGTGGAGCCGGTTGCGGTGAGCGTCGCCGACCTGCAGTCACTGTCCGGTCTCAGCGAGTACGGGACATTCGCCTGGACCAAGGAGCCCGCGCCTCAAGTCGTGACCAGTGCGGCGGAAGCCGGAACGGTGTCAGGCCTCCACGTGCCTGTGGTCGGCCCGCTGCCCAACGGCGTCTCCTCGACGATCACGTACGCGGCGATGCCAGAGGCTGTCGGCGTGTTCACCTTTGACGCGGCCAAGGCTGCGGCCGCCGCCGCCAAAGCCGGCAAGACTCTCCCAACCATGCCCAGCGGTATGGACGGCTCCAAGCTGACGGTCACTGTCGGGCCGGCGGTGGTCGAGATCTTCGGCAACCTGAATGCAGGCGCGGCCGAGAACGCGACCCAGCTCAACCTGCCGCAGCTGATCGTCGGCGCCTCGTCTTCTCCGGTGGTCACATCGACCGGTGTCACGGCCCAGGAGCTGGAGAACTACCTGCTGTCCCAGCCAGGCGTTTCGCCCAAGCTGGCTGCCGCCATCCGGTCCATCAAGGACCCCAGCACCACGCTGCCGATCCCCATCCCCATCGAGCTCGCGACGTCGAAGAACGTGCAGGTCCAGGGTGTCAATGGCCTCGCCCTGGGTGACAACACCGGCCTCGGCGCGGCGGTGATCTGGATCAAGTCCGGAACCGTCTATGGCGTCGCCGGCACCGTCAAGCAGAGCGAGATATTGGACGTCGCCAACCACTTGCACTAGCCTGCATTGGTGGCGGAAGTAGCTGAAAAGATCTCGACGGCGGCCGCTCCCGATGGGGCGGCCGCCGGCTCACCCGCCATCCACACAGTCGAGCTCTCGAAACGTTTCGGCAAGACTGTCGCGCTGGCCGGCCTGTCGATGACAGTGCCGCGCGGCGAAGTCTTCGGGTTCCTCGGCCCCAACGGCGCGGGCAAGACGACGTCGGTCAAGCTGCTCCTCGGCCTCATCGCCCCGTCGTCCGGTGAGGGCTGGCTCCTGGGACGGCCCATCGGCGATCTCGAGACGCGCCGGAAGATCGGCTATCTCCCCGAGCTGTTCCGCTACCAGGGATGGCTGTCGGCGAACGAGGTGCTCGCCCTTCATTGCGAGCTCGCGCCGCTCCCTAGATCGAGCTGGGAGGACGAGATCAAGACCGCCCTCGATACCGTCGGTCTGACTGATCGTGCGCGCGACCGCGTGGGCACGTTCTCTAAGGGCATGCAGCAGCGGCTTGGCCTTGCGGTGGCCTTGCTAGGCGAGCCGGAGCTGGTCTTCCTCGACGAGCCGACTTCGGCGCTGGACCCCGTCGGCCGTCACGACGTGCGCGAGATCATCCGCGGTCTCGCGTCACGCGGAACCGCTGTGTTTCTCAACTCGCACCTGCTCAGCGAGGTCGAGCAGGTGTGCGACCGCGTGGCGGTTGTCGACCATGGCCGTGTGATCGCTTCCGGAACCATGGACCAGCTGCTGAGCGGAACGACAGTCCGCGTTCGGGCGAGCGGCCTCGAACCCGGGGACAAGGCCAAGCTGGTGAGATTCGGCGAGCTGGACGACGAAGGCGACTACATGACGTTCGCCAACCTGAACGTCGAGCGCGTGCCAGAGCTTGTCGCCGCCATCGTCGCGATGGGTGGCAGGGTTTACGAGGTGGCGCCGCGGCACCAGACCCTCGAGGACCGCTTCCTCCAGCTGCTCGAGGAGGAGAAGTAGCGATGCCTCCGGTGCTGGTCATCGCCAGGCTCACGGTTCAAGAAGCTTCGCGCCGGCGGCTGCTCATCGCGCTCGTGATCCTGACCCTGCTCGTCGTCGGCTTTTCGGCATGGGGCTTCAACAAGATCGCGACGGTAACCACCGAGAACGGCTTGCCGCTGCCGCCGGCGCAGGTCAAGGTGATCACCTCACAGCTGCTGATCGTCGTCACCTTCATGTACAGCGGGGTGCTCGCGCTCAGCGCGGCAGTGGTCGCCGGCCCACTCATCTCGAGCGAGGTCGAGAGCGGGCTGCTCCTCTCGATGCTGGCCCGCCCGATGCGACGCAGCGAGGTCGTGATCGGCAAGTGGCTGGGGCTCGCCGTCCTGATCGCCATTTACGCCGCAGGCTCGGCCTTCCTCGAGATCGCGGCGGTCGACTGGGCGACGGGGTACGTGCCGCCGCACCCAATCGAGCTCGTGCTCTTCGTCGGCACCGAAGGCCTGGTCCTCCTTTCGCTCGGCCTCCTTCTGTCGACCCGCCTCTCAGGCATCACAGGCGGGGTCATCGCGCTGGTCGCATGGCTGATGGCCTGGATTGCGGGCGTCGTGGGCGATATCGGGATCGGGCTTCAAAACCAGGCGATCGAGAACGTCGGCACTGTCAGCCACCTGATTCTTCCGACCGACGGCCTGTGGCGCGGCGCCGTCTTTGCGATGGAGCCGGATGCGGTCCTTGCAACGTTGAGGGCAGCCGGCACCGTCGGCCGTGCCAACCCGTTCTCGGCGGTGGACCCGCCGCCGATTCAGTTCCTGATGTGGGTCGCTGCCTGGTTCGCCGTCATGCTCGCCCTATCCGTCTGGAGCTTCCGAACGAGGGAGCTCTAGACGGCGCGGGTAAGGAACAAGCTCCCGCGACGGAGTCGCGGGGGCCCCAGTGGACGCTGCGCCTTTCGGCTGTCAAAAGTACGAGAAGCAGTGACTGTGATGATCCGGCCTAGAGCTCCGCCCGGAATTGTTTAGGGATAGAGCCCGCGCTCACGCGTGGCGCCGGCCACTCGCGAGACCGCCTGAACGTAAGCGGCCATCCTCATGTCGACCTTCTTCTCCAACTTTGTCTTGAGGACCTCGGAGAACGCTCGTGTCAGTATCGCCTTGAGCTTCTGGTTCACCTCGTGCTCGGACCAGAAGAAAGATTGGAGGTCCTGCACCCACTCGAAGTAGGACACTGTCACACCACCGGCGTTGGCGAGGATGTCAGGGATCAGAAAGATGTCCCGCTCGCGAAATATCTCGTCGGCCTCCGGGGTCGTTGGCCCGTTGGCCCCCTCGACGATGAGCTTGGCCTTGACGTCACGCGCATTTCGCGACGTCAGCTGGTTGCCGATCGCCGCCGGTACGAGCATGTCGCAGTCGACGCCAAGCAGCTCCTGGTTGCCGATCTCCTGCGAGCCGGGAAAACCACGCAGCGTCTTCTCGCGAGCGCGGTATTCGAGCACCCGCTTGATGGAAAGCCCGAGAGGGTTGTAGATGCCGCCGTAGTCTTCCGACACGGCAACCACCGTGCAGCCAGACTCCTCGAGGAGCTTGGCGCTGATGCTGCCGACGTTGCCGAAACCCTGCACCGCGACGCGGGTCTGATGCGGTTGTCTCCCCAGGTGCTCGAGCGCCGCCATCGCGCAGATCGTGACGCCGCGACCAGTGGCTTCGATGCGTCCAAGCGAGCCGCCCACCTCAATCGGTTTGCCGGTTACCGAGGCCGGCGCCGAATAGCCGAGATGCATCGACAGCGTATCCATGATCCAGGCCATCGTCTGCCCATCGGTGTTCACATCGGGGGCTGGGATGTCGCGGTCTGCGCCGATCAGGATCGAGATCTCGGTCGCGAAGCGCCGCGTCATGTGCTCGAGCTCGTTCAGAGAAAGCTCCCTGGGATTGACGATGATGCCGCCTTTGGCGCCGCCGAACGGGATGTTGACTACCGCGCACTTCCACGTCATCCACATCGCGAGCGCTTTGACCTCGTTGAGGGAGACGTCGGGGTGATAGCGGATGCCACCCTTCGCGGGCCCGCGGTTGATGTTGTGCTGGACGCGGTACCCGGTGAAGATCCGCAGGTGCCCGTCGTCCATCTTCACCGGGAAGTTGCACGTGAACTCCCGCTGCACCTCACGCAGCACATCGCGCAGCCACGGCTCGAGCTTGATGATCTCGGCCGCCCTGTCGAACTGCGACTGGGCGGTGCGCCACTCGTCTGCTTCTATCGCGGGCTTGACCTGGGCCGCGCTCATCGTGGCGTCCTCACATCAGGACTGATGATCGCGGATATTCCGCGTCGGGGTCACAGATCGTATTGATGCACGCCGGCAACCCCGATCGGAACGCACGTTCCAGGGCCGGCCTGATCTGATCCGGCCGCTCGACCAGCTCTCCATGGCCGCCCAGCGCCTCGACAACCTTGTCGTAGCGCGTCCGTTGGCCCAGGTCGGCAGCGATGCTCACCCCGAGCAAGCTCATCATCGGGTGCTTCTCCAGCGCCCAGATCCCGTTGTTGCCGATCACGCACACCACCGGGATGCCGTGACGGACCATGGTGTCGAACTCCATCGCCGAGAAGCCGAACGCGCCGTCGCCCGAAAGCAGGATCACCTGGCGATCGGGGTGGGCGAGCTTGGCGGCCATCGCGTACGCGGGCCCGGACCCCAGACATCCGTAAGGCCCCGGGTCGATCCAGAGTCCCGGCCGTGGACGCTCGAGGAGGCGTCCGGCGAACGACACGAAGTCGCCGCCGTCGCCGACGAAGATCGCGTCGGGATCGCTGAAGCTCTCCACCTCGGCGATCAGGCGTGCCGGGTGTACCGGCGACGAGTCGGATTTCATCATCTTCTCGTCGCGCAGCCTGGACGCCGCCTCGGCATCACGCAGGTTCTCCAGCCATGAGGCACGCTCGGGCGATCCAGCGACGGCCCCAGCGAGTGCCGCGAGCGCTGCCCTGAGGTCGCCGTAAATTGAGACTTCGGCGCTGCGGTGCTTGCGATGGTCGTCGACGTCGATGAACACCAGCTTGGCCGCCTCGGCGAAGACGGGCGGCTGCCCGAAATTGAGCCGGAAGTCGAGCGGAACTCCGATGACCAGGATGAGGTCCGCCTCGCCCAGGGCCGGGCCCCGCGCGCGTGGAAAGAACAACGGGTGGCCGCGCGGCAGGATGCCTCGCGCCATGCCGTTGACGCACAGCGGAAGATGCGCCATCTCGACCAGCCGCGTGAGCTCGTCCTCCGCATGAGACCACCACACGCTGCCGCCCGCGATCACCGCGGGACGCTCCGCATTGCGAATGAGGCGGGCCGCATGCGCGATCGCGTCAGGGTCGGGAGAGGGACCGAGGTCGGGGGTCAGGTGCTCGGTCGCCTCGGGCACGTCCGCGCCGCTGAAGAAGGTGTCGATCGGCACGTCCATGAACACCGGACCGGTGCGCCGGCTCAACGCTGTGCGCATGCACTCAGCCGCCTGGCTGTAGGCCTCATCCGCGGAATCGAGCGTCACCGCCTTCTTGGTCAAGCTCTTGACGACGGCGACATGGTCCATCTCCTGCAGCGAGCCCATGCCCCAGCGCGCGACGGGTGCGCGGCCGCCGATCAGGAAGATCGGGCTGTCGCCTGACTGGGCCTGGGCCAGCGCCGAGGTCGCGTTCGTGACACCCGGGCCGGCGGTGACTGCCGCCACGCCGCACTCGCGTGTGACCTTTGCCCACCCTTCGGCGGCAAACGCCGCCGACTGCTCGTGGCGGACGTCGATGATGCGAATGCCGTGCTCGGCAGCTCCGGTCAGGATGGGCCAGATGTGACCGCCGTTGAGGGTGAAGAGGTGGCGGACCCCGGCGCGCTTCAGCGCCAGCGCGATCAGCTCGCCGGTGTTAACCGAGTCCGCTACCAAATGGAGGCGGTCACTCCGCGATCGCCCACGGCATGGCCGGCGTGTTGAAGGCGGCCTGGGGAGAACCTTCGCGGCCGATGACGATGACTCCCCCCACGGCCCGCATCGCGGTCCCCAA
>VBIU01000065.1 GCA_005880945.1 Chloroflexota bacterium | reverse complement strand
CACCGCGACGGCAAGGTGGCCGTGTGAGTCTCGCGCCACCGCGCCGACGGTGTCGCCCTGGCCCTCGCCACCACGCTGCTGGCGCTCCCGGTCGATGATGAACGTCGACGGGTCGCACATCTCCACCCCGTGAGACCGCGCAAAGCGGGACGCTCCATCGCCAACCAGCAGCACGTGCCGGCCGTCCCGCATCACCTCGACCGCGAGATCGACGGGGTGCCGTACGTCACGCACGGCGCCGACGCCGCCGGCGCGCATCTCGGCGCCATCCATCA
>VBIU01000253.1 GCA_005880945.1 Chloroflexota bacterium | reverse complement strand
CGCCCGATCGACTGGGGTCCCATCGTCGACTCGGTGAAGCGAACGAGCCGCTGCCTGGTCGTCGAGGAAGGCTGGGCGACTTACGGCGTCACCGCGGAGATCGCGGCCGGTGTGCAGGAGCGGTGTTTCGACTACCTCGACGCTCCGATCCTGCGGCTCGGTGGTGCGCAGGTGCCGATGCCGTACAGCCTCCCGCTCGAGAAAGCCTCGATCCCGACCAGCGAGGACATCAAGCGAATGGCCCGCCGCATCGTCGGAAGAAAGACCGATGCCTGACGTCAAGAAATGGGGGACAACCTGGCGGTTTTCCCCCATCGCGGCCTCGGCAAAGCCGACCCCGCGGCAAGCCGCGGGGCAAGGGCCGCTGCCCTTTTTCCCTGGAGCGGTAGATGCCTGATGTAAATATGCCCAAGCTGTCGGACACGATGGAAGAGGGCACCATCGTCGAATGGAAGAAGAAGGACGGCGAAGAGGTGCACAAGGGCGAGGTCCTCGCCGAGGTCGAGTCCGACAAGGCCACGTTCGACCTCGAGTCGAGAAGGGCGTCCCGGCCAAGATCGGAGCGCCGATAGCCAGCATCGGCCCAGCCGGGTCGGCGCAGCCTGCGAAGCAGGCCAAATCCGATGGCGAGAAGGCCGAGAAGGCGAAGAGCGAAGGCCCGAAGGCGAAAGCCGAGCCGGCCGCAGCCGAAACTGAGACGGCCGAAGGCCCGGAGCAAGAAGCTCCAGTCGCCGAGGAGCAGCCCGCTCAGACCACGGCTGAGGAGCCGGAGGCGCCGCCGGCGGCGAAGCCCGCACCGGCTCGTCGGGGCAGCGACGGCGCTTCGGACGGCGCGGCGGTCAAGGCCTCCCCACTCGCCAGGCGCCTGGCCGAGCAGCTGGGCGTCGACCTCAGCGGAGTCAAGGGATCCGGGCCGGACGGCCGGATCGTCAAAGAGGACGTGGAAGCGCTGGCGAAGGGAAAGTCCGGCGCAGCTCGGCAAGCACCCGCGCCGGCCCGAAGGGCGACGGGTCCCGAAGTCGAGACGCTCGAGCCGACCCGCATGCAGGCCACCATCGCCCGGCGCATGGCGGAGTCAAAGGCGACGGTGCCCGAGTTCACAGTCACCGTCGAGGCGCGGGTCGACCTCGCTGTGAGCATGCGGCAGCAGTTGAAGGATTCGGTGCCCGGCGCGGACAAGGTGACGATGACCGACTTCCTGGTGCGCGCATGCGCGCTGGCGCTGCGGAAGTTCCCCGAGGTCAACAGCTCGTGGGTCGACGGCCGGTTTCAGCGCAAGCGGTCGGTGAACATCGGATTGGCGGTCGCACCGAGCCAGGGCATGGGGCTGCTCGTTCCCGTCGTGCATGACGCCGACACCAAGGACATCGTGCAGATCTCGATCGAGTCGCGCCAGGTGATCGAGCGGGCGCGATCGGGCCGCCCCGCCGAGGGCGACCTCAGCGGCGCGACGTTCTCGATCTCAAACCTCGGGATGTTCGGGGTTGACGAGTTCGTCGCGATCATCAATCCGCCGGAGGCGGCGATCCTTGCTGTCGGCGCGATCAAGGATGCTGCAGTGGTCGAAGACGGGCGCGTGGTCGCGGGCAAGGTGATGCGAATGACCCTGTCGGTCGACCATCGCGTGTTCTACGGAGCGACGGCGGCGCAGTTTATGGCCGAGGTCAAGCGGCTGCTCGAAAACCCGGTCACCCTGGTGGTGCAGGCCGCTCAGTAACTGCGTGCCGCGCCGCCGGCAGCGCAAGATGCATCTGCAGGTCGCCCGCGTCGTCGAGCTCGGCCCACAGCCTTCCCCTCATCGCCGTCGCCAGCTCGCGTGAGATCGCCAGACCCAGGCCGACGCCGCCGGCGGCCGCGGACCGCGACCGGTCCGCCCGGTAGAAGCGCTCGAACATCCTCTCCGGGTCGGGACGGTGCGCGCCGGCGGGATTGGCGACGATCGCCTCGACCGAGCCGTCCGTGACTCGGGCGACGGCGGTAACAGTCGATCCGGCGGGCGCGTACTTGACGGCGTTGTCGAACAGGTTGTCGAGGATCTGATGCAGGCGCTCCGGGTCCGCCGACACCGGTGGCATGTCGGGCGGCACCTCGAGAGCGAGGCGAAGGTCGCGGGCGTCAGCCCGGGGGCGCACGATCTCGATCTCCTGTTGAAGCTGGCCGCCCAGGTCGACCTCGGTGACGTGGATCGAGATCGAGCCCGCCTCGACACGTGCAAGGTCGAGGAGCTCCTGCGCCATGCGCAGCACGCGCTCGGACTCCTCGTGCACTATCGCGGCCGCCCTCGCCCGGTCGGAGTCGCCCTTCAGGCTGCCGTCGACCAGCGCCTGGCTGAAGCCGATCAGGCTTGTCAGCGGTGTCTTCAGCTCGTGAGAGAGGTTGGCCAGGAAGTCGCGCTGTACCTTGCGCGCGCGTTCAACCGCTTCGGCCATCCTGTCGAACGCGGCGCCCAGCATCCCGATCTCGTCGTCGCCGCGAATGCCCACGCGCCGCGAGTAGTTGCCCGCGGCAACATCCTCTGCGGCGGCGGCCAGCTGTGTGAGCGGTCGAGTCAACGACCGGCCCACCAGCACGACCAGCAGCATTGCCACCACCAGCGCAGCGCCGCCTGTCGCCAGGAGAAGCGGCAGCAGCTCACCCGCCGCGGCCGCCGTGATCGAGGCTCGCGGACGCGCGACAACCAGGAAGGCCGCACCCAGCGGGTCACGCGCTGGGGCCAGGGCGACCGCGGCGGCAAGGTAAGGCTGTCCATCAAGGGTCGGCTGCGCCTCCGCGACGTTGGCGACGCGGCGCGCCGCCTGCACCGCGATGACCTGCCCCACGGTGGCGGGGCTGCCGCTATCCCAGACCACCCGCCGCTGGCGATCGAGGAGCAGGAGCCTGTCCTCGCTCAGC
>VBIU01000031.1 GCA_005880945.1 Chloroflexota bacterium | reverse complement strand
GCCACCGCATCCGCGAATCGGCTCTCGAGCTCGTGGCGGACCTGATCCACCGCAGCGGAAAGCCCGACCGACTCCACGATCAGCAGCCGCGCCACCGACGACCGCTCGAAGCATGACCGCACGAACCGGCTGATGCCGAGGCGCAGCCGCTCGCGGTGGTTGTGTCCTGTGGCGGCGTCGTCGAGGACTTCGCGAATCAACGCTCCGCCCTCCTGCGTCAGGAGCTCACGAAAGCAGTCCTCCTTGGAGCTGAAGAACTCATAGAAACCCGACTTCGAGGTCTTGGCGCGCGCGACGATCTCGTCGACCGACGTGACGTTGTAGCCGCGCGTCGCGAACAGGTGCAGCGCGGCGTCGGCGATTCTCCCGCGCCGCCTCTCCTGCCTCACGTCCCGCCGCTGAACGCCTACGTGCGCTGCGCCCACCACCTAGTCGTGCGCGAGCGCCCTCGAAATGACGATCCGCTGGATTTCGCTCGTGCCCTCGAACAGCGTGTAGATCTTGGCGTCGCGGTGCCACTTCTCGACCGGAAAATCCCGGATGTAGCCGTAGCCGCCGCAGATCTGGATCGCCTGCTCGGTGACCTTGACCGCGACCTCGCCGGCCTTCAGCTTCGCCATCGAGCCCTCGGCCTTCTTGAACTCGCCGCCGTTCCGCCCTTCCCACAGCGCCCGCCAGATCAGCGCGCGGGTCGCCTCGATCTCGGTCGCCATGTCGGCGAGCATGAACGCGATCGCCTCGTTCTCGATCAAGGTCCGGCCGAACTGCTTCCGTTCCCTGGCGTAATGGAGGGCGAACTCGAAGGCGGCGCGTGCGATGCCCAGCGCCTGGGCTCCAACGATCGGGCGCGACAGCTCGAACGTCTTCAGCGCCACCGAGGAGCGCTGATGCGTGCCCTCGCGCGCTCGCGCGAGCTTGGCGTCCAGCTTCTCCATGCCGCCGAGCACGTTCTCGAGCGGAATCGTGCAGTCCTCGAGGAGCACCTCGGCGGTGTGCGAGGCGCGGATGCCCATCTTCCTTTCCTTCTTGCCCTGGCGGATGCCCTTCGTCCCCGGCGGGACGACAAAGCTCGCCTGGCCCCGCGTGCCGAGCTCCGGCTCGACGGCGGCGACCACGACGTGGACGCCCGCGATGCCGCCGTTGGTGATGAATATCTTCTGGCCGTTGATCACCCAATCGCCGTTCTTGCGCACGGCCCGCGTCTTCATCGATGAGACGTCCGAGCCCGCATCGGGCTCGGTCACTGCGAATGCGCCGACTGCCGGCTTCTCGACAGTGCCGAAGCACGCGGGCATCCAGGTCGCGATCTGCTCAGGAGTGCCTTGCGAAAAGATCGCGGCGATGGGCAGGCCCGTGCCCTGGATGGCCAGCGCGATGCCTGCGCAGCCCCATGTCAACTCCTCCGCGACCAGGGCCGGCATGATCCCAGTCGTGTCGGCGAAAGTCTGCTGGAGGAAATCGACGCCGTAGAGCCCCACCTCGGCCGCCTTCTTGACAACCGGCCATGGGAACTCCTCGGCCTCGTCGTACTGAGCCGCCACCGGGCGGATCTCCTTCTCCGCGAAGTCATGGACCCAGTCCCTGATCTCACGCTGCTCGTCGCTCAGCTCGAACGAAACCACTTCACTCCTTTGCTAGAACGCTTTAGTACTGGTACGTACCGTTCTTGGCGCCGACGGTACGCCGCAACGCGTCATCGTGTCAAGAGGCGGCTACGGGGCGGCCGTTTTCCCCGTGCGATCGGCCAGCGCGCTGCGAACGAGCACGAAGGCGTTGGCGAACAGGAACAGGGCAAAAAGGCGGGCCAGAATGCCCGATGGGGCGTGCACCGCAACCACGGCGCCGACCACGGCGCCCCCCAGCCCCCCAGCCCCCATCCAGATCGCGGCGTCGCGCAGCACGTTGCCCTGCCGGATGTGCGTGAACCCGCCCACCACCGCCGTTGGAACGATCGCGGCCAGCGACGTGCCCTGCGCCAGGGTCTGTGTGAAGCGGTAGCCGGTGGTCATGAACGGAACGAAAACCACACCCCCTCCGACACCCATCGTGCCGCTGATCACGCCGGCCACCAGGCCGCCCACAATGGCGAGCGCGTCACCCCAGCTCATGGCGCGATGACCTCTTTGATTCCGACCAGGACGAGCATCGCCGCGACCAACATCTTCAAGATCCGCTCCGGGATGAGCTTCAGAAGACGAGCGCCCGCATATGCGCCGACCACGCTCCCGATCACGAGGAACAACGCCAAGTGCAGATCCACCTGCGGCCTTTCGGCGTGGAAGTAATAGATCGGCAAGGCGGCGATGGCGATCGGGATGATGGCGACGAGAGAGGTGGCGTTCGCCTGCTTTTGAGTCATGCCGGCCCACACGACCTGGAGCGGCACCATGACCAGGCCGCCGCCGACGCCCAGGAGGCCGCCCATCAGGCCCCCGAGAAAACCGATGGTGGCGAAGCGCTGGCGGCGGCTCATCCGGGCACGCGCCAGTAGGTCGGCCTCCTCGAGACGGCTAGGAGCCGCGGGCTACTGGATGTACGCAGTGATATCGACTATGAAGTGACTCGAGTGCCCCGCGACGTAAACCTGGACCGCGCCGCCACTCAAACCGCAGACGAAGGCGTTGGCGATCGCCTTCTGTCCGACGATGAAGTTGACGCTCGAAGGATCGGCGGCCGGGTTGAACACGGTCCCGGAGGGCATGATGGCAAGGAATCCACTTCCCGTGTAATTGACAGCGGTCAGGTTGCCCACGACGGCGACGGCGTCGGAAGGGATGGCAGAGGCTCCGGCGCCTGTTCCCGCGACGGACACCACCGTCGTGCTGCCCGCGGCCTTGATCGCGCCGCTCCTGGTGTCAAGCCGTCGGAAGGGCTTGTATGCGCCGGCCACGTTGTCGGCCCTGTCGACCCGCACTGTGTTGACGCGTCGCCATACTCCGGACGGGTTGTGAATCCACAGCACCCCGACCGCGTCGCGGACTTGCTCGAAGTCGTTGGGCGTATAGGCGGGGGCGCCTGGATTTGCCAGAGCCTCCTGGCGGATGCGGCCAGAGCTTCGCGCGTACAGGCCGATGCCGGTGCTGCTCTCGCCGATCACCCCGTAGCCGGCGTCAGTGAGGCCGTAAACACCGGCGCCCGATGTCCCGCCTGCCCACCCGTCGACTCCATCGACCACGCCGGTGCTTGTCCCCAAGCCTTGAAGTGGACCTCCAAACGTCCCGGTGGTCGGTGGGTTCCAGGTTGTGCCTGCCGCTGAAACGCCGAACACCTCAACGGGGGGCGAGCCGCCGGTGGCAATCAGAGTTGTCGAGGCGTCTGCCGAGTTGGGGTTGCCCAAGATCATGTTTCCGCCTGTGGCAGCCGAAGCCGGCAGGGCTCTGGCCGCGGCAAAACCCAGCGCGCCGAGCACTGCACCCGCTCCGATTCTCAGGAATCCGCGCCGGTTGCTTTCCTTGGCCACCGCGACACTCGGTTCGCGCCCTTCGAGCCTGGCCATCCGGCCGCGCATCGCGTCGACGGTCTGCGACAGCCGCCTGACCTGTTCCTCCAGCTCCTGAGTTCGGTCCATTTCATTCACTCCCTAGTTGGCGTTCGGCTAGCGTGGGCTCTGGCGGGCAGGCTCCCGGCCGCCCTGTGCGTTGGTCTTGAGATTGTTCAGCCTCGCGACTGAAGGTTTTGCAGTCGCGCGCTTGTTCGATTTTGCGGCTGTGTTTGCAATGGAATGTTTCACCGGCTCACGTGCTTTACCGGACATTCGACTTCTCCTTGCCTCTACGCCGCCGAAGCGCCAACAGCGCCAACACCAGCAGCCCGAATGGAAGGATTAACCCCAGATCCCGAATCGATTCAGCGGCGCGCGGTGCGGGAGCCGTTCGCTGGGAGACTAGCACCAGGTCGCCGCGCTGTGCCACTCGAGGCCCCGGGGTGCCGCCTGACGATTGGATCGCAATGCGCGGTGTGGGCGAGGCCGGAGCGGGACCTGGTGCGACGTCTCGGCCTCCCGGTGTTCCCGTTGGTCCCTGGCACACACCCACGCACGCCACGATGATCGTGGTGGTGCCGTTGACAATGGGCGTGACAGCATCGCGGACGCTGATCGACGACGGCTGATTGGAGGTGTCCCTCATGACCACGCCCCCGAAGGTGTGCGCTCCTGAGTCGCCCGACGTGAACGCGTAGTCGGCGGGCAGCACGGCCTGGGGATCGCTGCTCGAGAACTGGACGGTGCCGCGATAGTCGGTTGCCGTCGAGTTGTCAGCGTTCTTCGCGGTGACCGTCACAGAGAACGGCGTCCCCGGGACAGCGTTGGCCGGTGCGACCACGTTGAAATGCAGGGCACAGTAGAGCTCCGTCAGCGTGTGGTCCACGGTATCGCTCGTCCCGTAACCGACCGCCCAGAAGACGTGAGGTGTGACGGCTGCGACCCCGAAGAAAACGTTGTTGACTGTGCCCGGACTTGCGCTGATTCCAGGCGTTGCGGCCCAGGTCAGCACATGGCCCGTTGAATCCCAGCTCGCCTTCCAGACCAGCGTCTGACGGCGATCGAGGTTGGTGGCTCGGGCAAAGCCGACCGCCCACAGGCTGCCTGAAGCCCTCGCGACCCCTTCGAGAACCACATCGCCCCCGAACGTGGTGCCCGGGGCCGTCGCCGAAGACGAACCCAACATGAGGTCCCATCTCTCGGCCTGTCGCGGGGTGCCACCGTAGCCGACTCCGACGGCATGCCCGCCCTCGAGGGCATCAACGCCGAGGATCTCGCTGTCTCCGCCGAGCACGTCTGCGGTGTTGACGACTGAGGAGGTTGCTCCGTCCCAATGCACGGCGAGGGGCGAGCGAGTGCCGGCGAATGATGCCGAGTAGCTGCCGACCGCCCAGACGTCCGAGTCGCTCAGCGCCGAGACTGCGAAGAGCTGGTTAAAAAAAGTGTTCGAAACGGCGTTGGCGCTGGAGACGACCTTCCAGCTGGTCCCGTTGTAATGCTCGACCAGCGTGTTGTAAGCCGCCGCGCCGAAGTCGTAGTAGGTGCCTACGGCCCAAACGCTGCTGGCGCTGACGGCCTTGACCGCGAACAGGTAGCTGTATGTCGACGGGTTCACCGTCGGGACCTTGGTCCAGCTAGTCCCGTTCCAGTGCAGCGCGAGCGTCGCCGCCGTGCCCGTCGAGTTGTTGGTCACGTATATGCCCACGGCCCAGACGTTGCTGGACGTGACGGCGCTCACGCCGAACAGGTCGTTGTGCAGCGTGTTCGCGTTAGGGGTCGCGACCGTGGTCCAGCTCCCTCCGTCAAAGTGCTGCGCCAGCGTCCTGTCGAAGTTGCTCGCGTTGACCTGGATGCCGACCGACCAAACGTCGCTGCCTGTGATCGCCGCGGTGCCTTCCAGGATGTTGTGGCCGGCGCCCGTCGGGCTGCCGACCGCATCGAATTGCCCGTCGCACGAAAAGGTCAGCGCGGTGGTCGGAGACCGGGTGCCCATCGCTGGAGCGTTGACGGGGAGAGACCTGGCTCCGGAATGCGGCCCAGCCGGGCCTGGAGGAGAAATCCTGCCCGATGCAGATGCCGGGGCCGGGCTCGCCAATAACGCTACGAGAAGGATCAACGCAGTCGTCGTGGCAAGACCTAGTTTTCGGATTCGCGCCCCATCCTCTACCCCATTTCTACGGCGACTGAGCGATTGTCCACCGGCCATCCGTGCTTGTCAACTCGACTCAATGCAAGCCCTTACCAAAGGCTTCACCCACGGCACTTCCTTTTTGCATCCCGACCCCGGAAACGCTAGGGTTTCTCCGGATGCGGGCTACGCGAATCCGGGTCGCAGTCACCGCGGGACTGGCCCTGGTCACGTTGAACATCACCTCCTCTCCGGTGGCGGGCCGGACGGTCAGCGCCCCCTCGACGCCGATCGTGGCGAACGGATCCTGGCCCACCTACCACCGCGACAACGCAAGGACCGGAAACGATCCGACGCTGCCACAGCTCCAGTCGGTCACAACGGGCTGGACTTCGACTGCCATGGACGGCGAGGTCTACGCGTCGCCAGTCGTCTACGGGGGCATCGTCTATTCCGCAACGCTCAACAACACCGTATACGCGTTCAACCAGGCCGACGGCTCGCTGGTGTGGAGCCGCCATCTGGGGACGCCCCAATCAAGCGGTTGGGTATGCGGGAATGTGTCGCCGATGGGAATCCTCGGCACGCCGGTGATCGACACGGCGGGAGGCCGCATCTACGCGGTGACTGAGTTCTCCGGCTCTCCTCCGACCTATCGCCTGTTCGGCCTCAACCTCATCACCGGCCTCACAGAGCTCAACACCCTCATCGCGCCCACCGGTTTTGACTGGAAGATCCAGCAGGAGAGGGGTGCGCTGGCTCTGGCCAACGGTTACGTCTACGTTCCGTTCGGTGGTCGTGCCGGGGACTGCTTCGATGGAGGCACTCCTTATTACGGCTGGGTGGTGGGTGTTCCCACCGATGGCGTCAGCGCGTCGAATGTGTTCAAAACGCCTTCTGGCGCCGAGAGCGTATGGGCGCCGGGCGGCATTGTGGTCGACGACGTTTCACACAACGTCTTTTTTGCAACAGGGAACGCAATCCCCTGCTCGGGCTCATCGCTGAGCGACGCTGTGGTCAGGGTGAACCCCACGCTTGGCTCTCCGACTTTCTTCGAGCCGGAGGACTGGGAGGCCAACTGGTGCAGCCCGGACTCCGACCTCGGGTCGGCGAGTCCTCTCCTGATCAATCCCAATCTCATGTTCATGGCGGGAAAGAACGGAGGAGGGTTTCTGCTCGACCCCACCAACCTCGGCGGCGTCAACGGCCAGCTCTTCCCGCCTTCGGCCTCCTACACGCAGGCGGACGTCTGCTTCGGAGACCACTCGGCGGCCACATACGGCTCCTTCGCTTACTCCGCCCCCTTCGTGTACCTCGAATGCGAGTCGCATGGCCTGGTGGCGCTCAACACGAACACCTCGACGCCTTCGTTTAGCGAATGCGACGCCGCCTGCGCGCCGCCCAACTGGCATGCGGGAGGCACCACGACGTTTGGCGCTCCTTTTGTCGCCGCCGGCGCGGTTTGGGCCGCCAGCAACAAGGGCTTGACCGCTTACAGCGCCGGAAATGGCGCGCTGATCTACCAGAGCGCAACGTTTGGGGTCAACCGCTTCGTGACTCCAGCTGAGGCCGGCGGGCGCGTGTTCGTGCCCTCGCACACTCTGCTCCGGACCTTCGTGATGCATTTCGGCCTGGCGCAGTCGAGCCCTGCCCCCAGCCCCCCAGGGCGACCAACGCCGATCTCGCAAACCGGCGCGCCACCGCCGAGCACCCGGCCGCCTGCGGGCCAGTCCTCGCCCGCACCGACCCCGCCAGCGCGCTGACAGCGGGCTCTCCCCCATCTCGGGTTAGGATGTCGGTCCCATGGTGACAAGACCGGCGTTGGGTCTGTTGGCGGCACTCGTCTTCGCCAGCACGTGGGCTTCTCCAGCGGGCTTCGTGGGTCGGCCGGCATCGCAGACGTTCCAAACACCCGCCTCCGCTGCCGCCTCGGCGAAGTCGAGAAAGCCCCGCCTCCCAATTCACAGAACGGCGACGGCTCCAGTCCGCTACACACTCCCCAAGACCTGGACCCCCTCGCCCACCGGACCGAAAATCGCGGTCTTCAACGGTCTCAATCAGCCCGGATTGAACGCCACGGACAACGGCATCAACCAGGGGACGCCACCGGACACGACAGGCTCGATCGGGCCCAGTCACTACGTCGAGACGGTTAACACCGTCATCGGCGTGTACAAGCGGAGCGACCTCAGCCTGGTGAGCAAGGCGACCTTCAACTCTTGGCTCGCCGTGTCGCAGGTGCTCTGCGACCCTCAGATCCAGTGGGATTCGTCCTCACAGAGGAGGCTGTACGTGGTCCTCGGGTGCAACTTCGGCGTCGACAAGTTCTTCTTCGGCTGGTCGAAAACGCCCGATCCCTCCAACCTGGCGACCGGCTGGTGCAGGTTCTCGAAAGTCACCGCTGGTGTGCTGCCGGACTACCCCAAGCTCGGCCACAGCAGCAAGTACATGCTGGTTGGCACCAATGACTTCAGCGACGCCGGCATGAATCCGTTCATCACCGCGCAGATCTTCTGGATGAAGACGCCTGCACCCGGAGTGATCACCTGCACGCCGCCGGCTGTGCAGAGCGTCGGCACCCAGGCCAATCGGCTTAAG
>VBIU01000252.1 GCA_005880945.1 Chloroflexota bacterium | reverse complement strand
GCATTCGACTGGCGGCGTGGGCGACAAGGTCACGCTGATCGGCCCGCCTCTGGCTGCCGCCGTCGGGGTAAAGGTTCCCAAACTGAGCGGACGGGCGCTCGCGCATACCGGCGGGACGCTCGACAAGCTCGAATCGGTGCCCCATTTGACAGTCGATCTCGACCCGGATCGGTTCATCAAGCAGGTACGCGAGATCGGGATCGCAGTCGCGGCGCAATCCCCGCGCATGGTGCCGGCCGACAAGGCCCTCTACGCGCTTCGTGACGTGACGGCCACCGTGCCGTCGGTGCCGCTGATCGCCTCCAGCGTGATGTCGAAAAAGATTGCCGCGGGTGCGGACGCGATAGTCCTGGACGTCAAGTTCGGACGCGGCGCCTTCATGCCTGACGCGGCGTCCGCGGAGCACCTGGCGACTGAGATGGTCCTGCTCGGCGAGGGAGCTGGACGGCGGACCGTGGCCCTGGTCACCGCCATGGACAACCCGCTGGGCCGTGCCGTGGGGAACGCGCTCGAGGTCCATGAAGCGCTGGACGCGCTCGCGGGCAAAGGCGACGAGGAGCTGCTCGACGTGGCGCTCCAGGTGGCGCGTGAGATGTGCCGGCTGGCCGGGGTCTCGCGAGACCCCGAGGAAGCCCTCCGATCAGGCGCCGGGCGCGAGACCTTCCTGCGCATGCTCGCCGCGCAGAGCGGCAAGCTCGACGAGGGCCTGCCAGTGGCCGCGGTTCAGCTCGCGGTGCTCGCTTCCGCCGAAGGCTACGTGGAATCGATCGACGCCCTGGAGGTCGGGCTGGCCGGGCTCGAGCTTGGGGTGGGCCGCGCGAAGAAGGAAGACCGTGTCGACCATGCCGCGGGCATTGTGATCGAGGCGGCGGTGGGCGCCCGGGTGCGAGCGGGTGAGCCTCTCGCCGTCATCCATGCGCGATCCGAGGAGCTGGTCCAAAGAGTCACGCCCCGCCTTCAAAACGCGTGGCGGCTCAGCGAGCGCGAGGTCAAGCGCCCGCCCCACGTCCTGGCCCGGGTGGACGCGGACGGCATATCGAGAGGCGGATAGACTTCCCTTCCGGTGACGGCGACAGGCGAAAAGAAGTACCACGTCGGCCTCGGCCCGGGAGAGGTCGGGCAGTACGTGCTGGTGCCGGGCGACCCTGGTCGCACGCCGATGGTCGCCAAATACCTGGACGGAGCCCGAGAGGTTGCGTTCAGCCGCGAGTATCGAACCTTCACAGGCAGCCTCGAAGGAGTGCCCGTCTCGACGATCTCATCCGGCATGGGCGGTCCCTCCGTGGCGATCGCGGTCGAGGAGCTGAACGAGCTCGGGGTTCACACCTTTCTTCGTGTCGGCACGTGCGGTGCCGCCCAGCCTGAGATCAAGGTGGGCGACCTGGTGATCGCGATCGGCTCGGTGCGCAGCGAGGGCACGCCGAACGGCTACGTGCCGCTCGAATATCCAGCGATCGCGTCGCTCGACGTCGTCAATGCATTGGTCGAGGCGTCGACGAAAGCGGGCGTTCCTCATCACGTCGGGATCATGCGATCGGTGGATGCGCTCTACTCGGACCTCATGCCGGATAAGATGCCTCGACCCCAGCACCTGCGCGAAGAGCTGGCGATGTGGTCCCGAGCCGGCATCCTGAGCAACGACATGGAGACGTCGACCCTTTTTGTGGTGGCGCGGCTGCGGAAGCTGCGCGCGGGCACCATCAACCTGTGCGTGGACGAGCTCGGATCGCATGCTGAAGGTCGCGGTGGACGCGATCCGGCTTCTCATCCAGCAAGACGAGCGTGCCGCTAAAGGTAAGTAGCCACCCGCTGGTGGCGGACAGCCTTGTCGGCCTTCGGGACCGCTTGACGGAGCCGGACGAGTTCCGCGAGCTGGCGCGCAAAGTGATCATGCTGCTGCTCTACGAGGCCACGGCGGACCTACCTGTACGGCACACCACCGTCCAGACGCCGCTCAAAGAAGCTCATGCGACGCTGGTCGAGCGCGAGGTGGTCGCAATCCCGGTCCTGCGGGCGGGCCTCGGCATTCTCGGGCCCGCGCTGGAGCTTCTGCCTCGCGTGAGTGTCGGCTACATCGGCCTGGAGCGCGACGAGGAGACGGCGGTGGCCCGCATCTACTACCAGAAGCTGCCGAACCTGGTCGGCAAGGTGCCCCTGCTGCTCGACCCGATGCTGGCGACCGGCGGTTCGGCCGCCCAGGCGCTGGACCTGATCAAGGAGGCGGGGGGCCGCGACCCCCGAATGGTGTGCGTGGTCGCCGCGCCTGAGGGCGTAAAGGTGCTCGAGGAGCGCCACCCAGAGGTGCAGATCTTCGCCGCGGCGCTCGACGAAGGGCTCAACGACAAAATGTTCATAGTGCCCGGCCTCGGCGACTTCGGTGACAGGCTCTTCGGGACCGGCTAACCGAACTTCGCTTCGTACGCGACATCGTTGCAGCGGCGCAGCTCGTCATCGCTCAGGCCCATCTCGGAGGCAAGCTCGAACTCGCGGCTCAGGGTCGTGTCGGCCACCGTGCGCGAATCGGTGCTGACGGTGCATCGCACGCCGGCCCGGACCAGCGCCGGCAGCGGGTGCTTCGCCAGGCTCGGGACCGCCTTGCACTTCCAGTTGGCGGTGGGGCAGAGGTCG